>CAZYUX010000115.1:0-8451 GCA_964650745.1 uncultured Puniceicoccaceae bacterium
ACCACACGTTATCCAAAAATCAGGCCGGAAGTTGAAATTTTTGGATGCCGTATTAATTAAACAACGATGCACCTGTTCCTCATCGGTTTTCAGAAGTCGGGAACTTCGACGTTGCATGCCATGCTTTCGCGGCACCCGGATGTCAGTCCGGGAGCGGTAAAGGAACCCTTTTTCTTCGAATTCGCATTCAACAGAAGTGAATTTAAAAATTACCTGGGTTCTTATGACGGCATACCTCTCGATGCTTCAACATCTTATATTTACAATCCGAAAGCGCTTCAGCGCATTAATGAGAATATTGAGGACCCCCGTTACATTTGTCTGCTTCGAGATCCAGTCCGCCGGGCGTTTTCCGCCTACCTTCACATGAGAAACAAAGTGCCGGGGGTCGAGAGGCGGCCGTTCCGGAAAATCCTCGCTTGCTGTGCGAAGACGGGCGAAGAGCACTGTCTGATAGCGGCCAAGAGGCAGGGAACGGTCACGCCAGGCTATCAGGCCTTGTCTGAGATGCTTAACCAAAAAGTCCCTTCAGAGGCTTTTCGTTTCGCATACCGTTATTTTCAGAGTAGCAGATATAGTGAATATCTCGGAAAACTGCCTCCCGGCCGAACCATCATCATCGGTTTTGAACAGCTGTTGTGCGAAACGGAATGCGTGATGCGTGATCTCCTGGATAATCTCAATCTCGATTTTCATGCGCCGTGCGCGCACCTTGTTAAAAAAAACCCTACACGCATACCGAGATGGCCGTTAGCCCCCATCACGCGGTTTGCGAGTCGGGCCGGGCTCGGACATTTTGTAAAGAACGCCTTCATCAGAAAAATCGCTTACGAAAAAAACCCCCGTTTGCCGCTGGAAGACTACCGGGCCGCGAGAAAACTGCTCGAATCGGAATATGCGTATTGGCGGGGCGAGCGGCCCGCCATCGAGCGCGAATGGCGCGAGCCGCGATAACGCCCGGAGCCAAAAGCGCCGTGACACGAAAAAGCGCGCAGTGCATTCGCTAATTATGATTATGATGCCGGGACATTCGGGATGGCCTTCCAGAGAGCAAGGTATTCGTCTGCCATGCGGATTGGAGAAAAGCGTTTTTTAACCATGGCCTTTGCGGCTTCCCCCATCCGTTGGCGGAGTTCCTCATTCTCGGCCAGGAGACGGAGTTTCGCGTAGCCCGCTTCGGGGTTTCGCGGCGGATACAGGAAACCGGTTTTACCGTCTGTGACCGCTTCGGCCGAGCCGCCGGTATCCGAAGCAACGACGGGCAAGCCGGCTGCGGCGGCCTCGATAAGAACATTGGGCAGGGGGTCGAAATCGAGGGAGGGATGCACGACGAAGTCCAACCGCGTGTAAATTCGGTCGGCCGGTTGGCTGCCGTGATAACTCACGCTTTCCTTATACTTTTCCGCGGCACCCGTGACCAGCGGACGGGTATTGAAAGACATGCCGCCGAATAGATGCCAGCGGATATTTGACTCGCGGCTCATCTCGATCCACCGGCTTACGGTGGCAACACCTTTCCAAAGAGCGTAGCAACCCAAGAAGCCTATATGAACCAAGTCGCCGTCCCTCGAAAAGCGTTTTGATGGAAAATGGCGTATCCCATTGTAAATCACGCAGGCGGGCGTTTCCCATTGGGCTTCCCGGCAAACGCGTTCCAACGCCCGGCTGGGCAGAACACAAAGATCCATGCGGCTGGCGGTTTGCCTGATAAGCCACTGCCTGAACCGCCCGTGAAAGACCGCCCGGGGGTGGTCCGCCAGCCGGCCTTGAACGCCGCAATGGCGGATTTTAGCCAGAAACAACACCCACTCGAAAGCCCGTCCTCCCCAGCCAAAAAAAAGACTCGCGCCGCTGATGCCCGGATTAAATGTCAGCTTGAGGCAGGCGCATAAATTAGAGAGAAAGGTGTCGCTGCCGGCTTTCCAGGGAACCCACTCGTAACCTAATGAAAGGCTTTCGCGGCGAACTCGCGAATCGGGCGGCGACACGACAATTAAATGTTTCCGGAACGCAACGGGCAGAAATGACAACAACAAACACAAAGCATTTTCCGCCCCGTGCCCCTTCCCTTGGGCGACTGACAACAAGACCACTTTTCCGTATCGACTGGACTTGCTCACAGGCTTATCTTCGCATGTTCGGATTCAGCCGCGAGACTTATTTGGCCGGTTTTCCGTTCTTGCATTTTGATGAAACGGCATTATTAGCATCTGTAAAAGTTTTTCGAAAGCGGTTTATATAATGAGCGGATATTATGAGGATTTTTATCGGGAGCGTCGAGAAAAAGTCGCGGAAGCCGCACGGATTATTACACCTCGAATACTGGAGTTTATCCAGCCCGCCTCTGTTCTCGACATTGGTTGCGCCGAAGGAGAATGGTTGAGTGTTTTTAAAGAACACGGTATGGAAATCCATGGAGTTGACGGGCCGTGGGTAAAAACCAGCCGCTTGCTGATCCCGGAGCGGGATTTCACCTCTCACGATTTTAAGAAACCCTTGGATTTGGGCCGGCAATATGATCTGGTGATGTCACTGGAAGTGGCAGAACATTTGCAGGAAGAATATGCGGCGCCCTTTATCGAATCGCTGGTGCGGCACGGTTCGGTTGTGCTGTTTTCAGCGGCGATCCCTTTTCAGGAAGGCCGGGGCCACCGCAACGAACAATGGCCCGACTATTGGGCCAAACTCTTTTTAATGGAAGAATATCATTGTATAGATTGCCTGCGGCCCATCCTCTGGAATCTTCCAGAGGCAGCGCCCAATTACGCGCAAAACATGCTCTTATACATCCACCGGAATTCCTTGGGCGAATTCCCCGCCGGCAACGAAAAGACTCCGGTATTTCAGCAAATGCCTTTATCCTTAGTGCATCCTGAAAATTATCTGAAATACGCCGATCCAACGCACATTCTATTGCGGGATGTCAGGCGAAATATTGGGACGGTTATGCGTCATTCCTTGCGCCGCTTCTTGTCGCGCAAGACCGGATCAAAAAAATGAATTATTCACATGGACTCGAGAATTGTATTTAATGATTTTTCTGAGTATGTCAACCGGCAGGAGCTTGAATACCGGGAAAACATTCAACCGAATGAAGAAGCTTTCCAAATCGAGAACAAGTGGCTTGAGCGAATCAACGACGGGCGGCGGGAGATCGTTCCTTATTTGTTGCGGCATTTGGATATAAGGGGAAATATACTGGAAGTTGGAGCGGGGAGCTGCTGGATGAGCGCTGAATTGTCGAAAATCCCGGCCGTCACCGGTGTTTATGCTCTTGATATGAGCCGGCATGTCCTGCAAACAGTCGCTCCCGTTGTCATGGAGGTCCTTCATGCCGAAGCGGAAAAAATCACGCGGGTGGTGGGAGATTTTAACCAGCTTTATTTTGAAGATGAAAAGTTCAATTTCGTTTTCTGTGATGCCGCCCTTCATCACATTCCAGAAACGTCTTTTAACCGGGTGTTAATGCAAATCAAAAGAGTTTTAAAACCGGGCGGTTTTTTAATAGCGATACGGGAGCCGATCTTAACGCCAGTTGGTTTTTTAAGATGCCGGCGGGAGAAATTTTTTGGCCAACATGAAAAAAAATATGGCGTCACCGAGAATATTTACACGGAGAAAGAATGGAGGGAAAAGATTTCCGGGTCAGGTTTTGATTTGAAAATCATAACATTTTGGAGAGATTCTAAACACAAGCCAGTATGGAAGCGGATTATTAATGGCGCGGTCCGGTTGTCCGGTTTGAAAAATCATATTGGCAAATTGAAACCGTGTTCGTTCGGGCAAAACCAAATTTTTATTCTTAAGCCATGCTATAAGGCGCGTCCATAAATCCGTTTGCGGGGGCGCAATGTTTTTTCGGAGTTGATTCGAGCGGACGGGAGAAGCAGGCTGGCGCGGCGGTTTCGCGGGTTTATTTGACTGTTTTTGCCGCTTTTGCGCCGTTCCGGGCAGGCGGACAAACCGGGTTGGCGGGTTTTTTTGGCGTTTCATCCGCTTATTTTAACACACGTTACTTATAAAGCGGGGGAAAAGCCGGGATTTTTGGGCGCGGTTTGAATGCTGTTATCTGTCAACTTTTTATATACCTCCGGGCGGCGGTCGCGGAAGAAGGGCCAGGCGCGGCGGAAGTCTTCCAAAGCGGATAAATCGCAATCGGCCAGGAGGATTTCTTCGCGGTTTTGAGAAGCTTGGGCGGTGATCCGGCCGTAACAGTCGCAGACGAAGGACTGGCCCCAGAATTCGATGTTGCCTTCGGCGCCCGCGCGGTTGACGGCGGCGACGTAACAGCCGTTGGCCACGGCGTGGCCGCGCTGGACTGTTTCCCACGCCTGGTATTGGGCGGCTCCAAAGGTTTCTTTTTCTGCCGACAGCCAGCCGATGGCGGAGGGGCAGAACAGGATTTCCGCTCCCTCCAGAGCGGCCAGCCGGGCCGTTTCGGGAAACCACTGGTCCCAGCAGATGAGGATTCCTATTTTTCCGTGGTGGGTGGGCCACATCCGGACGCCCAAATCGCCTGGGGTGAAGTAGTACTTCTCTTCGAAGCCCGGGTCCTGGGGGATGTGCGTCTTGCGGTATTTGCCGAGGCAAGCGCCATCGGCGTCGAGCACCGCGGCCGTGTTGTAGTAGACGCCGGGGGCCTGCTTTTCGAATAAAGGCGCGATGATGACCACTTCGAGCTCTTTGGCGAGTTGGCCAAGGGCCTTGGCGGTCGGGCCGGGCACCGGTTCCGCCAAGTCAAAGTTGGCCGGATTTTGGGTTTGGCAAAAGTAGGGCGTGAGGAAGAGTTCTTGCAGACAAACCACCCGGGCGCCCTGGCCGGCGGCCTGGCGAATTTTAACGATGGCCGTTTCCAGGCCGGTCCGCCGGTTCTCCGGCGCTTTCGCCTGTATTAATGCAATGCGCATTTTCTTTTTTGTTTGTTCACTTGCAGTTAATGTTCAAAATTGCGGGGGAGCGCTGTTTTGGCGGCTTTTCTGAACCAAACCGGCGCTTTTTGCAAATAGATGTTGCCTTGCGCCGGAGGAGGGATTTTTATCGAAGGCCCAAGGGCGCATCGCCGCCTCACCAGTTTTTTATCATCGCGAGAGAACCAGTTGACCATACCAGTTGACCATGAAACACATCATTATAACGGGCGGGGTGGTGTCTTCTTTGGGGAAGGGGCTGACCACGGCGGCGCTGGGAGCGCTGCTTGAGCGGCGGGGGCTGAAGGTCCGCCTCCAGAAATTCGATCCTTACCTCAATGTGGACCCTGGCACCATGAACCCCTTCCAGCACGGGGAGGTTTATGTGCTGGATGACGGGGCGGAGACCGATCTGGATCTTGGCCATTACGAGCGCTTCACCTCCGCGCCGCTTTCGAGTTTCAACAACCTGACTTCCGGGCAGGTTTATGAGACGCTTATCATGAAAGAGCGCCGGGGGGACTTCCTCGGCCAGACGGTCCAGGTCATTCCTCACGTGACAAACGAAATCAAGGCGCGTCTGGAAGCGGCAGGGGAGGGCGTCGAGGTTGTTATCACGGAAATCGGCGGCACGGTGGGTGACATTGAGGGGTTGCCTTTCCTCGAAGCGCTCCGCCAGTTTTCGCTCGAAAAGGGCCGGGAGAACGTGATATTCATTCATGTCACGCTGATTCCTTTCCTCGAGGCGGCCGCGGAGCTGAAAACCAAGCCCACTCAGCAGAGCGTGGCAAAGCTCCGGGAAATCGGCATCCAGCCGGACATTCTTGTTTGCCGGACGGAGAAAAACAAGAAGCTGGCGCCGGAACTGCGGCGCAAGCTGAGTCTTTTCTGCAACGTTCCGCCGCGGGCCGTTATCGAGGAGCAGGATGTCGGATGTTCGATTTACGAAGTTCCCTTGATGCTCGAGCGGGAGCGTTTGGATGATTTGGTTCTGGACCTTTTGCGCCTTTCCCGCCCCAAACCCCGAACCGGCAGTTGGGAACAGGTGGTTCGGATTCTCAAGGATCCCGCGCATCAGGTGGATATCGGTGTGGTGGGGAAATACATCGAGCTTCAGGACGCCTACAAGTCGGTCTATGAGTCCATCACCCACGGCGGCATCGCCAACGATTGCGGGGTGACGGTTCACCGCCTCGATTCCGAGGAATTAGAGACAACCAACGGCTGTGACCGCCTGCTGAAGCTGGACGGTGTCCTTGTGCCGGGCGGATTCGGCCACCGGGGCATCGAGGGTAAAATCCAGGCGGTCAAGCTGGCCCGGGAGAACGGTGTTCCCTATTTCGGCCTTTGCCTGGGGATGCAGGTGGCGGTCATCGAATTCGCGCGGCACGTCCTCGGTCACGCGGACGCCAACAGCTCGGAGTTTGATGAAAACACGGGCCATCCGGTGATAGACCTTATGAAGGATCAGAAGGAACTGGAGACGAAAGGCGCCAACATGCGGCTGGGCGCCTGCAATTGCCGGCTGATTCCCGGAACCAGAACCCGGGACGCTTACGGCGCGGAAACAATCCGCGAGCGTCACCGGCACCGTTATGAGTTCAACAATGCCTTCCGGGAAGCGTTTGAAAAGTCGGGGATGAAAGTCGCCGGAGTCAATCCGGAACGGGATTTGGTGGAAATCGTCGAGCTGGCGGAGCACCCGTGGTTCGTCGGAGTTCAATTTCATCCGGAATTCCAGTCCAAACCGCACCGGCCGCATCCGCTGTTCGCCGGGTTTATCGGCGCCGCTTTGAAACGCCGGCAAACCAAAGCAGAAATTAAAGAGGCATGAGGAAATACAAAAAAATTGAAATTGGCCCGCGCGCGGAATTCACGGAGGATGAGACCGCCCAGGCCGAGGCGTTTCTGTCCGTTTTACCTGATGACGATCTTTACGCAGACTTTGATAATGACAGTTTGACCCTTCATTTGAGGGAGATTGATTTCGGGACCCTCTCCAAACTCGGGGAACTGGCGGAGAACCGCCGCGAGAACCGGCTTTGGCAAACGCTGTTTAGCAAAATAGACAGGATTAAAAGCTACGGTATCCGAGGCGGCAAAAGGGTTTACGTGGACTACAACGCGGAGCGCAAAGTGAAGAACCGTCTGGACAAGGAACGGCAAAGGAACGCCATTTTTTATACACAGGGAAACGGCTTTTCTGAAAAAAACCAGGAACTGCCGGCGCGGTTTCGGAATAAAATCATCTGTGGAGACAGCGAAACCGTGCTGAAGGAATTGCCGGACAACTGCGTTGATCTGGTTCTGACATCGCCGCCCTATAATTTCGGCCTCGAATATTCGGAATCGGCCGACGCAAGCCAATGGGAAGCTTATTTCAAAAAGCTCTTCGCGGTCTTGGACGAGTGCGTGCGGGTGCTCAAATATGGCGGAAGGATTATTATCAACGTCCAGCCGCTCTTTTCAGATTACATCCCGACGCATCACCTTATCAGCCATCACCTGATGAGCCGGAAGCTGATCTGGAAGGGCGAGATCCTCTGGGAGAAAAACAACTACAACTGCAAATACACCGCCTGGGGCAGCTGGAAAAGCCCCTCCAACCCTTACCTGAAATATACCTGGTAGTTCCTGGAAATTTTCTGCAAGGGATCTTTGAAAAAGGAGGGCCGGGCGGAGGATGCCGACATCGCCGCGGACGAGTTTAAAAAGTGGGTGGTGGCGGAGTGGTCCATCGCGCCGGAGCGCCGGATGGCGGAATACGGCCACCCCGCCATGTTCCCGGAGGAACTGGCTTGCCGGGCTATCAAGCTCTTCAGCTTCCGGGGTGACGCCGTCCTCGACCCCTTCAACGGCGCGGGCACCACCACCGGCGTGGCCCGCCGCCTCGAACGCCCCTATTTGGGCATTGATATTTCCAAGGAATACTGCCAAATGGCTGAGCAAAGACTTCAGTCTCCCGCCCCACGAGAAATACTTTTGGAGACCGAGTAACCCGTAATAGATGATCTTCAATCCTCAAAAGCTGCTTTTGATTGCCGGTCCGTGCTCGCTCGAGAACGAGAGTGTGTGCCGGGCCGTGGCGGGGGAATTGGCGAAGCTCCGGGAAAAGCTGCCGGAGCTGAATATCGTCTTCAAAGGCTCGTTCGACAAGGCCAACCGCACTTCGCTGGACAGCCCGCGCGGGCCGGGCATGGAGGAGGGGCTGAAATTACTCGGATTAGTGAAAAAGGAATACGGTTTTCCGGTCCTGACCGACATCCACGAGCCGGGGCAGGCGGATGAGGTCGCCAAGGTGTGCGACGCGCTGCAAATCCCGGCTTTCCTGTGCCGGCAGACGAACCTGCTGGCGGCCGCCGCCCGCACGGGGCGCGCCGTGCATGTGAAAAAAGGCCAGTTCCTCTCCCCCGAGGAGATGAAATTCGTCGTGGAAAAACTGGTGAAGAGCCATGCGGCGGAAATCTGGCAGACGGAACGCGGGAGTATATTCGGGTACCAGAACCTGGTGGTGGACATGCGCTCGTTCACCATCATGAAATGT
>CAZYUX010000116.1:0-8333 GCA_964650745.1 uncultured Puniceicoccaceae bacterium
GAGCCGGCATTCGCAATTGGTGCCCCGCATGATGAACGCGCTGGTTTCGCGCAGCAGGCTGGCGATGGACACGCGCTCGCGCTCGGGCGTTCCGCCTTTGGCCAGGGTTTGCAGTTGCAGGCTCAGATCCCGCGCCCGCAGCGTCGCTTTCTGGGTGGACTCTAAAATGGTGTCGAGTTTGCCCGGAGACTTGAGCTGCGCGCGGGCCAGCGAAAGGTTGCCGAGGATGCCGGTGAGAATGTTGTTGAAATCGTGGGAAAGCCCGGCCGCCAGAAATTGGATGGAGTCGAGCTGGCGCACGGCGTGACCGCTGGCCGCCGGCGTTGGTTCCCGCTGGTCTTTACGCCTTTTGGACTTGAGCGCGCTCTTCCTTTCCGGACTCATTTTTGCGGATTTTACTGCCCCCAGGCGACACCTGGCCGTTGCCGGTTTAATCGTCAAAAGACTTTTAATTTTTTGACCGGACTGCAAGCGATTTCCAATGTCAGGCGGCATTTTTAATGCGAATGTTAATATTTTGACTTTTTTTTGACGGCTTGTGCCGGAAAAACATAATCCTGCGCAAGCCTTAACAATGTTTTGACAATTCGCGCGCGTTGTATTTCTTCACTCTGCAAACGGGCTTTTCCAAACCCGCATGGAATCAATTTTTCCGCGGTCCGAACTTTTTTCTTGCCCGGCTTGGCGCTCTTCCCTCAGGGTTTATTATGGAAAGTAAAATCCGGAACATGGCTTGCGCGGATGCCGCCTTCTACAAACCGGCGGACCAGTTCTTCAAGGAGAATCTCCCCTATGGGCTGACTTACGACGACGTCACTTTGGCCTCGCGGTTCTCTTCTGTTTTACCCCGGCAAACGCAACTGGACACCCGCTTGTCGGATTCGCTGCGGCTGCGCATACCCGTTATCTCCTCTGATATGGACACGGTGACGGAAGCGCCCATGGCCATCGCCATGGCGCTCTCCGGCGGCCTGGGGCTGATCCACGCCAACATGGAGGAAAAGCGGCAGATCAAGGAAGTGGCCCGGGTGAAAAACCACGTTCACGGCCTCATCCAGGATCCGATCACCGTCGGGCCTGGCCAAACCGTGGCGGACGTGCTCAAATTGATTTCCGAAAAGAGCTTCAAGTTCCACACCTTCCCCGTGACCGACGAGAAGGGCGTTTTCCTGGGGCTGCTTCTGGGCCGGGTCGTCAAAGAACGCTACAAGGCCAAGTCCGTGCAAGAAGCCATGACGCCCCGCCGGGATATCTACACCATTGACGAAAAAGAACTGGGCAGCGACCCCATCGCCGCCGCCGACAAGTTTTTTGACGACCACATGGGCATCCACAAGCTGATCGTCCTCGGCGAAGGCATGAAACTGCGCGGTCTGTTCACCCTCACCGACATCGAGCGCATTAAAGAGGAAGCCCGGGCCGAAGTGAAACCCGCCCGGGACGGGGAATTCCGTCTGGTCTGCGGCGTCTCTCTTTCCACACCGCGCACCGGAACGGGCGAACTCGACAAGGAACGTTTCCTCAACCACGCGGGCCATCTCGTGCGTGAAGGCGCGGACGCCCTGGCGGTTTCGACCGCCCACGGCCACACCCAAGGCGTGGGCGAAACCGTCCAGCTGTTGCGAAACGAGTTCAAAGACTTGACTCTCGTCGCCGGCAATGTCACCAGCGGCGAGGGCGTCGAATTCCTCGCCGGCATGGGCGCCGACGCCGTCAAAGTCGGCCAAGGCCCCGGCTCGATCTGCACGACCCGGATGGTGGCGGGTGTGGGCATCCCCCAGCTGACCGCCCTTTACCTTTGCGCCAAGGAAGCCGAGCGCAAGGGCGTGAAAATTATCGCCGACGGCGGCATCACCAAGTCGGGCGACATCGTCAAAGCTCTCACCCTGGCCGACGCCGTGCTGTGCGGCGGGCTTCTGGCGGGATGCCGGGAAGCCCCCGGGCGCATCGTCGAGATTGATGGCAAGCTCTACAAGCAGTACCGCGGCATGGGAAGCCTCGAAGCCATGAAAGAAGGTTCCGCCGCCCGTTATTCCCACGACTCGAAAATCACCCTCGAGAAAATCACCGCCGAAGGCATCGAGGCCGTCAAAGAACTGACCGGCACAGTGGATGAAACCCTCACCCAGCTCATCGGCGGCATCCGCGCCGGCATGGGTTACCTCGGCGCGGCCAACTTGGACGAGCTGAAAAAACGCGCCCGCTATATTTGCGTCACGGGCGCCGGCTTCCGCGAAGCCGCCCCGCACGACGTCATCGAAGTCAAGACGGCCAAAGAGAGAGATTAATCACGGCAGTCAGCCGGGTCAGCGGGGGCGTTTGACGGGGAAGACTTCGTTGTTTTCGCATCTGTAGAACCAGCGGGGGTCTTTTGATTCGGGAAAATAATAAAGCCAGCCGCCGGAGCTTGGCTGATAGAGGAAAGGATAAACCCCGGGACGGGTCCAGAGCCACCCCAGGGACAGGTCGTAGAACCAGAAACTGAGTGATAGGACATTCGTTTTTCAGGGGGCAGGTGTGACCGGGGCGTGGATGTGCTCGTCTCCCCAATCGCGGAAGTAATCCACGGTCATGATTTCAACCTAGGGATTCATCGAGGCAGTTACTCACCAGAATCTCACTTGTCAATATCTCTCCGATGCGAACACTGCAATTTCTTTCTCCGTGACCACCGGCTTCAGCGCACGCAACTTTTTCTCCTGGATGATCTTCGACGGATCAACTGCCTCCTTCAGCTTTTGGCATTTGATCCAGTCATTTTTCCAGACCTGAACGTCTTCGCCCTTTACGAGGCGACACAGATTCTCTCGGTACTCGTGATCAGGCTTCATCGAATGACTGATTCGCTGCAGCCAGATTTCCATGTGCCCGGTGTTCGGAAGTTTCGACAGTTTGCTATACACTTTCTCGATCACGCCGATACGCTCATCATCGGTATCGAGCACGCTCAGCAACTTGCTGATGATCGCGGCACAGACGGGAAACGTCCTCGGGCTGGTGTAAGCAATGTCAACCGCGATACTGATGAGGACGCGCGGGTTGCTTATCTGCTTCACCTTGCTCAACCGCTGATGGAAGTGCGTAAGCGCAACAGTAAGACTCCCAGCGTTTGGAAAATCCATTCCGTGCGCGTGAATGACGAGAAGATGCTTCTGCAAGTTGCGGTCGCCCTGTCTGCGACGAAGCCAGGCGTGCTTGTCCGGTTTTAGCGAATGAGCAACGACCTGCTGTGACGCCAGTGTTTTTGTTGTGTTGAGCTTCAGGCCAAGGTCAATCAATACCTCCGTGAGTGTTTTCAAGATCGCTTCGCCAATTTGCGGGCCATGGACAAAGAGTCGGTAGTCATCGCGATACCGAAGGATGCGGTAGTCATCGCGATACCGAAGGATGCGGTAGTCATCGATGTCCTCCTCATCCTTCAGACGCTTAGCCAGTTCCAAGTCGGCATACCCCAGCACCATTTCCGCGACGAAATCCATCAGCACGGAACCTTGCGGGATTCCGTTCGTCTGACCGTGCCGCATGTCCTGAATATGCCCGTCGATCACGTTTCCGATTAGGGGCTTGTCGTTTCTCTTCGTGTTTCTCTTCGTTTTTGCGGTTTCCTTGCCGTGCAGCGCCCACGCGATGGAGTGGGTATAGATCGCGGCATAGCAATCCATAATGTCCGCGTGAAACATGTAGTCGTACTTCAGCGACAATTCGATGGACCGCTGCTCAATGCCTTGCCACCAGTTCTGTATCTGGGCGGCGTTGTCCCTGGATTCGGCAGACGCCTGAAGGGGAATGCTAAGGCATTGGATTGGGCCTGCCTTCTGAAACACCTCGAACCGCTTCCGGATCAGCTCCCAACGATCCTGATTTGTGATCTGTTCGACCAGCGATACGTAGATGGCCGGGTGGATCAACTGAAACGGACGCCAAGCGTGGCGGCCATCCTTGTTCGATAAAATCGTGTAATTCACGCCCTCGTGGTCGCGGGGCTTCTCGCTCAGACTTGAAAGCTGCTTGCCTGAAACGACGTTGGAGACTTCGGTCAGCAAACTGCCAAATGCAAAGTAGGGCGGCAAGTCAACGCTGCAATAGCTCTCAGATTTCAGAAAGAAAGCGCGAGCCTCTGGCGCCCGCATGTTAAGGACGGACGTGTCCTTTTTTTTGCGCTGGATTGGTGTTGGGTGGCGGCCCATGCGGTGGGTTTGGGCGGTCAATGGGGTAGAAGGATGAGTTTTTGACAAAAAAGAGCAAGGGGAATCTTGCGGGCGGCTGGGGGAGGCGTTCTTTTTATGAGTGATAGCTTCCGCGAAGCCGCCCCGCACGACGTCATCGAAGTCAAGACGGCCAAAGAGAGAGATTAATCACGGCAGTCAGCCGGGTCAGCGGGGGCGTTTGACGGGGAAGACTTCGTTGTTTTCGCATCTGTAGAACCAGCGGGGGTCTTTTGATTCGGGAAAATAATAAAGCCAGCCGCCGGAGCTTGGCTGATAGAGGAAAGGATAAACCCCGGGACGGGTCCAGAGCCACCCCAGGGACAGGTCGTAGAACCAGAAACTGGAGACGCCGGGCCCGGCGGCGTAAAGCCAGCGGTGGCCGGTGTGGAAAACCCACGGGAACGCGTCAACTTGGAACCAGCCCAGCCAGGGGCTCCAGCGCCATCCCGAGGCGAAGCTGGCGGGGCAGTCGAAATAGATGTCGGCCGGATTGTCTGGCGGTGGGTCTTCCGCTGCCGGGGAGCCGCCGGGCTGGCTGCTGGCCCGCCAGTGGCCGGGCAGGGAAACAGCGGGGGTTGCGGCGGGATTTTTCAGCACCAGCGAATACCCGCCGCCGTCGGGTGTTGCCGGCCAGGGGACGGTGTCGCCGTAATCCGCTTCAAACAACAGGCCGCCCGCCGGATCCGCCAGGGCCACGCGCTCGCCGCCGTTGCGCAAACGCCCCTGGTAAACGCCGGCCGCCGGGATGCCGGGATATTTTTCGCTGAAGGAATCCGCGTCGGCGGCCAGGACCAGATACCCGCCGCCGTCAAGGGCGGCGCCAGTTGGAAAGGCAAACGTGATGCCGTCCGTAAATCGCACGCCGCCGAGAGAAAGGGTTTCCGTTCCAGTGTTGTGCAGTTCGATGAACTCGAACCAGTCGCCGTCGCGCCCGCCGCGTTCCGGCGGATGGTACATGATTTCGGATATCCGCAGGCTGGCGTAGTCCTGGCCGGGGAAGAAAACGGTTTGGGCCAGAGCGCTCCATGTGTCTCCCTTTTTGGCGCGGGTATTCAGTTCGGCGGCGTGTTCCATGGCAAAAGGCCCGGCGTAAAGGCGGGCATCCGGGTGCGGGTCGCCGCCGTGTTGCCGGGGATCGGTTCCGTCCAGCGTGTAATAAATGTCCGTTCCTTCCGGCGCGCTCATGGCCAGAAGAAAGCCGGGCTTCACGGGGCCACCGAACTGGTTCAGTTTTGGCGGATCAATTGGCGGGAATAGACCGCGGGAGCGCAGCTGTTCCATCACGATGCTGTTGCGAACCGGGAAGAATTCCTCCAGCAGGTAAGCGCGCTCTTCGGCCCAGTGCGCGTCACGGGTGAAACCCCGGCCCCAGCGGGCGGATTCGGCCACCACCGGCCCGTAAATCTCATTTGTCAGCGCCAGAAACCGGGCGAGGTTTTTTTCGCCGGACAAAGCCCCCCCGTGAAACATGTGTTTGTAAACGCGGTCAGCGAACAGGAGGCGGAATTCGGCGTTGCCGCGCAGGGGAGCGTAAAAAGAGGCGGGATTGTGCGTGCCCTCGAGGTCAATTTTTTCCGCCCATGGAAAGGCGATGGCGAACTCGGAATCCCAGTTGAAAAACTGGAATTTCCCTTGCGGGTCGTTGCGGTTGCGCGCCCCGTACCAGTTGTTGCCCGCGCCCTCCAGGCCCAGATGAGGTATGTTTATCGTTATCCCGTCCATGTTGCCGGTCTGGATGGTGATCAAGACGTAGTCAATCAGGTTGACGATGTCCACGTATTGCCCCAAAGCCCGGTAGTTGGCGTCAACGGACAAGTCTTTTTGCGCGAGGCCGATAGCCGTGTCCCACGCCTCGCGGTTGCCGTCCTTGACTTCGACGTCCGTTGCGCGGGGGATGATATGCTTGACGACATCCCAGTCCTCCGGCTCGCCGCCGAGGTATGAGCTCATGAAGCTGGCGTCCAGCTGTTCGTGCAAGCGGTAGAGGCCCCAGTAGAGGCCATTGAGGTAAAGGTGGACAGGGCGCTGATGGGTTCCCGCCAGACCCATGGCGCGCTGGGTTTCCTGAACGTAGGCGTCGCGGACGTAAAGCGCCCGCTCGCGGCTCCAGCTGTTGCCCGCCAAAGCCCAGGAGAAATTGAACCTTGCCCGGGCCAGCAAGACTTCGAATTCATCCGTTGCGTCCTCTCCAAAGAGGCCGTAGCGCAGTTCCCCCGGCCCATATTCGCTTCGGAAGTAAAACCGCAGGGCGTGCTTGATAGCGGCTTCGGGATTGCGGCTGGCGCCCCCGGCGATGCGGGCGCCCGCGTTGATTTGGAAGGACTCGGCGCCGTCCGCCGAGAAAAACTCAATCGAAGCCGGCCTCTCCCATCCGCGCCCCGTCTCCTGAGGGCGGCTGTAGATGCCGTCCGGACCGAACAGGTTTTCCGTTTCCATGACAACCGAAAGAGTCGGAATCTGCTTGAGGCTGTCTTTTATAACCGGCGCGTAAAGGGGGTCCTCGACGATGTGAAAATTCATGTAATAGACGGCCTTGACGCCGTTCCAGTCTTCGGGGAACCCTTCCGGGTCCCGGGGCTGGCTGATGACCTGTTCCGTGTTGAGATAGGTTTGCGTGCGTGTTTCACTGGGCAGCCAGTCTTCCCGAAAGGCGGCGGCCCGGATCACGGTCGTGCCGGTGACGGGGATGGGAGCGGTGTAAAGCAGGCCGTTTTCAGGACCGGGAACGCTGAAATCGAGCGTGTAATAAATAAGCGCGTCCGGATCCTCCGCTGTCAGGGCGGTTTCAGCCGGGGCGTCATAAAAACCGTGTGGAAGTGAAAAGACGGGCGGCGGAGTAATGCCCGCATAGGATGTGCCGGCATTCGCCGCGCCGGGAGTGGGCCGGATAAAATAGCGCCGGACGCCCCGTTCCTCATCCCGGCCATAGGAGATCCCGTGCCGCTGCCCCGGAAATGCGGGCGCCAGCTCATCAGCCGTTTCGCCAGAGGCGTTGAATAATCCAAGGTATTCGCCCGCCGCGTTCAGCTTGAAGCCGGTCTCAAGCCAGGGGGAATCCGGATCCGGCTGGTCCGCGCCTGTTGCCCGCACGAGCAGGTATTCTCCGGCCGGCAGCGGCGTGTTCGGAAATATCCATTTGGCGGGCCGGCCGTCGTCATCCGAGAGGGACCAGCCTTCCAGGTTCACCGCGCCGGGGCCGGTGTTGGCCAGTTCGATCCAATCCCCTTCAGGCTGGCCGTCCCATCCCGCGGCATTGATTTCATGGATAACGACGTCTCCGGCGGCGGGGGCGGCCAGGAGCACGGCGGCAGAAAAAAGCGCCCGCAGCCGTTTGATCAGAAGATTCCCTGCTTTGGTTTCCGTATTCATGGGCTGGCAATGGATTTTTTGGATGAAATCAGTCCGGACGGGACGTTTGAAGGGGCTGGCGGCGAGCGGGTGATTCTGGCGTCTCCGTCCCGCTCAAAATCTTTTCCGCCGGGGCGGTTTCCGGGGGAGGAAGTTCCCGCAGGTCGGCGCCGGAGGCGGCTTCCAGGCGCAGCAGCGCCCGCTGAAAACCGTAACGGGCGTCGAGCAGCATGCGTTCCACTTTCGCTTTGCCCCGGCGCATGCGCCACTCATCCGGCAAATCAGGCGCGATTCCGCCGGGCCCGGTTTCCAGGGCTTCGCTGATTTGCGTCTGGAGAAGCCGCGCGGCGGGCGCGAGGGCTTCCCAGCGGCGGCGGGCGTGGATTAGTTCCATGAGGGCTTCCCTGACTTGGTTTTCGATTTTCCGGCGCGCCGCGTCTTTTTGCGTTTCGATTTCGGCCATCTCGCGCCGGGCCGTCAGGGCGCGCCCGGCGGGAAAGACAGGAATGTCCAAACCGGCCCGGATTTCCCATCCCTCCCTGTCATCCCGGCCCTGGCGCTGGCTGAATTCGCCTTCCACAAAGCTGAACCACGGGATTTTTTCCGCCCGCCGCTCTTGCAACTGGGAGCGGGCTTCGCGGTATTCGCATGAAAGTTCCGCGATTTCCAAGCGGTGTTTCCACGCATGGGCCGTCAAAGCGGCGGCGGGCCATTTTTCTGCGGCGGCGGTGACGGTGGCGAAGCCCGTGATGAGCCGCAGACCCCGCCCGCCCTTCC
>CAZYUX010000117.1:0-1176 GCA_964650745.1 uncultured Puniceicoccaceae bacterium
GAAAGCCCGGCGCGGCGGCGCGAGCTGCTGGAAGATATTTTGCCGCTGTTCGCGCGGAGGCCCGTTCCCCTCGTGATAAACGACGATATTGACTTGGCGCTTTCATTTCCCGGCCTGGGCCTGCACGTCGGGCAGGAAGACATGGCGGCCGCCGAAGCCAGGGCGCGGCTGGGCCCGGGGCGGCTGCTTGGCTTGTCAACCCACTCCCTGGAGCAAATCAAAGACGCCATCGGACTGTCCGGGGTGCTGGACTACTTCTCGGTTGGCCCCGTTTTTCCCACCGGCACCAAGCCGGATTACACGCCGGTGGGGCTTGGATTGGTGCGTCAAGCCGCCGCCCTCGACCCGCCTTTGCCCTTCTTTTGCATTGGCGGCATCACCCGGGAAAATGCCGTCCAGGCAAGAGCCGCCGGGGCGCGCCGGGCCGCGGCCGTTTCAGACGCGCTTTTGGCGGCGGACACCGCGGCTGCCGTCCGCGCCTTCCGGGATGTTTTTGCCTGAAGGGGAAACCGGGCCGAACCCCGCCGCGGCAGTTTGTTTTTTTCTATTGTCTATCCGGTCAAAAGCCTCTTGAATGGGCGCATATTCACAAACGTTAAACAGATTCATACTCATGCCGCGAGACACTATCATTTTGGAATGCACGGAAGCGCGCAAGGAAGGCAAGCAAGCCTCCCGCTACATGTCCACGCGCAACAAGAAAAAGCAGCAGGGCCGGATTGAGAAAAAGAAATACAACCGTTTTCTGCGCCGGCACACCCTGCACCGCGAGACCAAGTAACCCCCGCGCTTCCCTTCAGGAGAAGCCTTGACGGCGCGGAAGCGCTCAGTAAAAATCCACGCCATTATGCAAACGGCTGTTTACGGGAAGGGCGACGTCATTTTCCGGGAAGGGGACAATTCCCTTGATGCTTACCGCATCGTGCGCGGCAGCGTTCAGGTTACCGCCAGTTTGGAGGGGAAAAAAGCCATCGTGCTCGCCGTGCTGACCGTGGGCGACGTTTTCGGGGAGATGGCGATGATTGACGAAAGCTCGCGCTCGGCCACGGTCACCGCCAAGGAGGAGACGGAAGTGGAGATCATGAGCCCGGAAGATTTCAACGAATACTTCCTCAAGGACCCCTACCAGCTCATCCCCTATCTCTCCACCCTGGGCATGTTCGTCAGCACGCATCC
>CAZYUX010000117.1:1186-8188 GCA_964650745.1 uncultured Puniceicoccaceae bacterium
TCCTCATGCGCAAGCTGCAAACCCAGGAACCGGAAGCCGGAGAAAAGCCGAAGGTTTCCCTCACCCGTTTCTCCGGCAAGGCCGGGGTTGCGCAAGCGGGTGAGACGGTAAAGATGCGGATCACGGCCAATAACGCGAAGACCGAAAAAACCTGCACGCCGTGGGACTTCGTGGTGGACCGCTTTCCCTACCGCATCGGCCGCACCTCCTTGTCTGACAGTCCGGATGTGCTGCAAAAGAATGATCTCGGCCTGCGCAACGTGGACCCTTTGAGGGTGGGCCGCAACCATTGCGTCATCGAAAAGGAAGGCGAAGAGATATATGTCCGGGACCGGGGCAGCCGGGGCGGCTGCGTGGTCAACGGCGCGCACATAGGCGAGAACCAGGAGGACTGCCAGGCCAAGTTGAAAATGGGGGAAAACGTGCTGGTCATCGGGGGTCCCAAGAGCCAGGTGCAGTTCAAATTGATTCTCACGCGGGAATGATCCGGCGGAACCGTTCGGATACACGGGGCGGAACCGGCAAAACGCCGGAGGGGTTAAGCCATGCCGCTTTCCAAGACCAAGCAGAAACAAATCCTGAAGCTGGCGGACAAGCGAACGCCGGAAGAAATTGCCCGCGATTTGAATGTGCCGGCGGAAGAAGTGCTGGCCTTGACGGGAAAAAATGCCGCCGAAGGAAAATCCCCGGAGGAATCCGAGACGGGATTCGTTCCTTTTATAATCCTGCTGAGCTTGGTTTTTTTCGTCCCTTTTCTCATTAGCGACCGCATCGGGTATTCCTCGGTTCTGCCCAAGTCCGTCTTTATCCAAACCGGGGCGGCGCTGCTGCTGGCGGCGTGGTTTTTTGAGGGCTGGCGCCGGGGGCGCCTGCTTATTGTCCGTTGCCGGCTCTGCTGGCCGCTGGCGGGCTTCCTGGTCTGGTCGCTGCTGACTTTGGTCTGGGCGCTGGACCGTTACAATGGCATCGTCCAGTGGGCGCAATGGGCGGCTTGCGGGCTGGTTTTTTTCGCCGCCCTGCAAATCCTCGGCAGCGGGCGCCGTGTCCGGGCCGTCTTGTGCGCCGCAGCGGTTTCGGCGGCTCTCATCTCGGTGTTGGGAATCGGGCAGTATCTTCTGGAATGGAAGCGGATCGGGCAGGTGGCCGCTCCCGCCGCCACGTTCGTCAATAAAAACTTCGCGGCCCATTTTCTTGTGCTGGCCTGGCCGGCGGCCCTGTGGCTGCTGCTCTCTTCGCGCGGCCGCATGGCGCCTTGGGGTCATGCGGTTCCGTTAAGTTTGATTTTGATTTATTTGTTTTACACGGGAACCAGGGCGGCTTGGGCGGCGGCTGCCGGACAAGCGGTTCTGTTTGCTCTGTTCTTTCTGGCTGAGCGCCGGTTCCGCGGCATCCGCGGCCGCTTCGGCGCCCCGCGCGCCGGGGCTTTTGGCGCGGCTTTGGCGGCGGCTTTTCTTATGTGCAATTTGGGGCCGGACGGCTGGCGCTGGATGGGCGAGGTCGTTTGGGAAAAAACGAAAAAAGTTTGGGAACCGGCGGGAGAAAGCAGTGTCAGCCGCGACCCGGAACTCGATGGACTGCGGGCCAGCGAATCCTTCAACCACCGTCTGGTGCTGCGGATTAACTCCTGGGAAATGTTTAAGTCGCATCTGTGGAGGGGCGCGGGCGTCAATAATTTTCAAGCCGTCTATCCGGCTTCAACCCTCGATGGGGTGCGGGACGAGTGGATGAGCGTTTTCCGCATCCGCAAGCGCAGCCACTGCGACCCGCTGCAAATCCTCGCCGAACACGGCCTTGCCGGAGCGGTTTTTCTGCTTTGGGCGCTGGGCCTGCTGATATGGGCATTCGCCCGCTTATTGGGGAAGGAAAGCGGCGGTGAGAACCGTTTTCTGGGCGCGGCGCTGATGACAGCTATCGCCGGGCTGGCGGCCGACTCTTTGTTCAGCTTTCCGGCCTACCGGCCCGTGCCGGTCTTCCTGGCGGCCGTTTACACGGCCATTCTATGGCGGCTCTCATGCGCCGGCGGCGCGGAAGACCGCCTGCCCGCGGATGGTTGGGAGATCAAGAGCAGGAAAGCCGCTCTGGCCGGAGCCGCCGTTTTCGCCGCCGTTTTCGCCGCATGGGCATGGCTCCAATACCATTGGATCCTGGCCGATTATTATTATCACGAGCTCCGTGTGGCCGATTTGAAGAAGAACTTCTCCCGCGTCATCGGCGCGGGAGAAAAGGCCCGGCGGCACAACCCGTGGAGGCGGGACGTCATGGCCGACTTGGCCAAAGGCTACTATACCGTTGAATCCGAACCGCGGGAAAAAAGACGCAACCGGGAAAAAGCCCTCGAACTGCTGTCAGAGTGCGCCGAAACATTTCCGTTTTCGACTTTTTACAACTTCCGCCTTGCGCGCGCCCGCGAGCAAATCGCTCCCTGCCTTGAAAATCCTGAAGCGGAAAGAGAACATTACGCCAAGGCTCTGGCCATTCTTGAGCGATTTGAGCCGCTCGTGCCGCTGGACGGCAAGCTGCTTGAATTCCAGGGGCGTTTGCTGTGGCATCTGGGCCAGGGCGAGCGTTGCATTCAAAAATTCCGCCAGGCGGCCGCAAACTCTCCGGACAGCCGCACCGTCCACTACAACTATGGCGTCCACGCTCACCGGCTCAACCTTTTCGAGGAGGCGGCCGCGGCTTTCAAAAAAGCCATCGAAATTAAAGACACCGATGGCCAGACCCATTTTGCGCTGGGTTACACCCTCTATTACAATCTCGGCCGCAAGGAGGAAGGGATCACGCACATGGAAAAAGCCTTGAAAATGGGGGTTCCTCCGGACGCCGCCGCGAAGATTAAAAAAGTGCTCAAAACCCGTGGACGCGCCGCCTCCGGCGGTTGAAGCGGGCGGCCAAGGCGGGTTCGCCGTCAGGCAAATGGGGCGATGGCTTCCGGAGGCGCTTTCATTTCTTCCAGCCAGCGGAGGAGCTTGGCGCGCAGGTTTTGGATGATTTTTGCGTTGCCCCGCGCCAGGTTCTTTTCCCCATACGGATCTGTCCGCAGGTCGTAGAGTTCCGGTCCGCCTTTCGCGCCGATGGGAATGCAGGCCCATTTCTTCGTGTAGATTGCCGGCGTGACGGCGCATTCCGGAATGTCTTTGCCGTTTTTCAGGCGTAAAAAGGATGCGCTGATGGCGAAGTCGCGGCCGGTTCTTTGTTTTTCCCCGCGCAGCAGCGGGGCAAGGGAGCGGCCATGAAACGGTTCCGGCGGTTTCACCTTCGCTCCCGCGAGGTCCAGCAATGTCGGCAGGATGTCCGGCGGCTGGGCCAGCGCGGAAACCGTCCGCCCGCCTTTCAATCCCGGCGCGGCAATCATGAATGGGATGTGAGCCACCTCCGGATAGATGGGCCAGAACCGGCCGTCGCGCCGGTTAATGTTGCTTTTTCCGGTGCGGTTGTGTTCGCCCAGGCTCATTCCGTGATCGGTGGTGAAGGCGACAATCGAGTTTTCCCACAAGCCGAGATCGTCAATTTTCTGGAGAATTCGGCCGGCCCAGCGGTCCACCAGTTCCGCTTCGGCGCAGTAATGGGCGCGCAGGTTGCGCAGCTCCTTTGCGGTGAGGTCATCCGCCCGGCCGTAGTTGGGGTGGAGCATCGGCGCGCCCTTATAATCCGGGTCGTAGTGCCTGACCATGTATTCCGGCGGGTCCCAAGGCTCGTGGGGATCGAAGAAATCCACCCAGAGGAAAAACGGGTGGCACTTGTAATTCTCCTCCAGCCATTCGGCGGCCAGCCTGGCCGTGCGCGGCGGGAAGCGGTCCTCCTCTCCCCGCCAGTTGCGGTTTGTCCAGGCATGCAGGTCCGGCAAATTAGCGCCTTGAAAATAATGCCCCGTCCGCGTCTTCTCCGGCGGCATGACGTGCCGGATGGGGTGATTCATCCTCAGGAACGGCTGGTCGCCCTCCTGCCCGCGGAGTTCCTGGGCGCCGTTGAAGCCTTTGTTAAAATCCGCGTTGAAAAGATGGGGGCAGTCACACAGCAGTTGCGACACATAGCCTTTTTTTCCCAGCAGCAACGGGATGTGGTTTTGGCTGCTGTTCCACAGGTTTTGCCATCCATGCCATGGCCATCCGTAACGCCCGGTCGTCAAATCCGTCCGGTGCGGAATGGTCGGAAAACTGGACACATACAAGCGCGACAAGCTGGCTGCCCGCTTCGAAAAAGCGTCCAGACAGGGTGTCCGCACCGGTATTTTCGCCCGGCTGGACAAGTTGTCGTAACGAAACGTGTCGGAGATGATGAGGATGATGTTCATGGCCGATGGTTGAGCGGGTTTAAAAGGGCGCGCCCGCGGCAGGCGCATTGTCAAATCCAAATGCTCGTTCCGGAAAACACAAGAAGGAATCTCTTTCGGCGGAGAACACGCGTTCCGCCGCCCGGCGGCGCTGGTCAGGCCCGGAGGTCGTCGAGGATGCCGCGGTAAAAAGAGTAGACCCGTTCGGTTTCTTCTCCCAGCATGATCTTTTCTTCTTGATCGAGGGGCAGGGCGTCCATGTCCGCCTTGCACTGGGTTTTGAAGTCTTTCAAGTCGGGAATTTCAGGGAACTGAAAAAAGGCGGTGCCTTTGCCGTCTTTCAGACCCAGGGTTTGGCTGATCAGGTCGCGCAGGAGCCTTTCCCCGAAGAGGTCGTCAAGATACCACACGTAAACATGCGCGGCCAGGGCTATGGGCTGCCGCCGGCAGACGCGGCCCAAATGCTCCATGTAACGCTGCGCGCGGGAGCCGGGACCCGCCAAGATGACGCCCTGGTTGTCGTAAAGGCAATGCAGGTCGGCCAGGATGGCGGGAGCGCGGAACATTTCCGGCCGGAGGATTTCCCGCGGCAGGCCGCCCGGCGCGTGGCGCCGCAGCTCGCCCTCCAGCGTTTGATAGACGAAATACATGGACTGGAGGTAGGCGCGGTATAAGGCTTCGTCCAAGGCGCCTTCGAGGACGGCCCGGATGAAGGCGGCACTGAGGATGCGCCCCCGGGCGGCTTGGGTTTTGGCTTGCAGCAGGCCGGTTAAATCCGTTTCGGACATACCTTGTGTGGAAGGGCATTCAAAAGACGGGCGGAAAAAACTCAAACTTAAAAACCACAAAATGGGAATGTGTCTTTTCCCGTTTTTCTTCACGGGAGAAACATCATCCATAACACGAGCGCCGCCAGAACGGCGGGAACCGCGCAATCCCGCCATCCTTGACATTTGGCCTCCGGCTTCGTCTTCTGGCATAGCGTGGAACCGTTGTTTTATCTCCTTATAGGCGTCATCCTTGGGGTGATTTATTCCGCCACCATGATCGCGGGGGTGGTTTGGTGCGTGCAGATTACCATCCGGCGCGGTCTGCGGGCCGGAGCGGGGGCCGGCTTGGGCATTTCGGCGGCGCAAACAGTCTGGGCGGCGCTGGCCGCCGGAACGGTCTGCCGGCTGTTCAGCCGTTACGCGGACCGGCTGGACTGGTTCTACCGGCTGGCTGCGGCCGGGATGTTGCTGTACCTTGCCTCCGGCGTTTTGCGGGCGCGGAAAATCCGGACGCTGCATTACGGCGGCCCGCTGCGGGGTTTCGCGCCGGTGGGGAAAACCTCCTTCGGCATTGCGCTGGCCATGCCCATGCGTTTCGCGGGTTACCTGGCGCTGTTTGTGGCGGTGAATTTTCACCTTCGGCAGCATCCTTTGACGGGACTGTTGTGGTTCAGCGCGGGCATCGGGCTGGGATCTTTTCTCTGGTGGTTTAATTTCAGCCTCTTGGCATGGCTGTTCGGCAATCAGGTGCCGGAGGATGTTTCGCTGCATTCGCTGAACAAGCTGCGGGTTCTCGCGGCCGTGGTGCTGGGCGCGCTTTTCTTGATTTGCCTGGCGCCGATGGTTCCCGGTTTCCGCTGATAAAAGGCGTTTTATGAGAAAGAGGGTTTTTTGCGGATTTTGGCGCCGGCGGCGTTCATGTTATGAATGATATCCTTTCTTGTCCCGGATTTGACGAGCGCCCGGCAGGGCTTCCAGCGTTTTTTGGGGCTGGACGTGTCCCGCCAGCGCGACACGAAAGAGGAGAAAGGGCGGATCCGGCGCTTGGCCGTGCGGATATGCTGTGCTTTGGGGCGGGTGTCCGCGCCGGGCGCGTTTACCGCGATGAAAATCGGGCTGAAGCGGCCCGCGGCGGGACGGATTTCTTTTGCTTGAACCGGGCGCGGAAATAGGCATGCTGGGCGGGTGAAAATCGAATGCGCCGCGCTGGAACTTTAGAATAAAGCAAAAAAACAGGCACAGCCAACCGCGCGCTTCCGGGGCATCCTGGAAAGGGGCTGGCGGCGGGCTTGCTAAAGACAGATGACAGACGCCCGGAATCAGCGGGATTCGCCTGCTTTGCCAGTGCGGCAACTTGCCTAATCCTTTTTCCGGAAACAATAGATGAACAATCCCTTTCGCCGTATTATCAGCTGGAAACTGTCCGTCTGCCTGGCGCTCGCCGTGCTGCCGTTTCTCCTGGAAGCGGCGCTGGCGGAGGAAGCCGCCTGGCCGCACGACAACAGCGGTATCCCTCCCGATCCGGGAGTCACTTGGGGCGTGCTGGACAATGGCTTGCGTTACGCGCTGCTGCCTCATCCGGAACCCCCCGGCCGGGTCAGTTTGCGGCTGCTTGTGGAGGCGGGGTCGCTGATGGAAACGGACCGGGAGCGGGGTTTGGCCCATTACCTCGAGCACATGGCGTTCAACGGCACCAGGAACTTTCCGGCCGACGAGATGGTGAAGTATTTCCAGCGCCTGGGGATGGCATTCGGGCCGGATAACAATGCTTACACGGGATTAAAAGAGACCGTCTACCAGCTGGAACTGCCCGATACCGCGCCGGCTCTGCTGGAAGACGGGTTCAAGCTGCTGGGCGATTACGCCTGCGGCATGTTGCTGGAGCCGGAGGAGGTGGAAAAAGAGCGAGGCGTGATCCTGGCCGAAAAGCGCGCCCGCGACTCGGTGAAATACCGCACG
>CAZYUX010000118.1:0-8165 GCA_964650745.1 uncultured Puniceicoccaceae bacterium
TTTCACCCATCAAATACAAATGAATCCAAAAAAAGACTGGCGGGACTGGCCGGTGAAGGCCTACAAAAACCTGGAGTTCCTCAACAGCCCGGCGGCGCGCTCCATCCGCGTGCAGTGCGAGCTGACGGAGCCGCTGAACCGCTTCCGGCGCAACGGCGTCGAAAACACGCTGGTGTTCTTCGGCTCGGCCCGGGTGTTGCCCATGGAGGCGGCGCGGGCGGAACTGGAAAAGGCCGAAGCGGAACTGGGCAGTTTTGAGCAACTGAATGATGAGCAGCGGGCGCGCCTTGCGCGGGCGCGCGCCCGCTGCCGCTCCGCCGTTTACTACGAGCAGGCCCGCGATCTGGCCCGGCGGCTGACCGAATGGTCCCTCGGCATCGCAGACGAGAGCAAACGCTTCCATGTCTGCTCCGGCGGCGGGCCGGGAATCATGGAGGCCGCCAACCGGGGCGCCCTGGAAGCCGGCGGAAAATCCATCGGCCTGGGTATCAGCCTGCCCCTCGAGCAATCCCTCAACCCTTATTGCACTCCCGGGCTCAGCTTCGAGTTCCACTACTTCTTCGTCCGCAAATGGTGGTTCTTCTACCTCGCCAAAGCCCTCATCGTCTTTCCCGGCGGCTTCGGCACGATGGATGAGCTGTTCGAGATCCTCACCCTCGTCCAAACCCGCAAGACGGACAAACACCTGCCCATCATCCTTTTCGGGGCGGATTACTGGCAAAAGGTGTTCAATCTTGAAATGCTGGCCGAATGGGGCCTGATTTCCCCGGAAGACCTCGGCCTCTTCCAAGTCTTCGACACCGCCGAAGACGCCGCCTCATTCCTCATCCGCGACTTGACGGAACACCGCTTGTAGGGTGATCTTACGCTTGTTTCGTTTTCCCGCCGCCGGTCATCCTGTCAAAGCGCCAGTTCCGCTTCCTGTTTCCAGCCCGCGGGGGCCGCGTATTGGTAGAACAGGCGGTCCGGCGCGGCGCCTCCTTTGTTATACCACAGCCAGCCCGGCGTTCCGCCCCAATAGTAGAGGAAAGGATACGTGCCCTGCTTCGTCCAAAGCCATCCGCCCAGCGCGTAGTCGTAGAGGAAGATGCTGTCCGGACCGTTTCCCCAAACATAAAGCCAGCCATGCTCCGCATGCCAAATCAGAGGGAACCCGGCATCGTGAAATCTCCCGAATTCATCCGGCTGATACCAGCCGCCGCCTAATTCAACGGCGTCCGGCCAGAGCACGAGAACCTTGGGCGTCACCGTCAGAACGGCAACGTCACTGGCGGCCTGCCCGAACTCGTTGCTGACGATCACGGTGTATTCCCCGCCGTCAGCCGCCTGGACGCCTGCCAGAACCAGCTCGGAGTCAGTTGCCCCTTCGATATCCGCGCCGCCGAATTGCCACTGGTAGGCGAGCGGTTCCGTCCCCGAAGCTTCAACGGCAAAAGTGACGACGACGCCTTCCACAACCGTTTGCGAAGAGGGCTGCGCGGTGACGGCCGGGGGCTCGCCTTCGGCCGCCTCGAAAGTGACTTTGAACTTGCCGCCCTCGCCGGGGGCAAGGGTCAGCGTCCGGGTGTCGCGGTCGAACCCGGTGAACTCGCCGCCGTCAAGTGTCACGCCGGTGATTTTCAATTTGTCATCCTCGATGGCCAGGGGCCAGAGGCTGATCTCCTGCTCCGCGTCCATGGCCGGAAAGAGGTAGTAGAGTTCCACCGGCTGCCGGTGGCAATAAAGGTTGCCATACAGATAGACGTAGTAGGCCAGCTCAATGGAATGATAAGCCGCCTTGAACATGTCGCCTTTTTTGTTGTCCGCAACCGTGCCGTCGGCGTAGGTGGCGGAATAAACCTCGCCGTAGTCGTAATCCACGAAATGGTTCATGAAGAAATCAATGGACTCGTCGGCCATTTGAAGGAAGACGTCGTCGCCGCTGATGTACCAGTTGACAATGCCGCCGGTGAAGCCCTGCTCGGTGGTCCACCAGTCTTTTGTGCTTTGCTTGCGCGCGCCCGAGAGCCAGTCAAAGTTGGTGTATGGGCCGCCATTGACGTGGTCCCACGCGGATTTCGAGGGGTCGTCCCGCTCGTAGTTCCATACTTCGTAAAGGATTTTGCTGGCGGCTTCCTTATATTTCTCATCCGGCTCGACAAGGTAGATGCGGCCGAGGCACCAGGCGGTCTTGATCATGTGCCCGACGCTGACGCCCGTGCTGCCCCAGTTGATGTTCCAATCGTCATCGAAACTTTCCGGAAATCCGAAAGTCACGCCATTGGTGTCCATGTTCCCCGTCAAGTGGTCCACAATGTTGCCGCCCATGGCGAGCAGCCGGGTCTTGTAATCATCGCCTCCCAGGGTGAGGTAGTTGTAGAGGGCGTTGGTGGTGATGCCGTCCACCGTCGGGGTGAATCCCTTGCCGGACTGGCTCGAACCGTCCCACGAAGCGGAATTGTAGTAGCCGAGGTATTCGGGCCGGCCGTCCCACAAGGCGGTGTTGTTCTCCTCGATGCCGGTTTGCAGCCAGGAAAGGTCGTCCGGGTCGTTCGTGGCTTCGTAAAGCGCGCCGATTCCCAGCAAATAATAGTGCTGCCAAAACGACCACTTGTCGTTGTTATACCACGTGCCCGGATTTATCACGTCTCCAGTGCGGTTCACCAGCCCCCACCAGCCCCCGTTGGCCTCGTTCCAATGGTGGGCATACATGAAATCGAGGGCGCCGTGCGCGTAACCGAGGTAACTTTCATCCCCGGTCACCATGAAAGCGCGGACAAAACCGTAGGCATTGCGGCTCTGGGCCAGCCCGGCTTTCTGGTTCGTGTTGCCGGGGCCGCCGTCCAGCTGGACCTCGGAAAAAAAGCCGCCGTATTCGGTGTCATAAGCGGGGATCCAGAAATCGGCCCATTCGGCGCAGAAGGGCTTGATGGAATCCGGATCTTGCAGCCAGGGGCTTTGGATTTCATAAGCGGCGTTTGAGTGAAGCATGACCGCCATGGCGGCCGCGAGGGCGAGGGCGTTTTTTTTCATGATGCGTTGAGAGGTGAAGTGAATATTGGCCGGAGTGAAATGATTCTGAATGGCTGGTGCTGGTCTGCCCGCAAAAGCGAAGCCTGTCAACAGGACATTTTCAGCCGGCCTGGCATGGATCCGGCGGGGGTTCTTTTGCCAGAATATGCCGCAGGTTCAGGAAATTGATTCCGGCATGCAGCAGAACCGCGTAAGCCAGCGAGCCGGTCCAAAGGCAGAACCCCCCCATCACAAGCCCCATGGCCAAAGTGAAAACCGGCCAGTAAAGCCAGTTGCGGTTGGGCGGGACGTGCGCCAGCCCGAATATCAGGGAGGAGGCGAACAGCCCGGTTTCATTCAGCAGCCAGCCCCTGAAAAAGAATTCCTCACCCAAGCCGCTGGCCAGGGCGACGGTCAGGATTTGGCGCCCCGTCAGCCCCCCCATGCAGCGCCGGATGTCTTCTTCCGCCCGTTTCATAAAGTCCCAGCGGGGCAGCGCCCGGCGGGACAGCCAATGCGCGGCCGCCAGCGTTGCCAGCGCCGCAGCAAGCGCCGCAATGCCGCCGCCAGGCGGCCACGACAGGGGATCGAAAACAAAGGAAGCGTCCCGGCCCCGCGCGTGCAAGCCGAGGCCCAGCCCGCCCAGCAACACATAAAAAACGCAAATTAACCAAACCATCATCCTGAAACGGCGAAGCCGGAATCCGGTGACCCATTCATCATTCGCAATTATTATGGCGCCTCCCGCCGCGTTTTTCCAGGCGTTATAAACGCACGGGAAGCCCGGCCGCGCGAAGCGTCTCCTTGGCCTGGCGGATCGTGTGCGCGCCGAAATGAAAAATCGAGGCGGCGAGGACGGCGCTCGCCCTTCCATGTTGCAGGACCTCCACTAAATGCTCCAGCCGGCCCGCTCCGCCTGAAGCGATGACGGGAACCTCCACCGCCTCCGAAATCCTGCGGGTCAACTCGATGTCATAGCCGTCTTGCGTGCCGTCGCGGTCCATGCTGGTCAGGAGGATTTCCCCCGCCCCCAGCGAAACAACCTTGCGGGCCCACTCGGCGGCGTCAAGTTCCGCCGGATTGCGTCCGCCGTGCGTGTAAACCCGCCAGCGCTCTCGCCCCGCCTCCCGCTTGGCGTCAATCGCCACCACGATGCACTGGCTGCCGAAGCGGCCTGCCGATTTTAAAACAAGATCCGGATCCAGCACGGCGGCGGTGTTGAGGCTGACCTTGTCCGCCCCGGCGTTGAGCATCCGGCGGATATCCTCGATGTCGCGCAACCCGCCGCCAACCGTCAGGGGCATGAAGCACTCGGAGGCCGTTTGCTCGACAACCTGCAACATAATTTCCCGCTGGTCGCTCGATGCCGTGATATCGAGAAAAACCAGCTCGTCCGCCCCCTGCCGCTCATAAGCCTTGGCGCACTCGACGGGATCCCCGGCGTCGCGCAGGTTGACGAAGTTGACGCCTTTGACCACGCGGCCTTTGTCCACGTCCAGACACGGGATGATTCGAACGGAAAGCATTTTTGTCGAACCCTCCAAAAACGCATTCACTCTCCCGTGAAGGCAATGTCGGGCTCGAAGGAGACGGTGAGGCGGTACTGGTGGTTGGGGCGCATGTTCAAGGGGTGGTCGCGCAAGAGCGTTTGCAGGTAATGGATGTTCCCGTAGTAAGTGCGGTAGTTCGGCTCATGGGTAACCGCCTCGGTCTCCTGCCAGACGGCCTGGAAGTCGTCCCGGTGCACGCTGCAGCGCAAGCCGCCCTCGCCCAGGCGGAAGGACGTGGCAAAGGAATACGAGGAGTGGGGAGCGGCGATGGCCAGCACGTAGCGCATCCGGTCAAGCTGGATCTGGTTCTTCACCGTAAAAATAAAATCGCCCGTGACCTTGTTGCCCGCGAACGTCCACGCCACTTTGACAGCGCCCAGGCCGCGCAGGAGCGCCCCGTCCGCGGTGATGAATTCCGGCTGCTCATAACGGAAGTAGAACGTTTTGCGCAATCCCATGCCCGTGACACAGCGCTTGCCGTAGTAAGCCGGCACGACGGCGTCCTTGCCGAAGGTCAGCTCAGGCAGCATGATGGGCAAGAAGCCGCTGACGGGGAAATCGAAAATCCCGGGACAGTGGGGAAAGGCCAGAGAATGCGAGCTGCCCTGGCCGGCCGGGCTGACCAGCGGCAGCTGCACGTGCAGGCCGCTGGAGTTGTCATGGTATATGAAAAGCCCCTGTTCCTTGCGAACGCTTTTGTCGAAGATAACAAAGCGCCCGCCGGTTTTGGAGGGCGGCGCCTTGGGAGTCATGGCGCCGCCGATGGAGCGGGCCAGCCGGGACCATTGGCAGAGGTAGCGGGCGCCGTCGAAATTAGCCCTTCGGGTGGTGTGGCTGGCCGCGGCCGTCCGCTCGCCGTCCCGGATGACCAGGTAGCCGTGCTCCTGGTCCAGAAAGGTGACAAAGAAGAACTGGAAAAGCCGCCGCAACAGGTCGCAGTACTGGGGCTTGCGCTCCTCCTGTATCCAGCCGTCGCGCAAAGCCTGCAAAATGATGCTGATGCAGTGCATCTGACCGTAGGCGCCTATGGAACGCCCGTATATCCAGCCCATCCCGTCTTGCCGCACAATGTCCGGCAGCATCCGGATGTATTTCTCGGCGTAGGTGCGCAGGCTCGGCAGCTTGCGGTCGCGCAGATGGATGTTGGCATGCAGCTGCAAAGCCTGGCGGATGAAGATAAAACTCAAAACACCGTAGATATCGAACGCCCCCCCCGGAGCGCCATCCGGAGCGTCGTCCTGGTAACCGGCCGTGCTGTGCTCCTTGATTCTGGAAAGGAAACGGTCTATCAGCTTGCCCGTCTCGTCTTTCTTGGACAAGCCCATGCTGAACCGGGCGACGGATTTGGCGACGTTGAAGGCCTGTATGTGGTTGGTGTAATCGGAGCGCGACAGGAGCATCTTGTCCAGCCGCTGCCGCGTCGGGTCGAGCAGGCGCTCCCACACGGCGTTGCGGTCTTTGGCCGGGCTGAACGCCAGCAAGCCGAGGGCGGCGCAACCCAGCCCGTTCGGGTCTTCCGGCTCCATGAAGGCTTGGGCCGTGATGGAACGGGCCGAAAGATCCACCAGGTCGAACGAGTCCAGCACGGTTTCATTGGTGGCCCGGTAATACTCGCCGATGGCGAAGGCGGCGTGCCCCGGCTCATCCGGGCGCGATTCCTCCCCTGCCACGGAATTGATGGAGCCGTCCTCCTTGACGGCCCCCAAGTTATGCCCCAGCAGGGAGCGGGCCATGTCGAGACATTGGTCGGCGAAACTTTGCATGTAAGGCCACGCTTCTTGACCGCGCCGCCGCCGCGAGGCAAGAAAAAACTGACTGCCGGGTTCAGCCCTTGACGACTTTTTCAGCCTTGATGGCCTTGGCCGAAACCCTCATGCGCTTCACCTGACCGGATGGCAGGCGCACCCTGATCCGCTGCACGTTCGGGCTGAACGTGCGCTTGACCCGCTTGGTGATGTGGGTGCCGATGCCGCCGCGGCGTTTCGGCTGCCCTTTGCGGTGAATGCGGCCCCCGCGCCGGGGCCGTTTGCCTGTAATCTGACATACCTTGGCCATGATGAATCCTCGCTTTTTGAAGGGCGCACCATAGCGGCCCGCTCCCCAATGGCAAGCCCTTATTTATCGGCGCGGTTTTCCGGCGCGCGCAAGAGCGGGAACGGCTTGTTTTTTCCGCCGGATGTTTCCAGGATGCCATAATGCTGACGGATAATATTCTGGATCTGATCGGAAACACGCCGCTCATCCGCCTGGGCCGCGAACGCATCTTTGCCAAAGCCGAATTCCTCAACCCCGGCGGCAGCGTCAAAGACCGGGTGGCCCTGGCCATGATCGAGGGCGCCGAGCGCGACGGGCGGCTGCGGCCGGACTCGGTCATCACCGAGCCGACTTCGGGCAACACCGGCATCGGGCTGGCTCTCGCGGGGCGCCTCAAAGGCTACCGGGTGCGGATCGTGATGCCGGAAAACATGAGCGAAGAACGCAAAAAACTGATCCGCACCCTCGGCGCCGAATTGATTTTGACGCCGGCGGAAAAGAGCATCGGGGGCGCCGTCGAACGCGTGCGCCAAATGGCCGCGGAAGACCCCCGCGCCTTCGTGCCCCAGCAATTCGAGAACCCCGACAATCCCCGCGTCCATTACGAGGAAACCGCCCACGAGCTGTGGCGCCAAATGACGGGCGGCATCGCGTGCTTCGTGGCCGGAGTGGGCAGCGGCGGAACGCTCCAGGGCGTCGGCAAGTTCCTCCGCGAACACAAGCCGGACACCGTCATTGCCGCCGTCGAGCCGAAAAACGTGTCGGCCCTTCTCGGTCACGAGCCCGGCCTGCATCAAATCCAGGGCATCGGCGACGGCTTTGTGCCGGACATCCTCGACACTTCGCTGGTGGACGAGGTTATCGAAGTCACCGACGAAGAGGCGATCGAAACCACCCGGCAGCTTGGCCGGGATCTGGGATTGCTGGCGGGGATATCCTCCGGGGCGAACGTGTGGGCCGCCCGCCGGCTGGCCGGCAAAATCGGGGGCAACATCGCCACCGTCCTGCCCGACCGCGCCGAGCGTTACTTCAGCACCGCCTTATTGTAAATCCCGGCCCGAGCACCAAACCTTCACAATATAAATTTTTGCATGACGCCGCGCGAACGTTTCATTTCGGCTCTCTGCCACCGGCCGCCGGCCGGACGCGTCCCTCATTTCGAGCTGGTCTTTTTTCTCACCATGGAGGCCTTTGGCAAGGTGCATCCCTCTCACCGCGCGTATCACCAGTGGGCGCAAATGGAGGAGAGTGAACGCCGTCTGCACCGCCGGGACATGGCCGGTCTCTATCTCGCGACAGCGGAGCGTTTTGAGCACAGCGCCATTTTCCTCCATCCCAATCCGGCCACGGTGGAAGAAACAAAACGGCTGGCTGACCTGATCCGCGGCCAGAGCGGGGACCGCTATTTTCTGATGAAGCACGGAGACGCCACCTTCGGCATATCCGGCGGAGAACGGATGGAAGCCTTCGCCTGCCGCATGGCTGATGAGCCGGAGAAAGTGAAGCGGGACGCCGCGGCGAATGTGAATCAGGCCCTCGAGGAAGCCAGCCTTTATCAAAAGCACGGCGGCATAGACGGTTTTGCTCTAT
>CAZYUX010000119.1:0-8093 GCA_964650745.1 uncultured Puniceicoccaceae bacterium
AGGACGATTTCCCCCGTTTCCGTTTCCTTTTCCTCCGTGAGCACTTCATAACCGCGGGGGTAATCATCAGCCTCGATCTCGCCGGGCTTTGGAGACCGCTTGACGAGCCGGAACTCGAGCCGGGCCGGAGCCTGCAAGGTTTCGGTCACTTCCGGATTGCTGCGGGCTGATATGCCGGGCATCTGCACCTCGATGCGGTTCTCCCCTTTCAACCGGATCACCGGCTCGGCCACGCCCAGGCCGTCCACACGCTCGGCGATGATGTCCTTGGCATCGGCGATCTGCTGCTGGCGGGCATGTTTCTCCCCTTCCAAATCCTCCTCGTTGACGGCGAAGGTGAAAGCCACGCCGCCCTTCAGGTCCAGTCCCAGCTTGATTTTCCCCTGCGAACGCCGGAGGAGCTCGCGCATGAGCTTGTCGTTGCGCTTGTCCAGATTGCGGATGTCCTGCACGTGGATGCCGGAAAAGAATTCCGACAAATCAACCCGATCTTCCTTGGCGATGTTTTTCAAGGCCACGTAAACCGTGGGCGCTTCCCCTTGTTCGGCCCGCTTCTCGGCCCGCCGCAACAAGTCCGCGAAATCTTCCTGCCGCGCTTCCACGTTCTCCCGCAAATAGCGGGGAAAGGGCGTGTCATGAGGGGGAATGATATTGGATACGGCCCAAAGCAGAATAAAGGCCGTAATCCCAGTTTTCCAAAGAATATTGCCGCTCATAAAAACCGGTTATTAGCTATGAACTCGTCTTGGACGAAGCTCCTTTGGGCTTCTTTTCCTGGCTCGCCTTGTTTTGAACGAAACTCTTGGCCACCTCCAGCCGCGTGTTGTCGGCAACCTTGAGGATGAAACGGTCCGCCTTGATGTGCATGATCGTCCCGAACAGTCCGCCGGTGGTCATCACTTCATCCCCTGCCCGCAGTTCCTTGATCATCCGCTCATGTTCCTTTTGCCGTTTGCGCTGGGACGAGTGCAACAGAAAATACATCCCGATGATGAACAACAGCATGATAACAAAAGTCATGTCCCCTCCCTTGGCCGGAGGGGCCTGCATCACGGCGGCGGCCGCGCAATTTATTTCGGCTGTGCTCATGCTGGTGGTCGCGCAAAGAGGAGACAAAATGCCAGCGGGCCGCCAAAATGCAAGTGTTAATCGCTCCCCGCCATCCTGCCGCCGTTTTTGGCTTGATGCGCCGCCGCGGCGGGATTACGGCTGGCACGGACGTGAAAAAAACCTCCGGCCAGCCTTGGGACACCCGCCAGGCGGAACTCCTTTACGGCTTTAAAAGATGGGGCGGCAAGCACTTCAGCGCCGATGCCAGCGGTTACCTGTGTGTTCACCCCCGGGGGGACGAGCGCGGCATCCGCATCCTCGACGTCATCGAGGAAGCCGCCGCGATGGGCCTGCGCCCGCCCCTGACCATCCGGTTCCAGGACCTCCTGCGCCAGCGCGTGGACCAGCTCCACCGGGCTTTTCATCAAGCCATTGCGGAAGAAGAGTATCCGGCGCGCTACCGGGGGGTGTTTCCCGTTAAAGTCAACCAACTCCGCGAAGTGGTCGAGGAAATCCTCGATGCCGGAGAACCCTGCCACTTCGGCCTCGAGGCGGGAAGCAAACCGGAGCTGCTCATCGCCCTGGCCATGCACGGCGACCCCGAAAGCCTCATCGTCTGCAACGGCTACAAGGACGAAGATTTTATCCGCCTGGCGCTGGCCGGGCGAAAACTGGGCAAGGAAATCTTCCTGGTCGTCGAGCAGCCGGGCGAACTCGACATCATCTTGCGCCTTGCCCGGGAGATGGACGTGGCGCCCCTGCTGGGCGTGCGCGTCAAACTGCACACCGTAGGGGAAGGCAAGTGGGCCAGATCCAGCGGCGAGGAGGCAAAATTCGGCCTCAACGCCCCGGAAATCGTGGCCCTGGCCCGCAAGCTCAAACGCGCCAGAAGGGCGGATTCCCTGCGCATGGTCCATTTCCATGTCGGCTCACAGATCCCCAACATCCTCACCATCAAAAAAGCCGTCAGCGAAGCCGCCCGCTACTTCTGCGAGCTGGCAAAGATGGGCTTCCCCATGCGCTGCCTCGACGTCGGCGGCGGCTTGGGCATAGACTATGACGGCAGCCGCGCCAACTACGAAAGCTCCATGAATTATTCCATGGAGGAATACGCCCGCGATATCGTCTTCAACGTCAAGGAGGTTTGCGAAGCGGCGCAGGTCGCTCCTCCGGACTTGATTTCCGAAAGCGGGCGCGCCCTCGTGGCCCCTCATTCGGTGCTGGCCGTCGAGGTCTGCGACCGCGTCGCCAAAGCCGAATCCCGCCCGGCCAAACGCTCCCGCGGCAGGCGCCATCCCATCCTCGAGGAATTCGACTGCATCCTGGGAAACCGCAGCCGCCTCGGCCCTCTCGAGCGTTTTCACGACGCGCTCCAGAAAAAGCAGGAAGCCCTGGAGCTATTCACCCACGGCTACCTCGGCCTCGCCACCCGCGCTGAGGCCGAAACCTTATTCTGGGAAGTCTGCCGCTGCATCCGCCGCGGCGGCCCAGAAAGCGGCTATGTCCCGGAAGAGCTGGCCGAACTGGACAGGATCCTGGCTGATCAATACGTTTGCAACTTTTCCGTTTTCCAATCCCTGCTCGACCACTGGGCCTGCAAACAGCTCTTTCCCGTCGCCCCGCTCCACCGGCTTGACGAAAAACCCTCCGTGCCGGCATCCCTGGCGGATATCTCATGCGACAGCGAAGGCAAAATCGAGGCTTTCATTGACCTCGAGGAGGACTCCCGGCCCACGCTCCCGCTCCATCCTCTCGACGGCCGCCCCTATTACCTCGGCGTCTTCCTCGTCGGCGCCTACCAGGACATCATGGGCGATTTCCACAACCTCTTCGGCCGCGTCAACGAGGTCCACGTTTTCCTCGAAGAGGATGAGGAATCCGGCTTCTACATCGAGGAAACCATCCACGGAAGCCGCGTGGACGATGTTCTCGGCCTCATCCAGTTCCAGGGCCGCGACCTCGCCCGCCTGATGAAAAAACAAATTGACAACGCCGCCAAAGAAGGCCGCGTCAAACCCCGCGAAGGCGTCCGGCTGCTTGAATTCTACCAGTCCCTCCTCTCCGGTCCCACCTACCTCCAGCTCGGCCGCGGCCCGAAAAAGAAGCGTGAAAAAAACACAACCGGAAAACCGCCATGCTGATCAAATGGCTCCCATGGAAATTCATACTCAAACATGCGGCGAGAACTTACGGCTTTCTCGACCCCTTCATGTTCCTGGCGCGGTTTCAGCGGCTTTCCCAACCGTCGGAAGTGGCCGCGCCGCTGGAGCTGGTCAGAGCCGGCCTTCTGTTTCATTTGCGCGGCATCATCAACACCCGGACGATCCAGAATAATCTGGACTGGATATGGCCTTATTGGGTGCGCCGGCAGTTCAACCCCCGCGACGCCTCATTCATTCCCCGCGCCAATTCCCTGAGCCACGTCAACCTGACACAGCGCAACTGGACGGCGGTGGGCCTGCCCAATTGCCCCGTTTACCCCATTGTGGACCCGCGCGGAATGGTGACCCCGTTTCACGACGGCTGGTCGCTGGACTTCTGGATTGCCGCGCCGGGGCCAAAGCTCATCTGCCCAACCCAGGGCAAAGATCCGGCCCAAAATTTGCTGTTCTCCCGCGGGCTTTCCATACGCACGGTTTGGGAACATAACGGCGCCAGGCTCGAGAGTGAAACCGAACTTTGCCGCGAAGACAACCGCCTGCTCCTGCGCAGCGCCCTTTCCGCCGCGCGCGAAAGCGGATGGCTCGCCGTCTCCCTGCGCCCTTTCAATCCCGAAGGGATTCAGTTCATTGACACCATCGAGAAAACTGACGGCCGCCACGGCTGGCTGGTGGACGGGGAGAAAACCGTCCTTTTCGATGAAGCGCCCGGCCTGTATTTGTTTTCAAAATACGATGAAGGAGACGTCTATCACAAAATCGGCGGAGAGGCCGGGCGGGAAAAAGTCGCCTGCCAGGCAGGCATGGCGACCGCCGCGGCGCTCTTTCCGCTGAACGGCGGAGAGACCCGGCGTGTAACCGTGACCGCCGACGTCACGGAACAGAAGACCAAACCGGCGGCGCGCCGCGCCCTCCCGCCGCGCGGACTGAGCTGGGCCGAAGCCGCCGCCAAGGCGGCGCCGCTATCCGTTCCCGACGAAAAAATCCAATTCCTCTACGACGCCGCCGTCCGGTCCCTCATTCTGTTTTCCCCGGATGACATCTATCCGGGCCCCTACACTTACCGCAGGTTTTGGTTCCGGGACGCTTGCCATATCATCCACGCGCTTTTGGCCCTGGGCTTGAACGGCCGGGCCGAAAAGGCGCTCAACCGCTTCCCCGGCCGCCAAAAAAGAAACGGTTACTTCGAGTCGCAGGAGGGCGAATGGGACTCGAACGGCCAAGTCTTATGGGCGGCGGACCGCTTCCAAAAAACGACCCGCTCCCCTCTTGATCCAAAACTCGTCAAAGCGCTGGAAAAAGGGGCGCGCTGGATAGGAAAAAAGCGCTTGCCCGGAGACGCCTCAAAAGCAGCAGGCGGGCTTTTCCCGGCCGGCTTCAGCGCGGAACATTTGGGGCCCAACGACTATTATTACTGGGATAATTTCTGGGGCTGCGCCGGGCTGAGGGCCGCGGCAGACTTATTCACCCGCCTGGGAATGGAACCCGCAGCCGAATCCGCCCGCAAACTCGCCGATGATTTTCATCACACCATCTGGCAAAGCATCGGAAGCATTCCGCCGGGCCGCTCCGCCGGAGGCGGCATCCCCGCTTCCCCGCTGCGGCGCATGGACTCCGGCGCCGTCGGATCCCTCGTGGCGGATTACCCGCTGCAGTTGACGCCCCCCGGCCATCCGCGCATCATGGCCACAGCGGATTACCTCCTCGAAAACTGCTTCGTCGAAGACGGCTTTTTCCAGGATATGACGCATTCGGGCATCAACGCCTACCTCACCCTGCACATCGCGCAAACCCTCCTGCGGGCGGGGGACCCGCGCTGGCTGGACCTGGTGAAAACCGTGGCCCGGCTGGCTTCGCCCACAGGGCAATGGCCGGAAGCCATCCACCCCCGGCTCAAGAGCGGCTGCATGGGCGACGGCCAGCATGCGTGGGCTTCCGCCGAGTGGGTGATGATGCTCCGCAACTGCTTCCTGCGGGAGGAAGGGGATGTGCTGATTGCAGCCTCCGGCATCTTCCCCGAATGGCTGGAATCGGGTGAGGAAATCTCCTTCGGCCCCGCCCCAACCGCTTTCGGCACGGCCACCGTCACCGTCACACCCAAGGGCGGCGGAAAGGCCGAAACCAAAGTCGCCGGCCGCTGGAAAACGAAGCCCAAAGCCATCCGCGCCGCCACCGCCCCTCCGGCGGCATTGCGCCCGTGAATGCCCGCGCGGATGTATTTTCAGTCCGGATACATGACGTGACCGCGCAGGAGCTGGTCGCCGCCGAATTGGGCGTGGCGCGCGTCCGCGAGCCGAACGGCCTCATTAATCTTTTTGTTCTGGCGGCCCGTAAAAACGGCGCGGGCCTGTTCGTCGCCGAAAATTTTAGGAGCGCGATAAGCAAAGAGGTAGTCCAGTTGGCGGGCATTCAACAGAGAACTCAAAAGCGCGGGTCCGCCTTCGCAATACACGCCCGTGACGCCTTCTTCCCGGCAGCGCCCGCGAAAGGCCGCCCAGGACAATCCGTTCCCGTCCGCGGGCAGTTCCCATATTTCAATTCCGTTGTTCCGCAACCGCGTTTTCCCTTCTTCAGGCGCTTCCTCGAGGGCGGCGACAACCGTTTTCTCTCTGAACTCGTCCGTATATAAATCCGGCAAAGGCTCTCGGGCCGTGCGCAGGCCGCCGTCTATCACAAAGCGGATGGGACACCACTCTTCATCTTCCAGGCGGCTGGTCAGCCGGGGATTGTCGGCCAGGACGGTTCCGGCGCCCGCGGCGATGGCGGGGAAATACCTGCGCCAGCGCATCACATCGGCGCGCGCGGATTCGCCGGTGATCCATTTGGACTCGCCAGCGCGCGTGGCGGCGCGGCCGTCGAGCGTGGAGGCGGTCTTGCCGGCTATCAGCGGGCTGTTGCGCGTCACCCAATAATTGTAGATAAGGTTCAAATCTTCGCATTCCTCTTCCAGAACACCGGTCTCAACTTCCACTCCCGCCTTGCTCAACAGGGAGATGCCGCGCCCGGCGTGCCTGGGATTCGGGTCCCGCGCGCCGATGACGACCTTTCTCAAGCCCGCCCGGAAGATGGCCTGAGTGCAAGGAGGCGTGCGGCCCGCGGTGGAACAGGGTTCGAGCGTCACATAGAGGACCGACTCGTTCGAGAGCAGGAGGTTTCGTTCCTCGACTTGCCGCAGAGCGTTAACCTCGGCGTGGGGCTTGCCGGCGGCCTGGTGCCAGCCCTCCGAGACAATCTCGCCCTGGTCCGCGATGACGGCGCCCACCATGGGATTGGGATGGGTGGTCCCCCACCCTTTGCGGGCCAGCTCCAGCGCCCGCCGCATGTATTTCCCGCCGCTCTCGCGTGAAGCATCCATTGTTTTCACGCCCGGACAACCATGTTGCTGTCCCGCTCCCGCCCCACGGTGGTGGAAGGGCCGTGGCCGGGATAAAGGACGGTTTCTTCAAGGAGAGCATAGATTTTTTCCAAAATTGACTTGCGCAGAGCCGGCTCATCACCTCCAGGCAAGTCGAACCGTCCAACGCTGCCCCGGAAAATCGTGTCGCCCGCGAAAGCGAACCCCTGATCGGGGAAACAGCATACGATCCCGCCGGGGCTGTGCCCCGGGGTGTGCAGCACCCGCATCATTTGGCCGAGAACGGGCAGTTCTTGTTCGTCCTCGAGCCACCGGCCCGCCTCCACGGGTCCGGTTTCCACACCGGGAACCATAAAGGAAGACATAAGCGAAGGATTTTCGAGGAGACGCCGGTCTCCCGGATGGGCGCACAGCATAGCGCCTTGCCGGATCAGCTCCGCCGCGCCCGCCGTGTGGTCCCAATGCCCGTGGGTGAGGAAGACGGAAACAAGGCGGCATTCAGCCTCCGCCAAAAAAGGCCCGGCGCTTTTCCACACTTCCCAAGGCGCGTCGAACAGCGCCGCTTCGCCCCGCTCGCGGTCAAACAGCAAATAAGCGTTGTTCGCCAAGGGCGGCAGCTCGAAAACTTTGACTTCCATGATTCCCAGCCTATCATAAAACAGCTTCCCGCTGGCAAACAGTTTTTCCCGGGAAATAGAGACTTGCGTCGCGCCCCGCCTTGCGGCTGACTGTCAAGCGCGCCGCAAACCTGATATTTCACAACGTCAACCGGGAGACTTTTGAACATGAGCGTCAGCTTGGGATTAGTCGGATTGGGGCAATTCGGATCGGCCTTTGCCGAGCTGTTCAAAAACCACCCGCTGGTGAACCGCGTGGGGCTGTGTGATTCCGAGCCGGAGCGCGTCGCCCGTTTCGCGGACAAGCCGTCCTTTCAGGACAAGTTTAATAAAAAGGACGCATATTCTTCTTTCGATGACATCCTGAAGGCGGACTTCGACGCGCTGGTCATCATCACCCAGCCGTGGCTTCACGCGGAGCAGGCGGCGCGGGCCATGCGGGCCGGCAAACACGTTTACAGCGCCGTTCCCATCGTTTCTCTGCCGGACGGTGATGAAATTCTCGGCTGGTGCGATAAAATCATCAACACCTGCCAGGAAACGGGCATGCGCTACATGCTGGGTGAGACGACCTACTACCGGCCCCAGACGATGTATTGCCGCCGCCGCGCCGCTCAAGGGGATTTCGGCCACTTCATCCACGCCGATTGCCAATATTTTCACGACGTGGACTCGCCCTCTTGCAATCTGCGGGATGTTCACAAGCAGCGGCTCAACAGCCGGTCCGGCCGGAAGTGGCAGGATATTTCCAGAAAATACGAAGAGCGCGGCGTGATGGGAAGCCCCATGCACTACCCGACTCATTCGGTTTCCGGACCGATTTGCGTCATGAACGCCCGCGCCGTGAAGGTCAGCGCTTTCGGTTTCAAGGATCCGGACAAAGACCCCTTCCACGGCGGCTCGTTCAGCAAC
>CAZYUX010000120.1:0-8082 GCA_964650745.1 uncultured Puniceicoccaceae bacterium
TCAAGCGCTTCGGCGGCGCGCCCGCCTTTGGTGATGACGTCCTCGACGATGAGGATTCTTTCGCCGGGGAAAAGGGTGAAGCCGCGCCGCAGGGCCAGCTTTCCTTTTTCTTTTTCCATGAAGATGTAACGCTTGCGCGTTTGCCGGGCCACTTCCTGGCCGATGACCAGTCCGCCCATGGCCAGCGCGGCTACGGTGTCAAATTCCCAGCCGGAAAGTTTGCGCAGCAGTAATCCGGCCAGCCGTTTCACTTGGGCCAGGTCCTCGCAAACCCGGGCGCTTTGGAGGTAACAGGCGCTGCGCAGGCCCGAGCGAAGAATGAAGTGCCCTTTCATCAAGGCGCCTGTTTCCTCGAAGATTCGCCGGACTTCATTGGAAGCATCCATATCCCGTTATGGAAAGGGAAAAAAGCGCCCCGCCAAGGATAATCCGCAAAAGTTCTTTGGCAACCGGGAATTGCCAGGCGGCGGATAATGCTCATACAGATAAGGGGATATGCTCAAGCAGCTCGCGTCCGTTAAGCTGTTCAAAGCCTTTGGCATCCGGGTGGAGGTGCACTTCACCTTCATTTTGCTGATGGCGCTGGTGGCTTGGCGGGGATGGAGGGAAGGGGGGTGGGCTGGTGTGGGATGGCACACTTCGCTGATCGGGCTGGTGTTTGCCTGTGTGGTGCTGCACGAGTTGGGGCACTGCCTGGTTGCGCTGCGCTTTGGTGTGCCCATCAGCCGCATTCTGCTGCTGCCCATTGGCGGAATGGCCCAATTCGGAGAGATTCCCCGGCGGCCGGTGCGGGAGATATTAATCACGCTGGCGGGCCCCATGGTCAATTTTTTGCTGGCTCTGCTGATTTTTTTAATCTTTGGATGGCCGAATCCGGCATTATTGATGCGCCAGGATTACGCTTGGGCCCAGATGGCCGGTTTGTTGCTTTATTTCAATCTCGCCATGAGTCTGTTTAATCTGCTGCCCGTGTTCCCGATGGACGGGGGGCGTTTGCTGCGGGCTTTGCTGGCGGTTAAATTGTCCTACTTGACGGCGACCCGTGTTGCGGTTGTGTATGTGGCCAAGCCGCTGGCTTTGGCGGGGGTGCTGGCGGCCATCGGGTTGGAAAAGAACTGGCTGCTGGCGGCTCTGTTCGCTTTTATCTATTTGGGGGGCGGACTCGAATATGAAATGCTCAAGCGCGGCGAGCGCTTCAAGGGGTTGACGGCGGGGGATCTGACCCGCCGCCGGTTCGCCGCGCTGCCCCGGGGCGCGCCATTGGGGCGGGCCGCCGCCTTGATGCGGGCTCGCCAGCCGGAGGAAATCCTGCTGATGGACGGCCCGGCGGCTGTTCACGTCTTGCTTCCCGCCCGCCTGAAACACATGGCGAAAAAACAGCCTTTGGACACGCCTCTCGAGCCGCCGGAGAATGAGCCGCCTCCGGCGGCCTTGCAAGCTGAATGGCCTCTGAGCCTGTTCGCGGATCATTTTTACCGGAAAAAAAACGCCGTTTATCCGGTTTATGAGCAGGGGCGGCTGATTGGTGTATTGGACGGAAGACAGCTGGCCAGCCAGCTCGAATGGCTGAATTTAATGAGGAATTCCTCTCCGGCGCCCGCTCAAGAAAAGAAATGAGGTCACACTTAAAACACCCCGGCCGGGATGTTCCGCGGGAAACGGGATCGTCTGATAAGACTGTTTAGAAAAACCGGGTTGTCGAAGTGCTAATGGCCGCAGGTTCCTCTTCCCGCGGCGGCGCCTGAAAAACATATTCGGTTTCTTTTTCCCGGGGCTCGACGAACTGGTGGCTGAGCAGGTAGTTTTCCACGTCTTCTCCGCTTACATCCGTCAGCATCACCCCGTCAATTTCAACGCAAGGGGCTAACCGCTGCCGGGATTTGCGAACCATTTCGGCGTAATTTTCGGGGTGGTTCCGGATATCTTTTTCCTCGCAGGGCAGGCTGTATTTTCGAAAGATTTCGCGCACTTCTTGGCTCCACGCACAACCGGATTTCAGATAGGCGATAATCCTCATGACACTGTAAAAAAAGCATTAAAACCCGGCGTTTGTCAACGCCGCGGGTGATTTTTTTCCGGTTTGGCGGAAGGTTTTTGCCGCGTTCATGCTGGCCTCAAGATGGCGCTTGCGGATGTCGTAGGCGAAATTGTCAAGGGCCTGCCCGTCCACCGGTTCGCCGTTCAAGGAGACCGAAAGGACGGGGATCTGGTATCGTTCGCGGATGGGGTGGAACTGGGCGTCGGCAATCTTGCTGGGCATGCATTCGAAGGGGCCGACATTGACCACGCCTTGGATTTTTCCGTGTGCCAGCGCCTGGAGCGGCTCGCCCAAAGTGAGAACGGCCTCGCCTGTCATTTCCTCCCGCAAGAAGGGCCGGGCGAGGCGCAAAGATTCCGGAACCGTCTCGCGCGGGGGCCAGCGCAGTGGTTCCGCCATGACTTTATACAGCCTTTCATGGATTGCGCGGAAAGCCGCCGCGGCCGCGAAACGAGCGGCGGGGCCGCCGTCCGGCGGCATCCGCCCGGCCCGGCGCTCGGCGGCGGCGAGATACCGGTTGTATTCCAGCCATTCGTGGAATGGAGCCAGTTTCACTTTCAGGCCCCGCTCCTCCAGTTTTTCGATCAGGCGGTCATTGGAAAACGGCTCCAGGCGCACGAAGATTTCTCCCACCAGGGCCACCGCCGGAATGTTCCGGTTGAAGTCTTTGATGGCCGCGAAAGCGGCGGCGGCCTCTTTCAGCAGCGGCCCAACCCCGCACAGCTTTCCCCGGAGCGCATCGAAGAACGCGCGGCCCGGCGGCGGCGCGTCCGAGGCTTCGGCGAGGTCCAGCAGCCGACGGAAAAAACTGTCGAACACCGCTTGGGCCTCCCCCGGCCGGCGTTCCGCCGGGCGGACGTCCAGCAAGGCCGCGCGCAGGAGGTCGGCTCCCCATGAAACCGCGAGGATTTTCAGCATCAGCCCCTTGGACAGGCCGTTGAAGTAATCCGAGTCGTGAGGCGAGAACACGGCCGCCTTGCCGGTCAAGCCGAGGCGGCGCAGTATTGCTTTGAAGAACAAATGATACACGCCGAAACGGCACGGGCCGGAGGAGGCGGGCATCAGGAAAGCGAACTGTTCCCCCGCGCCGCTTTGCTCCAGGCGCCGCAACAGGCTTCCAATCGTGACGGCGGTGGGCAGGCATTCTTTTCCCGAAGTGTATTTGCGGCCCAGGGAGAGCGTTTGTTTGTCCGGCAGGGGCAGGGCCTCCGCCCGGTAGCCGCCGCCGCGCAACACGGCGGCCAGCGCCGGGGCGTTCACTCCCATCGGCGAGATGAGCAGGATGTCTTCGCGCTCCTTGATGAGTTGAAAGGTGACGCCGCTTTTCTCCGTTTCACGGAACTCGTAACAGGCCTTTTTCGCGGAAGGCAGTCCCCGGCGCCGGTCCACCGAAACATTGTACAGGAAGGCTTCGAGGCGCGTTTTGGTTCCGGCGTCTCCGCTGTGCCCGTCAGTCTCGATGACGGCGTAGGGCTTGCCTTCCATGATGTCGGAGAAGAAATGCTGGTTGAAACTGTCCGGCCCGCAGGAGTAATTCGAGCAAAAGACACTGTAGTGGCCCGGTTCGCGCCGGATTTGATGGGCCGTCCGCAGGTTCCTTTGGCTGTAGCCCCAGTAAATGTCTTTGAACAGCGGCAGCCGGCCGTCAACGGGATAACAGTCCGCCGGCAGGGCCACAGCCCCCAGCTCCCGGAGCAGCCGCGGCACGTTCGAGTTGAGCACGTCATTATACAGCGTGTAGGAGCGGCCCAGCATCACGACCAGCGCCAGGTTGTTTTGCCGGGCGAACTCCACCGCCCGGCGGCCGATGTCCCGCAGTTGACTGTCGAACTCTTCCTGTGCGGCCAGCGCCTCGCCGTAAGCCGCCCGCCATTGGCGGATCCCGCCCGCGCCCAATGCCGCGGCCAGTTTGCCCAGCCCGCGCTGGAACGCCTCCGACCTGAATCCTTCCGGCCCCATGTCCAGCACCGGTTTGATAAAGGTGACGCCGCGGCCGGACAGGAGGCTCGAGAAAATGTCGGCGCTGGCCTGGCTCAAGGGACAGACTGTGGCGTGGCGCTCGTTTTTCACCCGCGGCAAGTCCCGCAGCATGGGCAGAAAGACGCGCTCAAGTCCAGCCGCCGCCATTTGCGAAAGCGCTCCGGCGTAAAGCTGCACGGGCGCGCAAAACGGGGTATTGCATGTTTCTATGCCTTTTTTCAAGGCGGCTTGCCCCCCGGTGTCCAAAGTGATCACGTCGTGCCCCAACTCCCGCAAAAACGTGGCGAAAAACGGGTACAGGCCTTTCAGAAGAAACTCGTCCGTGACGCCGATGGCCGGGCGGCCGCGCTTTTCCGTGACCCGCTCCTTCACCCGCTGCATTAACTCGTTGCGTTCGCGGTAAGGATCGGGCGCGCCCTGGGGGAGCTTGGCCTGGGCGCGGGTGTGCCGGTCATAAAGCGAACAGCATCCGCCCCAGCAATAAACGCTGGTTTTGCCGCCCAAGTCTATTTTCAGCCGGTCGATCCGGCACTTGTTGCCCGATCCCCCGCAGCCTGATGTCGCTTTGCATTGAAACGTCTCCTTGGCCAGAACGCGGGCGCCCAAAAACGGCTTCAGCCCTGTTTTCTCCAGCTGCCCGGCGGGAATATTCTGGCGGGCCAGCAGGGCGATGCCGATGGCGCCGGTGAGGCCCGGCCGCGGCGGCACGATGACCGGCCGCCCCGTCTGCCGCGCCACTGCCGCGGCCAAAGCCCGCGCATTGAAAGGCATTCCCTGGCAAAAGATCCGGTTCCCGATCGAACGCGCCCCTTTCACCCGGTTGAGGTAGTTTTGGATAATCGAGTCGTAAAGCCCCGCGATGACCGCCGCCGGCGGCTCTCCCGCCGCCAAAGCCCTGCGGACCAGCTCCGCGATAAACACCGAGCAATGCTGGCCCAGCGCCAGGCCGTGTTCCGCCGACAGGGCGATTCCGTCCATGTCCGCGACATCGTTGACTTCCCGGAAAAGCCGCCCTTGCTCCTCGATGAATGAACCTGTCCCGGCGGAGCATGCCTCGTTCATGGCGAAGTCGCATACATCCCCCGAGGAAAGGCGGATGTATTTGGAGTCCTGCCCGCCGATCTCGAAAATCGTGTCCACCTCCGGGTCGTGATAAAGAGCGCCTTCGGCGTGGGCGGCGATTTCATTCAGGATGAAAACCCGTTCCTCGCCATAGCACGAGCTGAGCATCGAGCCCGCGATTTCCCGCCCCGATCCGGTCACGCCGAACGCCGTCACACGGGGGGCGCCTCCCGCCGCTTCGTCGAAGCCGCGCGCCAATGCCTGGGCCGCGCCGACAGGGTCACCGCCAGTGGGCCGGTAGCTGTCCCATACCGTTTCCCCGGTCTCAACGTCCATGGCCGCCGCTTTCGAGCCCGTCGAGCCAATATCCAGGCCCAGAATCACGGCCCGGGTTCCGTTGCTTCCGCTCCGGGGAGGCGGCGGCAGGCGGGTGACTTGGGCCGCGTATTGGCCGGGGGGCGGGATTTTTTCGAAGGTTATTTTCTCCCGCCGGGAAAACAGTTCCGGAAACGGGGGCAGTTTCATCTCCCATTGGGCGGCTTCGAGGGCCGCGCCCAAAGCTTCGTAATATAAAAACTCGTCGCCTTCGGTTTCCCCCAAAACCATTTTACGCGAAATCAGATACTGCCCGAAATGCCGCCGGATGCGCCGCGACCGGGCTACCCCTCCCGCCAGGAAAACGTCCGGCGGCGCGCTGGCGGGTTTGATCATGGTCTCAACGTTTTCCGCCACGGCGTCGAACACCCCCGCCAAGATCCGCATCCGGTCCACCCCCTTGTTGGCCAAGTGGGTCATGTCCGTTTTAAGGATGACCGGGCAGCGGCCCGACAACGCCGCCGGCTCGCTGACCTCCCCGGCCAGCCGGTCGGCCTCCTCCACGCTCAAACCGAAGCGCCCGGTCAGTTTTTGAAGGAAGATGCCTGTTCCCTGCGAGCAGAGCGAGTTCTGCCGGAAGGTATGGTTGCCGTCCCCGCGCATTTCCAGCACATGCAATCCCTGCCCCCCGATTTTGACGAGGGTGGCCGGGCGGGACGGATGCAGAAAACGAAAGCCGCGCTCCGCCGCCAGGACTTCCGGCACCGGCTTCAGCCGTGTGGCCGATGCGAACCGGCCTGATGCCGCGCCTCCATTTAATTTTCCGTAATCCGCGGATTCAAGCAGCTCCCGCGCCGTTCCGCGCGGGTCGCCGCGGTGTTCGGCCATTGCCCGGCGCGTCCAGCGCGCCGCCGCTCCTTCTTTTTCCAGGATGGCGATTTTAACCGTCTCGGCCCCGATATCCAAGCCAAAGTATTTTGCAGTCTCCGGCGGGTTCACGATGGCATGCTTCCCCTCTGATTCATTTTGACAGACTGTCTTTCTCTTTTACGTCGCGCTCTCCGCAAGTCGAGCGCAAAATCCCGGCGCAATTTCAATCTCCGGTCCTTCGGAGTTCACCACCCGGAGAAAGGCGCATCCAGCCCGAATCCTGATGCCTCTGGCTGTTGCGGCGGCTCTCTGGAAACCGTTGACAAAATCAGTAAGACAATTCTTGATTGCGTCCGGCTTGTCCCTGTTCAATAAAACCCCGGTATGCGCCCTTAAAAAGAAAGGCTTCCAGCCGGATTTTAACATGAAGACACCGTCATCCCGGTTGCCGCCGCCGGTCTTCACCCTGTTACTGGTCTTGAGCGGCTGCCAGAGCATCGAGGTCGCTCCGCCCGCCGAACCCCTCCCCGCGTCCATGATATTCGAGGCGCCCTTCGCCCGGGTGTGGCCGGCGGCCAGCGCGGAAATCGGTCTGAATTATCCTTTGGCCGCCGTGGAAAAGGAAGCCGGGTTGCTGGCCACCGACTACTTCATCGTCCCCTTGGGGGAGAAAAACCGTTTTCTCCCCTTTTATGTGTTCCTGCCGGAAGGCGTCTCCCCGGCCCGTAAGATTCTGCGGATGAGAATGAACGTCCATGTCTTCCGCCAGCCGCGGGAGCGCTGCGTGGTGAAAATCCGCGCCTGCTACGAAATGTCGGAAAACCGCCCCCTCGTCTCATGGGTCCCCGCCGAAACCACCGGCGCTTTCGAGAACGGGGTCCTCACCCGCATCCGCCGCCGGTTGTCCGTGCCGGATGAATAGAGCCGGCGGGCCATGCGGCGAAGAACTCTTAAACCGATTTTGGGGCTTGAATAGAACCCTCATGCGTTTTTTTAACAGACTGAAAAGGACATGAAAGAGAAAGTGAAAATCGGAATCATCGGAACGGGGCAGATCGGCAAGGCCCACATCCGCCGCTACCAGGATATTTCCGGCGCCGAGATCGCGGCCGTGTGCGACATCAACGAAGCGGAAGCGCGCCGCGTGGCCGAAGAATACGGCATTCCCCATGTTTGCCAGGATTACCGCGGTCTGCTGGAGCGCGGGGAAATTGAAGCCGCGGACGTCTGCCTGCACAATAATCTGCACCGGCCGGTGACGGTGGCGGCGCTCGAGGCGGGCAAACACGTCTTTTGCGAGAAACCGATCGCCGGCTCATACGCCGACGGCGCGGCCATGGCCGAAAAGGCCAGGGAAACGGGGCGGATGCTCTGCGTCCAGCTGCACTCCGCCTTCTCCAACGAAACGAAAGCTGCCAGGCGCCTGATTGAAAACGGCTGTCTCGGGCGCGTTTACCACGCCCGTTCGACGGGCTACCGGCGCCGGGGCCGGCCCTTCGTGGACGGCTACGGAACCAAGGAGTTCGTAAAAAAATCGGTTGCCGCCGGAGGCGCTCTCTACGATATGGGGGTCTATCACATCAGCCAGATTTTGTATTTGCTGGGCAACCCCGCTCCCGCGCGAATCAGCGGCAAGGTCTACCAGGAATGCGCGATGGACGAGGCGCGCCGCCGGGAGAGCGGATTCGATGTCGAGGAAATGGGCTGCGGCTTCATCAAGTTCGGAGACGGCTTGACGCTCGATATTATTGAAACCTGGGCCGCGCACATGAACGCCTTTGAGGGCAGCTGCACCATGGGCCGCGAAGGGGGCGTCC
>CAZYUX010000121.1:0-8017 GCA_964650745.1 uncultured Puniceicoccaceae bacterium
GCTGATCACGGTTTTCCTGGGCTACCAGGCTTCACGCCTGCAAATTGATGTTTCGGTGGACGGGCTGATCCCCCGGCACAGCGAGGCGCGCGAGGTTTATGAAAAAATGCGCGACACGTTCGGCTCGGACAAGGCGGCGGCGGTTTATGTGGAAGACCCCCGGCTTTTCACAGCCCCCCGCCTGTTGCGCCTGCGCACCCTGCACGAGAAGCTCTCACGGGTGCGGGGGATCGAGAGGGTCAGCAGCCTTTTCAGCTACAATCTGATCCAGGGCGGGGAAGGCTGGATCGAAAGCGGGCCGCTGCTGGACTTCATCCCCCAGGATCCGGAGGAGATCCGCCGGCGCCTGGAAGAGGCCGTGACCAATCCCCTTTTGTGCCGCAACGTCATCTCAAAAGACGGCAAAGCAACACTTTTCACGCTTTACCTCGAACCCGTGAACTCCGGACCCGTCAAGAGACCGGCCGGCCGGGGCGCCGTGAAACAGGCGCGGGCCAAGATGGCTGAAATCCTCACCCCGGCGGAAGTGAAGCTGAAAGAAAGCCGGCAGGAGCTCCAGATATACCGCGAGGTGGAAGAACTGCTCGGGGAATTCCGGAGCGATTTCGAGGCGGTTTTCCAGACCGGCACGCCTTCCATTCACGTGCAGATGGCGCAGTACATCAAGGCGGACCAGCGTTTCCTCATTCCCCTGGCCCTGCTGATCATCGTTCTGCTTTTCGGTTTGATTTTGCAAAACGGCCACGCCGCCCTGATCCCGATGTGCGACGCCGTCCTGGCCACGGTGTGGACACTCGGCCTGTTGTCCTGGATGGGCGTGCCGATCAACATGCTCAACTACATCGTGCCGGTGCTCATTGTCGTCATCGGCGCCTCCCAGGACATTCATCTGATCTCCGAATTCCGGGATCTTCGGGCGGAGGGCCGGAGCAAAGAGGAAGCCATTGCCCTGGCGGGAAAAAACATCGGCTTGACGCTCCTGCTGACCTGCTTGACCACGGCTATGGGATTCGCCGTGACGAGCCTGACGGCCCTGCCCATGATGCGGGACTTCGCCCTTTCGGCTTCGCTGGGCATCGGGTGCCGGTTTCTGGCCACGCTGTTTGTGCTGCCCGTCTATCTGCGTTTTCTATACCCGCCGGGGCCGGCGGAAGGCGCGGCGGCAAAGCCCCCTTATCTGGCCAAGCTTCTGGCCGACAAACTGACCGGCTTCATTCTGCATGTTCTGGAGGTGCGGCCCATTCTGGTCGTCTTGCTGTTTCTCACCATGGCCCTGCCCTGTTTTTACTATGCCTCGGGCCTCCGGCTCAATAACGACCTGCTTTCCTTCATCAAACAAGATTCGCCCATCGTGCGGCGCATCAAAACGTTGCGCCGCCGGCTGGCCGGCACGGACGTGATTTACATCGTCCTGGACGGATGGAAAGACCGGTTCAAGTCGGCCGCCAGCCTCCAGCAGATGGCCAAACTGTGCGGCGATCTGAGCGATCCCGGCCGCTTTCCCGAGCTGGACACGGTCACTTCCCTCGCCGGCCTCATCCAGCTGGCAAACCGGGAAATCCAAGGAGGAAAGGAAGAAGACTACAGGGTGCCTCATTCGAATGCGGCCGTGGCCCAGTATCTGCTCTTCATGCATCCCAGCGACCTCAAGCCTTATGTGACTTACGACTTTTCGCGGACCAACATCGTGCTGCGCACCCACGCCAGCAACAGCACGGAAATGAACCGCCTCATCCGGCGGCTGCGCGGTCTGCTGAAGAGCCGGGAACACCGGCTTTTGACACAGAATCAGCGCACCAAAAAACACACCTTCGAAATCACCGGCAAATCGGTGCTGGTGGCCTCAGCGGTTGATAAAATCGCCGCGGCCCAGGCGGCTTCCCTTGGCTGCATCACGGCGCTGCTTTTCACCATAGTCGCCATCCTGTTTCTTTCATTCCGGCTCGGGCTGCTGGCCTTGTTGTCCAACCTCTTTCACGTGGCGGCCCTGTTCGGCGTGATGGGCTTCGCCGGGGTGCCCCTGAACGTGGGCACCTGCATGGTGGCGGCCATCACCGTGGGCATCGGGGTGGACGACACGCTGCATTTGCTGGTGCGTTACAACCGCAAGCTGCGCAGCCTGAAGGATGAAAAGACCGCCGTGGCCCAAACCCTCCGGGCGGAGATGCTGCCCGTCCTGGCCACCTCGCTGGGTTTGGCCTGCGGGTTTGTCATCCTGGGATTCTCCAGCTTCGTCCCCGTTCAGCAATTCGGTTTGCTCAGCGCGCTGGTCATCCTTATCGCCCTGGCATCCGACGTTCTTCTGACTCCCGTGCTGCTCTCGTTCACGAAGCTCGTCACCATCTGGGATTTGCTCAGCTTGCAGCTGCGCAAAAACCTGATGGAGAACTCCCGCCTTTTCCGGGGCATGAGCGGGTGGCACGTCAAAAAGATCATCCTGCTTTCGCGCATGGCCGAATACGAGGTCGGCGCCCAAGTCCTGCGCGACGGGGAGATGGGCAACGAGATGTTTGTTGTCCTTGAGGGCGAGCTCGAGGTCTCAAAGATGACACATGGACGGCGGGTGGTCCTCTCCCGGCTGGCAATCGGGGACATCTTCGGCGAAGTCGCCCTGATCGTCGAGAGCCGCCGCACGGCCGACGTTTACGCCTTGAGCGACACCAAGCTCCTCAAGCTCGACTGGAAATCGGTGGAGGACCTGCAGAAATTCTCGCCCTTCCTGGCGGCGCAGCTCTACTTGAACCTGGCCCGCATCCTCGGTCTGCGCCTGGTGCAAAGCAGCGAGAGCTACACCCTCAATCCCTGGCGCCAGCCCAAGGAATGATAAAACAGGGCCGCGGCCTCAACGGCCTGGCCCGGTGTCAACGATTTCTTCTTCCTCCCGCGGCTCCGGAAACACCGCGCAGGATCTCCCTGACTCCGCCGCAAGGCAATACGGTGTGGCCAGAAAAATGGCGAGCCCGGCGAAGAAACTCAACCAGGCCAGGCCGCTCCCGCGAAACCGCCGGTTGACCAGCAGGCAATTCATGATGGCGAAGACCCCCAGCACCGGCCCCAGCAGCCCAAAGCAGATGAACAACCCCGGCAGCCAGCTTTCCCCCGGCGCATAGGTTTCCCAACCGGGCAATGCCATGAAACCCGCAAGCGCCGCGAGGGGCAGCCCGGCCGCCGCCGCGCACAACCCGGGCGTCAGCGGCGCGAGCGCCTTGTTTTTTTCCGCTTTCCGGTTCATGCGGGCCATTGTCCGCGCCGCCAGCCTTTGATGGAGCGGATCAGTTTTGCTGTTTGAGGATTTTTTCAAGGACTTCGGTCATGTCCTCGACATTGTCGAGAACCGCCCGCGCCACGAAGATCGGCTTGCCCGCTTGCAGGGCCAGAGCCATTGAGTCGCTGGGCCGGGCGTCCACCTCCACCAGCTTGGATCCCAGCTCGTTTTCCATCTTCAATATGAGACGGGCAAAGAACGTCCCCATGCCTTCGTCCACGTGGCTGATGATGACCCGCTCAAGCGTCACCCCAAGCCCCAACAGGATGCTCGCAATCAAATCATGCGTCAACGGCCGTTCTTTTTTTGTCTTGTTGACCGCCATGGAAATAGCCGCCCCGGTATGCTGGTCCACATAGATGACGAAAGTCTTTTCCTCCGGCCCGAGAAAAATGGCGAAAGCCTGTCCGGCGGGCATGATGCCTTTGATGCGGGCTTCAACGATGTCTTTTTGCATAACACCTTGACAATACACCATCCTCCCCCGCCGCCGCAAGCCGATATGCCAAAAAGCCGCCTTTACGGGACGGATGCCCACGCGCCGCTTTTGTAATTGAAAAAAAAGCGGGGACGGGCGGAATCCGGCAGATAGTAGAGCCACCCGCCCGCGGCGGCGCCATAAAAGAAGGGGTAGGTTCGCGGGCCGGTCCACATCCATCCCGGGCCCGGTTCCCCCTCCCATATCCACAGGCTGCCGCCGCCCGGCCCGGCGCAATACCACCAGCCGTGCGCCTTGTGCCAAATGTAAGGAAAATGGTCCGAATAAAACCATCCCAGCCAGTCCGCTCCGCGCCAGCCGTCCGCAACCTCCGCACTGTCAGGGAAATAGAGTTCCGCCAGTTTTCTGCCGGGAGAAAAAAGCCGCCCGCCCGACCCGGCCAAAAGGCTGTGCGCCCGCAAAGGTTCCGGCCCGAACAAGTCGGGCTGCCGGCTCAACGACTGGCTCCGGCCCGCCTCGGCTCCGTAAGTGTATGCGGCGATTTCCTTTCCTCCGGTGTCCTGTAAAATCACCCTGCCTCCCCCGTCACCCAACGACAGCAGGCCGGAACTGGCGGTTTGAACCACCGCGAGGCCGAAATCTCCCTCTAACGCCCCGCCGCCGAAAACCGTCGCCGCCTGCCGGTTTTTGATTTCCGTTCCTTCCGGGAAAACATGGCGGATGGCTTCGCCGCCGGAGACTGTCCAGCCCGATATGTCCACTGCCTCTCCCGTTAAATTGAAAAACTCGATAAACTCGTCCTCCGCCGGGTGAGCCGTCCCGTCGCCATTGGCGTCTCCTTTTTCCGGATGCGGGGCGGCATGGATTTCGTTGATGACGAAACGCGGATCAGGGGGCGGAACCTCAAGCTCGTAAGCGCCGATGTCCGGCGCGTCTCCCTGGGGCCGTGAAACTCCCCGCTGGTCATCCGGCACCGGCGCGCCGCTCAAGTCCGTTATGACGGCGGCATTTATGGCGGGGCTGCCGGGCGCCAAGGCGTGTGTAAAGGCGGGACCGCCGTTGTCCGCCAGAGGCTCCAGCGAAGGACCGGCATCCAGCAAATCATTTGGATAAAAGCCGGAACCGCCCCCGGAAGCTCCAAATAAGTTGAACCCGGCGCTGGCGATTTCCCCATAGACATCCGCTCCTTCCCCTTCCGTCCGGTTCCGGGCAACCAGGCTGTTTTTGACCGCCGTGGAGTTGCAAGGCGCGCCGTATATTCCTCCGCCCTCCCCCGCTTCGTTGCCGGCCACAGTGCAAAAAACCATCCGGCCGGCGCCCATATTATAAAGCCCGCCCCCTTGGCCGGCGGCGTTCCCGCTCAATGTGCAATTGAGCATCCGCAGAACTCCTTTGTTGTAAACCGCGCCGCCGCACGCCGCCGCGTTGCCGGACACAGTGCAGCCCGCGGCGGTCAGAGAACCTTCGTTGAGAATGCCTCCCCCCGCCGCCGTCAGCGGCTCAACAGAGGCGTCAATCCAATCCCGCGCCGCCGCCACGCGGGCGTAAATCCCCGGATAAAGCGGATCTCCGCAATTTTCCGCTCCCCAGCTGGTAACCCCCGCTTGTATCCAGCGCTCCAGCGCGTCATCATATATCAGCAAAGGTCCGCCGCTGTCGCCGGCGCAAGCATCCTTGCCGCCCCCTTCGGCTCCCGCCGCCAGCATGGATTCCGTCACCGCTCCCGGCCCGTGGAGAGGCTCGTACGCCGCATTGGCGTCCCCGCTGGATATGATTTCCATTTCAACTTGGCGCAGGCGCTCCGGAAACGTCCAAGGCTCCGGATCCATCGTGTCCCCCCAGCCAAGGACGGTCACAGGAGCACCCGGAGCGGTTAATCCGCCGGGGTCATCCGGCTCAATCAAAACGCCGGGCGCCTGGGATGACGCTTCCGCCAGACGCAGCAGCGCGAAGTCGTAATCCAGCGTGAACCGGTCGAAAAGGGGATGGACAATGATTTCCGCGACGGCGATGCGCTCGCCGGCGGCAGCGGTCAAATCATGCCGTCCCAGCACGGCGTCCACCTCGCCGGCGGACAGGCCCTCCATGCAATGGGCGGTGGAGAGGACCCACCCGGGATGGATCAGCGCGCCCCCGCAAAAAAATCCCGCGTAAGCGTCTTCAATCTCGCTGTGAACCAGCGCCGCCATCATGGGCCAGGCGCCCGGCTCCGCTTCCGTCCCTCCCACGGTGCGCGGGGCAAAACGGCGCGCCTCTTTAGGCCCGGCGGCGCACCCGCCTCGTATCGTCAGCCAGCGCAGCTCCGCTTCGCAGCCGGGATGAACATGGATAACGCGGTCCAGGCCTTGCCCGTCAATCACCGCGCCCGCGCCGGCTTCGCTTTTTATGATTATGCTTCCCCGCAAATCCAAATCCCCGCAGGCGTTGCCGTCTTCTTGCGCTCCGTCCCGCTTCAGGGAATAGACACCTGGCGGCAGCAGAATCGTGTCGCGGACGCCCCCCGCCGGGCTTCCGTCCACCGGCTTGTCGGTATTGGCCGCCTTTACCGCTTCCCGCAGCGACAGCCGCCCGTCCCCGGCCAGCTCATCGTCAAACGTTTCCACCCGGAAAACCGCTCCCGGACCCGCGAGCGCCCGGGATGGAACACCGGTGAGAATCAGGGACGCAAGCAGACACAGGGACAATGAGACAAGGGTTTTCATGAAAACTTTCAATGCCTTTCATATAACGCTCCCGCAATAATATACAAGCCTGTCCCCTCCAGCCTCCATTCCCCGGCAGAACCGCTTTTATTTTTCCCACTCCGGAAGCCGCTCTTTGATGAAGGCTTTTTTTTCGGCTTGAAGCGCATCCATGTTCAGACCGATGAAAGCCTGGGCTTTAGCCTTGGTGGAAAGGTCCGGCACGGGCGCTTCGCCCGCAAATCCTTTCGCGGACAACAACCTGGCCAAAACCAGTCTCGCCTCCATTGCCCTTTGGAGGGAAGCACTCATGATCCGGACGCTTTCAATGGGAGCATGGAAAGGCGCCCCGTGGCTGGCGGCCACGAAATCCCAGCGCCACTGGGCCTGGCGGATGAGTTTCAAAACCGGCTCCATTTCCTTTTCGGTTGCCCGCAATTCCCAGGCTTTTCCGGCTTCGAGATGCGCCCGCAAGAGGGCTTGTTCCGTGCGGTTCCTTATTTCCATGAGCTTGTCCTGGCGCTCATACACGTTGCGGCGAAGCTCCTCTTCGCTCTCCCGGTGGCAGACTTGGCAGGTGTTGGCAATGTTGTTTAACGGGCTTTGGACCTTGTGATTGGTGAATTTCACGCCGCCTTCGGACCGGTAGGGCATGTGGCAGTCGGCGCACGCCAGCCCCCGCCGAGCGTGAATGCCCGCCTGGAACAGCTCCCAGTCCGGATGCTGGGGCTTGACCAGGGGAGTTTTGCTCAGGGCGTGAACCCAGTCATGGAAACCGCGCTCGTCATAATAGGCCTCCATTTCTTCAGCGGAAGTTCCTTTGTCCCAAGGGAAGGTCAAATAATCTCCCGGTTTTTTGAAATAGTATTCCGCATGGCACTGGGCGCAGACCAGCGATCGCATTTCCTGGTGGGCGGCGGCGGCGATGTCCTTGCCCTGCCGCTCAAAGGCTTCAATCAGCGCGGGCCGGGAAACGCGCAGATTCATGGTTTCGGGGTCGTGGCAGTCCAGGCATCCGATGGGATTCCGGATTTCCGGCCCAAGCTCCGCCCATTCAGCCCGATAAAACTCGGCCGCGCCGGTTTGATTCATCATCCGGGGAACATCCGAGCTTTTGCAGGTCCAGCAGGTGCCGGGAGAACCGGCGGGGCCGGTGCGCAGAGTCTCCCGCACGTCCGTGACCGAGTAATAGTGGCCGCGGCCCTGGTCATAATCCTTGGCGAAACCGTATCCCGCCCATAAAACCACCATGACCGGGTGCTCCTCGAGCATGTCCCGCGGCGCGCCGCCGTTGTAGCGGCTCCGGAAGCTCGTGTCACGAGTCTCCAGCCAGGTTTGATATTCCCTGGGGAAATTTTTGCCCCACACCGAGCTGTCCGGTTCCTGTCCGCCCAAAGGCGTGATCCATCTGAACTCTTTCCGCGCTTCGGCGCGGCGCTCCATGATGGTCGTCGCGAAAAGCCCCAGCAGAAACACCGCCGCCAGCGCGCCGCCAAAAAGCAGCCAGCCCAGCCACGGCTTTTCATTCATCAACTCTGCTGTTTTCATCATCGCTGGTTCTTCGGCTGATCCGGATTGTCTCCGATGGCTTCACCGCACGACCATCGATGATCACGCCCTCCGGATCGTCTT
>CAZYUX010000122.1:0-7938 GCA_964650745.1 uncultured Puniceicoccaceae bacterium
CTGGTATAAGACGATGTGGGCCTACGGGCTGTTCGCCGCCGCCGGCGCCATATTTATTTACGCGTTTATCCGCATCCGGGTTTACCGCTTGAACAAGGAAAAACGCCGGCTGGAAGCGGTCGTGGAGGAGCGCACGGAGGCCCTGCAACGGGCCAACCAGGCCAAAAGCCAGTTCCTGGCCAGCATGAGCCACGAAATCCGCACCCCCATGAACGGCGTCATCGGCATGATCAACATCCTGCTCAAAACCCCGCTGAACCCTGAACAGCGCGACTACGCCCGCACCGTTCGCACCAGCGCCGAATCCCTGCTGACCATCATTAACGACATCCTCGATTTCTCCAAAATCGAATCCGGCAAACTGGCCATCGAAACAACCAGTTTGAACATGACCGAAGTGGTGGAGGACTCCGTGGAAATCCTGAGCGAACGCGCCCACGCCAAAGGCATCGGCCTGTATTCCATCGTGGATAACGACGTGCCGGACTACATGCGGGGGGACCCGACACGCATCCGGCAAATCCTCATCAATCTGGTGGGCAACGCGATAAAATTCACCGAAGAAGGCGAAGTTTCCATCCGCGTGCACAAGGTGGAGGAAAACGAAACGCAAGTGGTGACCCGTTTCGAAGTCAAAGACACCGGCATCGGAATCAGCCCCGAGCAGCAAAAACGCCTTTTCCAGCCATTCGAGCAGGCGGACGCCTCAACCACCCGCAAATTCGGCGGCACCGGCCTCGGGCTGGCCATTTCCAAACACCTGGTGGAACTGATGGGAGGGGAAATCGAAGTGGAAAGCGCCCCCGGCCAAGGCACAACCTTCCGCTTCGCCGTGCCTTTCCTCAAGGAAGAAAAAAGCTCCACCTTCATGGAAGACGCCGCCATGCAGGCGCTTTGGGGCCTGCGCGTGCTGATTGTGGATGACAGCCGGACCGAGCGTGAAATCCTCGCCCACCAGTTCAAATCCCTTCAAATGTTCTGCATGGAGGCCGACTCCGCCCGCAAGGCTCTGGAATTCCTGCGCAACCAAAGCGAGCGCGGCATGCCCTTCGACCTCGCCGTGGTGGACTTGATGATGCCCGAAACCGACGGACTGGAACTGGCCCACCAGATCAAAAGCGACCCCCAGCTGCAGGAAACGAAGATTTTGATGATTTCCTCAACCATGAACCGGCCCGCCGCGGGCGTCATGAAAGAAGCCGGCGTGCAGGAATTCGTCTGCCGCCCCTTCAAAACCAGCCAGCTGCGTTCGGCATTGTGCAACACCATGAACATAAAGCCGGCGGCCGGAGAAACCGCCGCCGCGCGCGCCCGCCCGCAAGCCGCCCCCGCCGCCGGCACACGAGCCCCAATGCCCGCGCGCCACCCCAAAAAACTCAAAGTGCTCCTGGCGGAAGACGCTCCCACCAATCAAAAAATCGGCATGCTGCAAGTCCGGGCTCTCGGCCACTCCATTGAAGTCGCCAAAGACGGCAAGGAAGCCATCGAAGCCCTGGAAAAAGACCGCTACGACGCGGTCCTCATGGACGGACACATGCCGGTGATGGACGGCCTGGAGGCAACCCGCGTCATCCGGGACACCTCTTCCGACGTGCTCGACCACGATATCTACATCATCGCCTTGACCGCCGCCGCCATGCAGGGCGACCGCGACGAGTTCCTCAATGCGGGAATGGACGACTATATCAGCAAACCCGTCGCCGAAAGCGCGCTGTCGAAGGCGCTGCTGCGGGCCATTGAATTCATAGAAGCGCGCGGCATCGAACTCCCTGCCATGGAGGAAAAGGAAGACGCGCCACCGCCGCCTCCAGCGGAACCAGCCGCTCCGGAACCGGAACGCCAAGCCGAGCCCGCGCCCCGGGAAACGCCGGCGCCGCCCTCCCCTCCAAAAACCCCGCCGGAGCCCTCCGCCAAACCCGAAAAACAACCGCCGCCCGCTCCGGAACCGGCGGCGTCCGGGGAATCCTTTGACGGGCTGCCGGAACCATTCTTGAAAGAAGCTTACGCCGCCTTCGTTTCGGAAATGCCCGAGCACATCATGGAAATTCACGACGCCATCAAGAAAAAGGACTTTAAACGCATTGCCCGGGTGGGCCACACCATCGCCGGCACCACCATGTATTTCAACGCCCAATCCTTTACCAAACTGGGCCGGCGGATCGAAGGACTGGCCGAAAAGGAAAACCTGTCCGAGCTTGTGGACACGGTGCCCCGGCTGGAAATCGAATTCGCCGCCTTCAAATCCAAATACAACCACCTGTCCGGCAGCAACTGAACCGAACCTGCCCGGCCCCGCGCATCAGGCGCTGCCGGACACCCGGAAAACAATATGCGGCAGACGAACGAAACGTCAGGAAACGAATGAAACGCTGGTTTACGGCCGCGGCACTATATGCCCCGCTGCTGGTCCTGGCGGGGATTTCGGCGCTGGCACAATTGACGCCGGACGCTCCTGTGCTCAATTTCCACTTGCCCATGTTCGCGCCCGAAGGCCATAAAATCTGGGACTTGCGGGGCGCGGAAGGCCGCCAGATCGGCGCCCGCCGCGTCGAAATCACTGAAATGCGGCTCCTGGTTTACGCGCAAAGCGCCCCCCGCCGGGCGGAAAACATTATCACGGCTGACCAGGCGGTTTTTTCCATCGAGTCGAACAAGGCCGAAGGCCCCGGGCGCGTGCAAGTCGAGGGCGCCAACTTCATCCTGGAAGGGAAACAGTGGGAGTGGAACGGCGGCCAACGGCAACTCAAAATCCTCAAAGGAGGACGCCTGGCCATTGAAGGGGGCTTGGGCAGCATCCTTGAATAAACGGCACGGAGCCGCCGGCAATGATGAAGACCGCCCGCCAGTTCACGGTGAATAAAAACATCCTTGGGCTGCTTCTCTGCGCGGCGGGGATGGCGGCGCCTTTGCCGGGCCGAAGCGCCGCGCCGGCGCGCACGATCATCGAAAGCGAACGCATCGAAATGCGCGGCGGGGAAGACCGCAACTTCTTCTATTTCGAGGACCAAGTGCAAGTCGTCGGCACAAACCTGCTGCTCCAATGCGACCGCCTGGAAGTGACCGCCGCCAGAAAGGGCGGGAAAAACGCCACCGCGGGGGAAATCGGATCGATTCAAAAAGTCGCGGCCGCGGGCCGCGTCGTCATCGAACAGGCGGGCCGGCAGGCTTATTGCGGCCGGGCCGACTTCGATCCCGCGGCGGGTGAGGTTGTCCTCTCGGAAAACCCCAAGGTCGTGGACGCCGGGGCGGAAGTGCGGGGCTGGAAGATCGTCATCCGCACTGGAACACGCCAGGCCGAAGTGCTCTCGAACCCGGACGCGCAAACCGCCTCCGAACGGGCCACGGTGGTTCTGGATGCCCTGCCCGATTTCGGCTTCACCAAGGAAAAGCAACAAGAAACAGCCCGGCCGCAACCAAAAGGAAACGAAGCCGAAGCCGCGCCGGCCCGGAAGGAATAACATCACTTTTTGATTGTTTGCGGTTCCGAACGCGGCGCCGGACCAGGGCGGGCTACCGGTTCTTTCCGGAGAACGTGAAACCGGTAGAGATCGCCGCAAGATATTTCCTTTTCAAAGCCGTAGCCGTTCTCCCGGGCCCATTTGCCAATGTCAAAGCCGGGCGGATCCCAAGCGCTTTCAATGTAAAGAAATTTCTCCAGGGTGTTTAATTCAGTCTTATAGTTGAGCCGCTTCACTTCCGGACTGAACCGCTCCAGCCGCTTTTTTTTGGATTCACCGCGCGTCAGCCCGAAATAAGTCTCATGCGGCCGGGCATAATAAGTTCCCGGGTAAAGCACGAAAGGATCAAACGTGACCTTGGGCAGCCGGCACGGGCGGACTGCTTCCAAGCCGGGCGTATTGGCCACATAAACAGGAAAGGTTTCGCGCGTGACGAACTGAAAAGCGTTCCAGCCCAAAAACAGGATGAGCATGGAAAACAATAACCGGCGCCCGGGACCGGCGGCGCAATCTTCCAGCCGGTCCGCGCCGGCGGCGGCCCGCAACACCGCGGATAAAAGCAAGGCAAGGAAAACACACACCCCGAAAAGCGAAGGAAAAAAATATCTTCTCATGAAAAGGTTAATAAAACCCGCCTGCCCCAAGTCATATAACACTAAAGGCGCCAACAACCAAGCCCCGGCCTGCAACACCCAGCCGCGGGTCATTTGTCTCATGTGTTGTTCTTCCGGCTTTTTGTTTCCCTCCCGCCGGAATTCCGGCCATAGCAGCAAAAGCAAAAGGAAAACCAGAAAATTAACCGGAACGGCAAGAAGACCGGCATATTGCTCAAACAAAGATTCCGGCAGGACCGGCGGCATCCAAGACAACGCTTTGACACTGGCCATTTGGCGCAAAAGAAAAAACCCGTGGACGGAAAAAAACAAAAGCCACCCGGCGGCGAACGCCGCGTAAAGCCGCCGCCGGAACTTTTGCCGCGAGAGGTCGAAGACCGCCAGCGCGGCGGCCGTCAGTAGGCAGTAGATCAAACCGGGATAGGAACTGGCGGGAACGAGGAAATTGGCCAAAACGATCAGCACATACACGGACTTTTCCGGACGTTCGTGTTGCAGGCATTTGGCGTATGCCAGCAGCAAAAGCGCGCAGTTGAAAAAGAGAAAACCATAAGTTCTCGCCTCCAGACAGTTAAGGGCAACTTGTTTGGAAGATAAATATCCCGCCGCCACGGCGAGGAAGGAGACTCCAAGGCCGAATCGCGGCTTCAATGCCAGGAGAACCAGGGGAATGGACCCGGCGATGAAGACGGCGCTCAGGGAGCGCAGCACCAGCGGAACCGGCTCGAAAACCCGGGTCAGGGTGAACAGCAGCAAATAATAAAGCGGAGGCGTTTTTTCCACGCCGCACAGATAGGAGCTGAAAAAACCCTCCAGCGAATCGCGGCTGACCAGGTAATAGGTCGTTATTTCGTCCAGCCACAGGTATTTTTGCGGACTGAAACGAAGCCAATGAAACATGAACAGCCCGGCGCCGCACAAACAAAACAGCCACATGCCCCGCGTTTTTCCCCGTTGTTCCGCCGGCGCCTTGTCAGATGCATCCATGCGGGAGACTCAACGGGGTCAGAAGCCCTTGATTTTGAAAAGGCTGGTGACGCTTTGGTGGTTGTTGATGCGCAGAATGGCGTCCCCCAGCAGCGGCGCCACGCTGAGCACGGTGATGGGCAGCCCTTTTGTGTCCACGGGCGTCGAGTCGGTGGTGATCAGCTCGTCGAGAAAACCGGTTTTGAGGCGCTCATATCCCCGCTCGTTAAGAATCGTGTGGCTGACGGCGGCCCGGACGCGCTTGACGCCCCGCTCGCGCACCAGCATGGCCGCCGCTTGCAGAGTCCCCGCCGACTCCGTCATGTCGTCCACCAGCAGAACCTCCTTGCCTTGGACGTCACCCACGAGGTTAAGGGCTTCGACGTTGTGCGAATCGGTGCGGCGCTTGGCCACAAAGCCGAAACTGACACCCAGCATGTCGGCGTAGGCCGCCGCCATCTTGATGCCCCCGACATCGGGAGAAATGATGACCAGGTCCTGGCTGTTTTTTTCGTGCTGAAAACAGTTGTGAAAAACCGTGGACGCGTAGAGATGGTCCACCGGCACATCGAAAAAGCCCTGGATTTGCGAGGCGTGCAAATCCATGGTAAGGATGCGGTTGGCCCCGGCGGTGACAAGGAGGTTGGCAATAAGTTTGGCGGTGATGGGAACCCGGGGCTGGTCCTTGCGGTCTTGCCGGCCATAGCCGTAAAAGGGAAGCACCGCGGTGACGCGCTGGGCCGAGGCCCGCCGCGCCGCGTCAATCATAATGAGCATCTCCATCAAGTGGTCGTTCGCCGGGGGACAAGTGGGGTTGACGATGAAAACATCTTTTCCGCGGATGTTCTCGTTGATTTTGACGAAAATCTCCCCGTCGGGGAAACGGCGCAGGTCCGTCTCGGCCAGAGACGTGCCGACAGATTCGCAGATGCGCTCGACGAGGACACGGTTGGCGTTCCCGGACAGAATAGTTAATTCACCTACCTGCATGGCTTGAACGGTTAGGATTCTGTTTTGTTTTCTGCCGTTTCTTCGAGTTTGGCAACCTTTTTGAAAAGTTCGGGCAGGCGCATCTTCAGCGCGTCGCTCCGGCGCATTTCCATCACGGGCCGGGCGGGCGTGCCGGTGACGCGGCTGCCGGGGGGCAGATCGCAGCTGACGCCCGCCTGGGAGCCGATGACACACCCCGCCCCGATGGTGATGTGGCCCACCGTGCCCACTTGGCCGCCGATGACAGCACCGTCGCCAATAGTGACGCTGCCGGAAATCCCGGTCTGGGAGATGATGATGCAGCAACGGCCCACACAGACATTGTGGGCTATCTGCACCAGATTGTCAATTTTAGTGCCTGCCCCGATGCGGGTTTCGCTGAAACGGGCGCGGTCCACCGTGGTGTTGGCGCCTATCTCAACGTCATCGCCGATGACAACACGCCCGACCTGCGGAATTTTTTTTAGCCCTTGCGGTGTTTCTTCATAACCGAAGCCGTCCGCGCCGATGATGACGCCGCTGTGAAGCCTCACGCGCTCGCCAAGCTCGCAATAGGAGGAAAGCACCACGCGGGGCATCAGGCGGCAGCCCGCGCCCACGCGGGCTTCGCGCCCTATAAACACCTGTGCGTCCAAAACCGCTCCCGGACCGATTTCCGCCCCGGCTTCGATCACGCAGAACGGGCCAACAGAGGCGTCCGGAGCAACAGCGGCGGAGGAGTCAATGACAGCGGAGAAGTGGGCGCCGGGAGCAGGCCGGGGCCATAATGCTTTTTCGATTTCACCGCAAATCAAACCAAGAGCCAGAGAGGGATTTTCCACCCGGAGATAAAGCTGATTGTTTTTCGGGTGGCCTTCATAATCGCCCGGCAGGAGAACGACAGAGGCTTCGGTTGCGGCGACTTGGGCGCGGTATTTGCGGTTGCCCAGAAAGGAAAGCTCTCCGGCCCCGGCCTCCCGCAGGGAGGCGATGCCCGTGATCGCAGCGTCCGTCCCGCCCTCCGGCCGGGCGCCCGGGAGGATTTCCCGCAGGCGGCCGGCATCCAGGCGGAAACCGCCGCGGGTGACTGGAATTGGCGCGTTCAATGACAACTCACCGGCGGAGATGGCAGGAATTTGCCGCAAAGGCAAACTGTTTTCGCCGCGGATTCATTTCAGAAAAAAACAGAAGGCCTGAAAGCGCCGGTCAATTCCGGAATTGCCAGCCCGGGTTTGGGCCGCCGAAGTTGTAGCGCCAGCGGGGAAGGCTCTGGCTGGCCCACGTCCAGTATCCGCCATCCTGATACATCCATATGAGGATGTTTTCTCGCGTGGAATCCGGCCATACCCAGCCCCATGCTTCCGCGGCCCATATCCAGATGAACGGATAGTGGCCGTCATAAATCCAGCCCAGGCTGGTCCATCTGCTTTCCTCCGTCAGCAGTTCTCCCCAAAGGCCGGCATCCGGCAAGGGCAGAACGGTCAAAGGCACTGACAGGACGATGCCGCTGTCCAAATCCTCATCTTCAACCCCGAGGGTCACAAAATGAATCCCGCGCGCGGCGTCGCCCGGTGTTCCGGATATGACTCCGCCGGGAGAAACGCTTAGAAAATCGCCAAGGTTGCCATTGGCGTCCTCCTCGATCATGTACCAGCTAAGCGAACCGTCGCCTCCGGCGGCCTTTAACTCATGATAGTATTCCTCCCCGGCGGTGGCGTTAGGCAGGGCGCGGGTCAGAATAACGGGCGTGAGGTCTTCCGGCGGCGTCAGCTCCACAACCGTGTAAATTGCGTCACCGGGCAGGCTGACAACATAATTTCCGTCCTGCGCGGTTCCGGTAATGCTTTCACGCGGATAACCGTCTTCATCCAGGACTTTAACGTCTGAAATCCGCGCCGCCATGCCTTTCAGGGTGACTTCGGCGTCAACGC
>CAZYUX010000123.1:0-7933 GCA_964650745.1 uncultured Puniceicoccaceae bacterium
GGGCGGGCGGAAGTCATGGGCGCGCAATACCTCGATACGGCGCCCGCGCCAGCGTATATCGAAGGCCGCCCATGCCGGGGAGAAGGTTTTGCCGGGGGGCGGTTTCACGCCGTCCGCCTCTCTGCCGCTGATGAAAAATTATGGGCGGTTGAGCAGGAAGGAGTTCCCCTGGGACGGGCCTGGCGGCGCCGGGGCAATACCCTCTGCCTGTTGCAAAACCTGACCGCTCCAACCGCCGAAGACGCCCGCCGGGGCGGCAGCGTGACCCGGATGTTTGCCCGGGCGGAAGCGCTTCTGCGGGGCCAGGGCTTCAGTTTCCACGACATGGCCCGCACATGGATTTACATCTCCCGCCTGCTCGAGTGGTATCCTGAATTTAACGAGGCCCGCAACCGCCAGTTCGCCCGTTTCGGTCTCATTCCCGGCTGCGGAACCAGCCAAACTCCGCCGGAAACATTCCACCTCCCCGCCAGCACCGGCATCCGCGGCGAGAACGCACAAGGCGCGCCCTGTGTGATGGACCTGCTGGCCGCGCGCGGCAATTCCCTGCGGGTGGAGCTGATTGGCGGCCACCGGGACCAGAAATCGCCTTTCCGGTACGGGTCGGCTTTTGCCCGCGCCGCGGCGCTCCGCGAGCCTGACGTCACCCACCTGCTGATTTCCGGCACGGCCGCCATTGACGAGCAGGGCGCCAGCCTTCACCCCGGCGACGCCCGCGCCCAAATGGAAAAGACGCTGGATGTGATCGGCGCTCTCCTGGCGGAAAAAGGCCGGGGCTGGGAACAGGTGTGCGGCGCCACTGTCTTTATCAAACGAGCCGAAGACGTCCCGGTGTTCCGCGGGCTGGCGTCGGAGCGCGGCCTGGAAAACCTGCCCGCCGTGTCCGTCGTCACCGACATCTGCCGCGAGGAACTGCTCTTCGAAATGGACGCCTGGGCGGCCATAACGGCTTGAGAATCAGCTTTTGCCGCCGCGTTTCTTCTCCTCTTCGAGGAGCAGTTTGTACTCCACGGAATCTTTCAAGGCCTCCCAGCTGGCCTCGATGATATTTTCACCCGCGCCGACCGTGCCCCAAAAGTCCCGCCCGTCTGAAGACTCGATATGGACGACGATTTCGGCGTCCGTGCCTTTAGAGCTTTCGAGAATACGCACCTTGTAGTCCCGCAAGGTGACTTCCCGCAGACACGGATAGACGGTTTCGAGAGCCTTGCGCAAAGCGTGGTCGAGGGCGCCCACCGGACCCTGCGATTCCGCCACCGTGTGGTAGAACGCTCCGTTGGCTTTCAGTTTGACCGTCGCCTCCGAAATCATCTCCCGCGTCCCCGGATTGTGTTCGGAGATGACCCGGTAACTCACCAGCTTGAAGTATTCCTTGTGCTTTTTCAGCCACCGGTTGAGCAGGAGCTTGAAGGAAGCGTCCGCCGCCTCGAATTCGTAACCCCGGAACTCCAGCCGTTTCAACTCATCCAGAAAGGCTTTCGTGCCGGCGGATTTCTCCTCCAAGTCCATGCCCATCTCGCGCGCTTTCATGATGATGGTGCCGCGCCCGGACATGTCGGAGACGAGAACGCGCTGGCGGTTGCCGACGCGCTCCGGATCGATGTGCTCGTAACTGCGGGCAACCTTTGAGGCGGCATCGGCGTGCACGCCTCCCTTGTGGGCGAAGGCGCTGGCCCCCACGAACGGGGCTTTCAAGTCGGACCTCACATTCGCCATGTCGTCCACGAAAAGGGAAAGGTCCCGCAATTTGTCCAGGTGTTGCGCGCAGCGGGCGGAACGGCCCATTTTGAGGATTAAGTTGGGGATGACGGTGGTCAGGTTGGCATTGCCGACGCGCTCGCCGAAACCGTTCATCGTGCCTTGGACAAGCGCGGCGCCAGCTTCAACTCCGGCCAGGGTCAGGGCCGCGCCCAGCCCGCCGTCGTTGTGGCAGTGGATGCCGAGAGCCGCGTCCGGAAAGCGTTCCGCCACCGCAGTCACGATGCTTTTCAATTCCCCGGCCAGCATCCCGCCATTGGTGTCGCAAAGGGTCAGGTTGTCCGCGCCGCCATCCAGCGCGGCCCCGAGCGTCCGCATGGCATAAGCCGGGTCCGCTTTGTAACCGTCGAAGAAATGCTCCGCGTCAAAAATCACTTCACGGCCCCGCTCCTTGAGAAAGCGGACGGATTCTTCGATCATCCGCAAATTCTCCTCCGGCGTCGTGCGCAGGACATCCGTGACATGGAGCATCCAGCTCTTGCCGAAAAGCGCGGCGGCCGGCGTCTCCGCGCCAAGCAGGAGCTGAAGCTGCGGGTCGTCTTCGGCCTTCATGCCGGCGCGGCGGGTGGCGCCGAACGCTGAAATCCCGGCATGTTCTAAATTTAGTTTTTTGGCTTCTTTAAAAAAAGCCATGTCCCGCGGATTCGACCCCGGCCAGCCTCCTTCAATGTAGTCGAGGCCGAACTGGTCCAGCTTTTCCGCAAGGCGCAGCTTGGACGCGACGGTGAACGAAACCCCTTCTGCTTGGGACCCGTCCCGCAGCGTGGTGTCATACAATAAAACAGCAGTTGAAGGACTCATGAATATAAAAAAGGATGGAATTGCGTAAAAAAGGTTAATAAAACGGCAAAATCAAGGCGTAACGCGCCTTGGACGGAAAAGAGGGGGTAAACGGAGCCGGATTATAAGCGCAGCCCAGCCGTCCGGCCCCTTACGTAATTCGCCGGGCCGGCGGGGTGAACTGTGCCTGCGCGCTTTGACGCTTCATCTAAAAAATCTAAAGTACGGGAATTCTCACAGGCTTGTCAAGGCCGCGCTTTGACGCCGCGGCCGGCGGCGTCTAACGGATTTCCGGCGGCTTGAGGTGCTCCATCGGATCCCGCTTTTTGAACGCGCCCTTCAGGAAAGACCGCCCCAGCGCGGCATTGATGATGAGATACGCACCAATCACGGCAATGAGCAGGCTGATCTTTTGGTCTCCAGAAGTGTTGGACAGACCAGCGAGCAGCAACCCCCCGCCGATGACATACTGCGTCAGCCGCCCGAAAGCGGGACCTTCGCGCGTTTGCTCGAGTGGCAATCCCGCCGCGCGCCAGGCCGCCAGACCGCCGCGCAGGTAGAACACGTTGGAGAATCCCATCTCCTCCAGCCGCCCGGCGGCCAGCTTGGCGCGCTTGCCATTCGGACAGACCAGGTAAACCGGCCGGTCCGTTCGCCCTCCGGTTTCTTCTTTCACGGCCTCGATCTTCAGCCGGGGCAGCGGCAGCAGGCGCGCGCCCGCGATGCGGGATGCCTGGAACTCGAACTCCTCCCGCACGTCAATCACCGCCGCGCCCGGATGCGCCGACATGGTCTGGTGAAGCTTGTTGGGTTCCATCGTTTTCATCCCGCCTTTGTTATCAACATAACCATGCGAAATGTAACTTCCGCCCGGCAAATCGCAAGCCCCAACCGCCGGGCACTCGCATATTTGGCTTGAACCCGGAACGGGCCGGGACAGGATAAGGAAAAAGGTCTTGCCATGACTCCAATCATTGAGATTCGGTCTGCGGCGGAACGCCAATTTTGAGGGAAACTTTAAAAAAGAGATGGCAAGCGTCAGCTTGAAACCATGACCACATTCATCATCCGGCGGCTGCTGACGCTGATTCCGATGCTGCTCGGAGTCACCCTGATGGTCTTTCTGCTGATGTATCTGGCGCCGGGAGACTTCCTGGACGCGGCGCGGGCGCAACCGGACATACCGCAAGAGTATATCGAGGAGATGGAAAGGGATTTCGGCCTGCGGCGGCACTGGGCGCTGCAATACCTGCTTTGGCTGAAAAACGTGGCGGCGCTGGATTTCGGGTATTCCTGGACGTACCGGATCCCCGTCACGGAACTGCTGGCCCAGCGTCTTCCGGCCAGCTTCGCGCTTTCGCTGTGCGCGCTGGTCTTCTCATGGAGCATCGCGATACCGCTGGGGGTGCTGGCGGCGATTAAGAAGAATTCGGTTTTCGACCGGCTGAGCGCCCTGCTGGCCTATGCGGCGCTCTCCATACCGGAGTTTTTCCTGGCCTTGCTGGCGGTGTTCTTCGCCGCCGCCACCGGATGGTTCCCCACCGGCGGCCTGACTTCGATGGAGCACGATTTCCTTTCGCCGGCGGGAAAGCTCATTGACTACGCCCATCACTTGGTGCTGCCGACGGCGGTGCTGGGTGTCGGCGGCATCGCCGGCGTCATGCGCATCATGCGGGCGAACTTTCTGGATGTCATACGGGCCGAGTACGTCAACACGGCCCGGGCCAAGGGAGTGCCAGAAGGCGCGGTGATGTTCAAGCACGTGCTGCGCAACGCCATCAACCCGCTCATCAGCGCATTCGGCTTCGCCTTTTCCAGCCTGCTTTCGGGAGCGCTGATGGTTGAGATCATCATGGGCTACCCCGGCATCGGGCAGCTGACTTACCAGGCGTTTCTCAAGCAGGACCAGTTTGTCGTGCTCGGCTCTGTTGTGATGGGCTGCGTGATGCTGATCCTGGGGAACCTGCTGGCCGACCTGCTGCTGGCAAAAAACGATCCGCGCATCCGCCTGGAGGAGAAAAGATGAGAAGTTTTTCCTTGTCCGCGCTGTGGAAGGAGCTGCGCCGCTACCGGATGGGCATGGCGGCATTCATCGTGCTGGCGATGCTCTACCTCGGCGCGGTCCTGGCCCCGTTTCTCGCTCCTTACTCCTCCGCCGACCAGGACCTGGCGCGCATTTACCATCCGCCCGCGAAAATCGTCTTCAAGGAAGGCGGCCTCCACGCGCAAATCTATGAAAACACGGACCGGCTTGCCTGCCGCTGGGAACCTGCCGCGGGCCGGACCGCGCCTATCCGGTTTTTCGCCAAGGGCCGGGAATACAAGCTGCTGGGGTTTATCCCATGCAGCCGGCACTTGTTTCAAGTGGAAGAAGGCCAGCGGATTTACCTGCTGGGGAGCGACGGCAGCGGGCGCGACGTTTTTTCGCGTCTGCTTTTCGGCTCCCAAATCTCGCTGGCCATCGGCTTTCTGGGAATTGTCATTACCATGACCTTGGGATTTCTGGCGGGCGGGCTTTCCGGTTATTTCGGGGGGGCGTTCGACTTTGTTGCGATGCGTTTTTGCGAGCTGGTCATGGCCATTCCCGGCTTGTATCTGCTGCTGGCGCTGCGGGCTGCCTTCGTGAAACAAGGATTGTCCTCGGCCCAGATGTTTGCCGCCATCGTCGTCATTTTAGCCTTCATCCGGTGGGCGGGGACGGCCCGGATCATCCGCGGGATGGCGCTGTCCATCAGCCGCCAGCCGTTTGTGCTGGCGGCGGAAACAATGGGCCAGTCCGCGGTCAAAATCCTTCTGAAACACATCCTGCCCAACGTGGCCAGCTACCTGCTGGTGGCGGCAACACTCAGCATCCCCGGCTACATCCTGGGAGAGGCGGCCTTGAGTTATTTGGGCCTGGGCATCCAGGAGCCTTCCGCATCGTGGGGCCTGATGCTTTCGCAGGCGCAGGAGATGAAGACCTTCATGCTCGGCTTCTGGTGGCTGCTGACGCCGGGCCTGGCGATTTTCATTACCGTGATTGCCTTTAACGTTCTGGGCGACGCCCTGCGGGACATCGTGGACCCGAAGATGAGAGTTTGATTATTTATGATTGAAGATTTATGGTTTGAGACAGAAGGTTGCGGTTTATAGATGGACGCGGGAGAAAACAGTTTGCTGGAGGTGAAGGACCTGAAGGTCACTTTCCGGACGCGCCGCCGCGCGGTGGAGGCGGTCCGCAAGGTGTCGTTCAGCCTGAGGGAGAGTGAAACACTGGCCATCGTCGGAGAGAGCGGCAGCGGCAAGACCGTCACCGCCCTCTCTTTGACGGGCTTGCTGCCGCCCCCGCCGTCATGCCAGGCGCATGGAAGCGTTTTGTTCCGGGGCAAGGACTTGCTGCGGGCTTCACCCGGGGAATTGCGGCGTGTCAGGGGCAAGGAAATCGCTTACATTTTTCAGGAGCCGTCCACCTCATTGAATCCGCTTTTCACAGTGGAAAACCAAATCGCCGAGGCGGTGCGGCTGCACCTACCGGAAATCAAAAACGTGCGGCGGCACGTCATCGAGTCGCTGGACATGGTGGGCATCCGGCAGCCGCATCTGCGCTGCCGGGACTATCCGCACCAGCTCAGCGGCGGGATGCAGCAGCGGGTGATGATCGCCATGGCATTGGCCTGCCGGCCGCGCGTCCTCGTGGCCGACGAGCCGACTACCGCCCTCGACGTCACCATCCAAAAACAGATCATGGACCTGCTCAAGGATTTGCGGTCCCGGCTGAAAATGGCCATCATTCTCATCACCCACAACTTCGGGATCGTCTCAGGTTTCGCGCAGCATGTGGCGGTGATGTTCCGGGGGGAAATTGTCGAGCGCGGCCCCGCGGAGGCGGTGTTGCGGAATCCGCAACACCTTTACACGCGGGCCTTGCTTGCCTGCGTCCCCCGCATCGGCGCCAGGCAAAAGCGCCTGAAAACCATTGATTACACCCAGCTGGAAACGGTGAAAGATGGCTGAAAAAGAAGACCGGCAACCCTTGATCGAGGTGAAGGATTTGAAGGCGCACTATCCGGTGTATGGCGGTGTGACGCGCAAAGTGACCGGCCTCGTCAAGGCGGTGGACGGTGTCTCCTTTTCCATCGCCAAAGGCGGCACCACGGGGCTGGTTGGGGAGAGCGGCAGCGGCAAGACCACGACCGGCCGCGCCATCGTCCGGCTGGCGCCGGTAACGGCCGGGTCCATTATCTATGAAGGAATTGAGATATCGGAACTGGGCCGCGGGGCCTTTTTCCCTTACCGCAAAAAAATCCAGATGATTTTCCAGGACCCCTTCAATTCCCTGAACCCGCGCATGACGGTTTACAAAATTATTTCCGAGCCTCTGGACATTCACTTCCCCGGCTGGACGCGGCGGCGCAAACGGGAAAGGGCGGCGGAACTGCTGGAAAAAACGGGTCTGGAAACCGGCCACATGGACCGTTACCCCCACGAGTTCAGCGGCGGGCAGCGCCAGCGCATCGGCATCGCGCGCGCGCTGGCGGTGGAGCCGGAGTTTCTTATCTGTGACGAGCCGGTCAGCTCGCTGGACGTTTCCGTGCAGGCGCAAATCATCAATCTGCTGCGGGATTTGCAGGAGGAAATGAGGCTGACTTACCTTTTCATCGCCCACGACCTGGCCGTCATCGAGCACATCAGCGATTACGCGCTGGTCATGACGGAAGGGAAGATCGTGGAGCAAGCCCCGGCGGATGAGATCTACCGGAATCCCCGGCACGATTACACGAAAAAACTCCTGGCGGCGGTCCCGCGATTATAGCCCGGGCGGGACAACCGCTACACCCGGGGCCGCAGCCGGCGAGCCGTGCGCCAGCTGTCGCGATGGTTGCGAATCCAATCCAAAAGAGCGCGCTCAAAACCGATGTCCCGCCCGGCCTTTTCCGATTCCAGCCATTTGTGTTTGAGGATTTCTTCTCTTTCGGCCAGAAATTCCTGGTAGAGGCTGGAGCGCTGGAGAAAATCCAAATCCGCGCCCGCATTGTCCGGCGTATTGTTCATATTGCCATATACAAGCGATATATGGCTTTTTTATTAAAACGTTATGGAAAGTCAATGGCGAACCGGGAAAAAACGCGTTTTTTTTGGGGACAAGTTAATGTCAAATCCGAAATGATTCAATTTTTTCATAAAGCAGACCGGCGCCTGAAAGCGCGCCGGCTTCAAAGGGGTTTTTCTTTGTTAAAAAGGTTGCCTTTTACCCCGCGACCTGTTCTGAAAACAGAGGTCAATTCATGTGAAAGAAACTTTCCGTGAAAGCGGATGGTTTCTTCCGCGCCACATGCAAACAAGAACATTTCAAACCCGCACCGACCGATGATGAAAACAATCCGTTCTCTGGAGGATGAGATTATGACGAAGCACG
>CAZYUX010000124.1:0-7895 GCA_964650745.1 uncultured Puniceicoccaceae bacterium
GCCAGGTCGAGCCCGGTTACCTGAAAGGCTATATCGAGGAATGCCTGCAAGCGCTGGGGATCGAACCCGCGCCGGAAGAAATAGAGGCGCGCCTGCTCGAGCCGGTCGGGTGCGAGGACTGCCGCAACCTTGGCTTCAAGGGGCGTCTCGGGCTCTTCGAGATATTGCGGGTGGACGATGACATTCACGAGATGATCGTGCAGAAAAACACCGCCAGGCAAATCCGCCAGCAAGCCCTGGAAAACGGGATGAGAACCCTCCAGCGCTGCGGCTGGGAGCAGGTCAAGCAAGGCAACACCACCCTCAAAGAAGTTATGCGCTTCTCGAAGATCGGTGAAGAAAGGGAGTAACGGAGGTCCATGATTTCAGATCAGATGTTGTGTTTTGGGGAGACGGCAGAGCCTTTCCGCATGAAGGCCGCGCCCTGACCTCATTTCAGTCATGCCAGTATTTTCGTATAAGGCAGTAGACGGCAGCGGCCAGACCGTGACCGGCGAGCTGGACGCGCCGGACCGGCGGCAGGCCGTGCGCCGACTGACCTCCCAGAACATCCGCCCGCTCACCCTCAGCCAAAGCGCCGGGCAGGCTGGCGGGGAACTGGCGGTGGAAGCGATTGATTTCTTCCAAGCGGAGAAAAAAACCAGGGCCAAACGGCGCCTCTTCAGGCGCCACGCCAAATCGAAGCAATCCCTGCAATTTTTGAAGCGGCTGCTGGTCCTGCTCTCCGCCGGGATGCCGCTTGGGGACACGATGAAGCTGCTGAGCGTCCGCCTGTCCGACCCGGAGCTGAAAGAGCTGGCCAACAGCCTGTGGAGAAAACTCAGCGAAGGCAGCACACTGGCCGGGGCGATGCGGGAGATGCCTTCGGTTTTTCATGAATCCACCGTGCACCTGGTTGCCGCGGGCGAGGCCAGCGGCAACCTCGTGCCCATTCTTGAGCGGGTGGTGGCCCACATGGAGGAAATGAGCGAGCTGCGGGGCAACATCCGGAGCAGCCTGGCCTATCCGCTCTTCATTTGCGTGGTGGCGCTGGGAGTGGTGGTTTTCTTTCTCACTTATCTGCTGCCAAAAATCCGCGGCATGCTTGAGTCTCTCGGCGGAGAGATGCCGGTTTATGCCCGCCTGCTGATCATCTCTTCGGATTTCGCCTTGAAATACGGGCCCGCGGCGGCCATCGCGGCCGTGTTCGCGGCGGCGGCGCTGAAGCAGTGGCGGCGCGCCCCCAAAGGCCGGCAAATGACCGATCTGTGGCTTTTGCGCCTGCCCTTCTTCGGCAACATCTACCTTTACAACAACATCTTCGCCACTTCCAGCCTGATGGCCACGCTCCTGGGCAGCGGCGTCAACACCACCGAGGCTTTGCGCCTGGTCGAACGCACCATCAATAACGTGATCCTCAAGGCCAAATTCGCCAATTGCCGCAAACAGATCCAGGAAGGCGTCAACATCGCCACCGCCATGCGGCGCGTCAAATACATGCCCGACTTGGCCATGGACATCCTGACCGTGGGAGAGAACACAGGCAACATTGTCGCCAGTCTCAACGACATCAACAAGATCTACCGCAACGAGCTGACGAATTTGCTCTCGTTTCTGACCGGTGTCATCTCGACCGGGGCGCTGGTGTGCGCCTTCCTGCTTGTGGTCGTCATCGCACTGACCATCGTCAGCTCGATCTTCAGTGTCAGCGCCAGCCTGACCGCCTAAAAATACATGGCTTGAACCTCCCGCCGGGCGGCTTGCGACCAGCCGGCGAAGCGTTCGGGGTGGTGTTCGCAGGAGTGGGTGTCCTTGAGGATTATTTCGAGGACGCACTGGCGCTCCCGGCAGACTTCCAGGGTTCGGCGGATGTAGCGGCCGATGGCACCGGGATTGAATTTGCCGACGAGGTGGCCGGGATGGGGTTTCCAGGAAAAAATATAATCGGGGCCGAGTTTGGCGGCGCAAGCCCCGGCGTCCGCGAAGGGGCTAATCGAGACGCGCCGGATATTGGGTATGGTCAGGACATCATCGAGTTTTAGCGTGAGGTCTTCGCAGCAGCCGTAACCGTTCAGGGCGAAGGGCTCGAGCAGGCGCTTTTCATATTGCAGGGAAAATTCCTCGTGCATTCGAGGCGAGACCAGGGCCAGCTCCTGCGCCTCGGCGGAAGCCCACATGTCGCGCGGGCGGACGTGGTTCGGATCGAAGTCTTCGCGGGGCAGATCGTCCGTCCAGCCGTTGCCGCCGGAGGAATGATAGGTGTTGTTGTTGTTCAACTCGAGAAGATTCATTTCTTCATACTGTTTGACCAGCCGGCGGTTGCCCTCTTCGAGGAAGCTCATGGCGTCGCGCAGGAACCGGGGGTTCTCGGCCATGTCCATCATCACCTCTTCGAGTCCCCGCAGGGAAGTGTAGAGGTTCATCAGGTGGAAACTGACATGGGAAACGCCCGTCTGCTTGACCGGTATGATATCACCAAGCAGTTCCTGGACCGTCTCGAAACGTTCCCGCGACGTTTTTTCGTCGTAAACAACTTCGGGATAGCGCAGCTTTTTCAGATCGGAAGGCTGCCGAATAACGGGATCGAACTTTCGGGCGCCGCCGTCCATGCCGCTGTGGATCCACCGGGGGCGAACGCCCCATCCGGTGTTGCGGATGACCTTGCCGACGGCGGCTTCAGGGTCCATGACATTGTCCGACTCAAAATGCTCGAAGGTATAGATTTGAGAACGCAGTTCCCACTCGATCCGTTTGAGCCACTCCTCCCGGCAGACGCATTGAAGGGCAGGTCCGGCGGCGGCGATGATTTCCCGCCAGCCGCCTTCGGGGAAAATAAGGATCATGGGCCGTTCCGGTTTCAGGCTGTTGTGCATTTTCCACAGCCGGATGCGTTCTTGCGTGCGCGGGCCGGCATGAATCTCGGCCGCGCGCCGGGCCAGCTTGCGCAAGGCCTGTTTTTCTTCCGGTGTTATTCGGTTTTCTTTCGGCATGATTGAATATACTCGGCGCGGGCGGCTGCAAAATCCGGCTTTCGCCGGCATTGTTAAAAAAGAGGAGAACAAGGCGGCGGGAAATTGTCAATCCCGCGGCATCTGTTTGATTTTTCCGTTTTCGGCGGTGTTCGCTTCATGAATGATATTATCGCGGAGGGCAAACAGGGAGCCGCCCTTGGCCGGGCGCGGGCGCTCCCCGGAAACACTTGGCGCCAATCAGGCGCCGCACCCGCCGCGCAAAAGTTCCACCCGGCCTTCGCCGGCAACCACTTCGCCGATGACCCAGGCTTTGTGGCGGAGGGCGCGGCATTCCTCAATTACAGCGCCGGCCGCCGGAGGCGCGACTATGAGGACCAGCCCGATGCCCATGTTGAAAACCTCGTAAAGCTCCCCGAAAGCGATTCCCCCGCGCTCCGCCAGAACCCGGAAAACAGGCAGTTTGGGCCACGAGTCCGCGCGCGCGGCCGCGCCGCAACCGGCGGGGAGGGCGCGCGGGAGGTTGTTGACAAGCCCGCCTCCGGTGATGTGGGCCGCCCCGAAAACGGCGTTTCCGGCGCGCCGCCGGCTGTCCCGGCCCTGGTTGAATTTTTCATACAGCCGCGGCAAAAGCAGAGAGTAGTTAAGGTGCGGCTTGAGCAAGGCGGCGGCCACGCTTTGACGGCTCCCCGGCAGGCGGTCCCCGGGCCGCAACTTTAATTGCCCGAAAAAGATTCGGCGGGCCAGGGAGTAACCGTTGGTATGCAGGCCGTTTGAAGCCACGCCGACCAGCGTGTCCCCGGCGCGGGCGGCCGAACCGTCGAGAATGCGGTTTTTCGCCGCGGCTCCGACAATGGTCCCCACCAGGTCATATTCATTTTTCCGATACACGCCCGGCAGCTCCGCCGTTTCTCCGCCCAGAAAAGCGCACCGGGCCGCCCGGCAGGCCTTGGCGGCGGAGGTGACGGCCGCCCGGTAAACCGCCGGATCCAGCTTGTCCGCCGCATAGTAGTCGAGGAAGAAAAGCGGCTCGGCCCCCATGACGGCAACGTCGTTGCAGCAATGGTTGACGATGTCGAATCCCACCCCCCGGTGGTTTCCCGCCATCGAAGCCACTTTGAGTTTGGTGCCCACGCTGTCAGTGCTGGCTACAAGGACGGGGCGGGACCGCTTCAGCCGGGACATGTCGAAAAGCCCGCCGAATCCCCCCACTCCGCCGATAACTTCCGGCCTCGATGCCGCTTTGATTTTCCCTTTCAAACCGTCCAGCAGGCGGCCCGCCAAGGCGATGTCCACACCCGCCCGGGCGTAGGCTTTGCGGCTGCCGTCCGCGTTTTTGGGGTCAGGTGACATCGTAGACGCGACCTTCGCGGTTTTCATAATAATGAACGAAAGCCTGGTTGGCCACCCGGCAGCCTCCGGGCGTCGGGTAATGACCGGTGAAATACCAGTCGCCCCGGTGTTCGGGCATGGCGGCGTGCAGGTTTTCGATGGTTTGGTAAATGATTTGCACCGGTCCCCGCCAGTCGAGATTGCGCGGATAAACCAGCTCCGTGATTTTGGCGGATATCTCCTCCGGGGAAAAGGATTCGTAGACGCGGCGCGCGCGGTTCCTCACTTCTCCGGCGGGTTTTTTCAGTTCCTCAAGACAGTTCTGATAAATCTCCCGGAGCAGGTCCGCCTTGCCGCGTTCCCGCAGCAGCGCCACCGCGGCCTGAAAGGCGATGAACTTCCCGAGCTCCGACATGTCTATGCCGTAGCAGTCCGGATAACGGATTTGAGGGGCGGTCGAGGCGATGATAATTTTTCTTGGCCGGGCGCGGGCGAGGATGCGGATGACAGACTGCTTGAGCGTCGTGCCGCGCACGATCGAGTCGTCCAGCACCACCAGGGTATCATCGGGCCGCGCCACCCCGCAGGTGATATCATAGACATGGGAAACGAGTCTGCCCCGGTCTTTTTCCTGGCTGATGAAAGTGCGCAGTTTGATGTCCTTGCTGGCGATGCGCTCGGCCCGCGGCCAGTTTTCGCGCAGAAGCCGTTTGATCATTTCACCGGTCAGGTTATTGTTTTCGCGGGCTTGAAGAAAAGCGGTTTCGACTTCCCTCCGGTGCCGTTCGTTCAGCTCCTCGACCAGCCCATAGTAGGCCGTTTCGGCGGTGTTGGGGATATAGCTGAAGACCGCTTTTTCAAGGCCGTCCTCCAGCGCTTCGAGAATTTGCTCCGCCAGAGCCGCTCCCAGTTTTTTTCTCTCCCGGTAAATATCCGGATCATTCCCGCGCGAGAAGTAAATCCGTTCGAACGAACAGGATTTTCTTTCCCGCGGCTCGGCGAATGGTTTTTCCGAAAAACCGCCGCTGCTCTTGATCACTGCGGCATGGCCGGGCCGCAACTCCCGCACTTCTCCGGCGCTCAAACCGAAGACTGTCATCAGCGGGGCGCGCTCGGAAGCGCACGCCACCACCTCGTCCGTCCGCAGGTAATAACAAGGGCGAATGCCGTTGGGGTCGCGAATCACAAAACAATCGCCGTTTCCGGCAAGCCCCGCGATGACATAACCGCCGTCCCAGACCTGGGCGCTGCGGCGAAGGATCTCCGTCATGTCGAGCTTTTCGCTGATAATGCCCGGAATTTCCGGGCCGGGAATGCCCTGGTCGCGCATCTTGCGGTAAATGGAGTTGTGCTCCTCGTCGAGGTGAAAGCCGATTTCCTCGAGGATGGTCTGGGTGTCGGTGTCGAAAATCGGGTGCTGGCCGCGCTCTATGAGTTTTTGGTTCAGCTCGGCGGTGTTGGTCATGTTGAAATTGCCCAGAACCATAAGGCAGCGGGTGGGCCAGTTGCTCCGGCGCAGATAAGGGTGGCAGGAGCGCGTCGCGTACGCGCCCGAAGTGCCGTAGCGCAGGTGGCCGATGAGAACTTCCGCCCCGAAATCGAAGTGTTCCTTCACCGTGGGAATATACTCGGGGATAATCACCCCCTTGCGGGTCAACTTGTCAAAGCGTTTGAGCTGCTTCTGGAAAATCTTGTCCAGCGCGCTGTTGCCGAGGGCGCGGTCGCGGAACATATAGGCCCGCCCCTGCGGCATGTTGAGCTTGACCGCGCCGACCCCGGCCCCGTCCTGCCCGCGGTTGTGCTGCTTCTCCATGAGCAGAAAGAGCTGGCGGAAGCCGTAAAGAGCCGTCCCGTATTTTTGCTCGTAATACTCCAGAGGCTTCAGCAGCCGGACGAGGGCGATGCCGCAATGATGGCCAATCAAATCACTCATGCCGTTTCGGTTTCAGCGTGGTATTCGAATGAGCAAGACGAACAATTGAGATTAAACCAATCATTACAAGGGTTTCATGGCATCGGGGATGGCGTTTTCCCACAGGCGGCGCAATTCTTTCGTGTCCCATTTCACCTCCTGGTTATCTGTCTGCCGCTTCAAAAGCAAAGACGGCGTTGTCAACGCCCGGCCCAGCGGCAGCGCGGGGACACCGGCGCGCTGGGTTTCCTTAATAACCTGCTCCCAATCTTTCTCCGCCACGGCGAGCAAAACGCGGCCCTGGCTTTCGCCGAAGAGCCGGCCGTCAAGGCGCTTGCCGTCCGCCAGCCGGGGCATGGTTATTTCAGCGCCGAAGGTCATTTTATCCGTTCCGTTTTTCCAGGCGAAGAGCATCTCCGCCAGCGCCGTCAGCAAACCGCCCTCGGACAAATCGTGCGCCGCCCGGACGAGTCTTTTCTGAATGAGAGATAAAATTAGTGCGTGCAGCCGCTTTTCCGCTTCCAGGTTCACCTCCGGAGCATCGCCGGTTTTCAAGCCGGTCCGGGCTTTCAGGCAGCAGCTGCCCCCCAGTTCGTCCGGCCATCCCCCGAGCAGGAGCAACACCTCATCACCGGTCTTGAGGGTTTGGGTGGTGATCCATTCCTCACGGTCAATTTGACCCGCCACAATAACCACGGGTGTGGGGTCCACCGCCCCGTTTGGATTCTCATTGTAAAAACTGACATTGCCGCCCAAGACCGGCACGTCGAAGAACCGGCAGGCCTCGGCCAGACCGCGCACGCTCTCCCGGAAACCATGGAAAACCGCCGGCTTATATGGATTGCCGAAATTCAGGCAGTCGGTCATGGCCAGCGGCCGGGCGCCGGAACAGGCCAGGTTCCGCAGCGCTTCCGCCATCGCGATGAGGCCGCCGCGGTAGGGATTCAAATAACAGTAGCGGTTGTTGCAGTCGGCGGCCAGGGCGATGAACTTCTCCTTGCCGCCATCGAGGCGCAGCCGCAGCACCCCGGCGTCACTTCCGGGCGCCACGGCCGTGCCGGCAATGACCATGTGGTCGTATTGCCGCCACACCCAGCGTTTCTCGGCGACTGTCGGGTCCGCCAACAGCCGGGGCAGCATCTCCCGGGCTTCTTCCAGTTGGATGTCCGGCAGATCATCGGGGCGCCAGGCGCGGGTGGTTTTCAGGCAAGCCGGCTCGGCGGCTTCGCGCTGGTAAACCGGGCCTTCTTCGGCGAGCGCTTTGGCGGGAATTTGAGCCACGACCACGCCGCCGTGCTTGACCGTCATGTCATGGCCCCCGACAACCCGGCCGATTTTCACCGCATGCAGATCCCACTTCTCGAAGATCTTTTCCAGCTCCGTCTCCCGGCCTTTTTGGGCGATGACCAGCATCCGCTCCTGGCTTTCCGAGAGCATGATCTCGTAGGAGTTCATCCCCGTCTCGCGCTGGGGAACGAGGTCGAGATTCATCTCGATGCCGGTATCGCCGCGGCTGGCGGTCTCGCACCCCGAGCAGGTCAGCCCCGCCGCGCCCATGTCCTGGATGCCCACGACCAGCCCCGGCACGGCCATCATCTCGAGGCACGCCTCTATGAGGAGTTTCTCCATAAACGGGTCGCCCTTCTGGACGGCGGGGCGGTCCTCATGACTTTCATCATGCAGCTCCTTGGATGCGAAGCTGG
>CAZYUX010000125.1:0-7895 GCA_964650745.1 uncultured Puniceicoccaceae bacterium
TCTATCCCCCCTACCAGACCGCCAACGGCCCGCAGTGGAAACAGTTCGCGAGTTTTCCGCCCATGCTGTATCCCACCCATTCCGTCGGCCAGATTCTCGGCGTGACGGGCGCGCGCATGGTCCGCGTCTCGTGCCTGGGCCAAACCGACCGGCATGAAGACGGTATTTTCGACAAGAGCATCAGCTTCTTCGGCAATGATTTCAGCAATGAGACAGCGCTGTTCAGGTCGTCAGATGGCGGGATGTGCCGGGCCAACGAATTCCGCCGCATAACGGGCGGAGAACCCCTGGGCGTTCAGGGGACGCGGGCGGCTTTCCTGAATGGCAGATGGCTCAAGCATGACGGGACGTCAGTTGACTTCTCGGAACAGCTTCGAACCGCGCCGCACAGCCTCCCCGGCGACTGGGAGGAGCAGAAGAAGCAAGGCGCGCAGGAAGACTTTTTCTGCGGCCTCTCCGCCATGCATGACTCCGGGCGTTTGCCGCGTGAGTTCAAAGGCTTGCCCAACGGGCACGGCGGCTCGCACCAGTTCCTCGCTGACGACTTCGCGCGGACGTGCGCGCGCGGGGAACTGCCCGTGCTGAATGTCTGGACCGCGGCCAGGTTCTGCGCGCCCGGGATCGTGGCGCACCAGTCCGCGCTGCGCGATGGGGAATCCATGCCGGTTCCCGATTTTGGCGCCCCGCCCGCGGATTCCAGGATCATGGATATAGAGGAAGAAGAAGGCAAACCGCCCCCGCAACTCTGACACCGCATTTACACGCCGCGGCCGCCGGAACCAAAATGATTCCGGCGGCGAATGCGCGGTTGACTTGTAATAGGGGAAGCCCATCTTGAATCCAGCATCATGATGAAACCTGAATCCGTCACTTACACGCCCATCGGCGTCATCCGCACGCCCTTCGCCGACCCCTGGCTCGCTCCCACCCAGCCTATGGACGCCAACGACACCCCCGGCAAAGTGGTGGTTGCCTATTCCTACGCGGAAGCGCTCAAACACGTGGAAGGCTTTTCCCACCTGATTCTGCTCTACCACTTGCACCGCGCCGGCGGCTTCCAGCCCCATGTGCGCCCGTTCCGGGATGACCGCTGGCGGGGGCTTTTCGCCACGCGCCACCCCCGGCGGCCCAACCCCATCGGCCTGTCCGTCGTGCGCCTGGTCAAACGCCATCAGGAGGTTCTCGAAGTCGCCGGTGTTGACATGGTGGATAACTCGCCTCTCCTCGACATCAAGCCCTTCGTCCCACAATACGACAACGTCCGGGACATCAAAATCGGCTGGCTCGAAGGCAAACTCGCCCCCTCTTGAAAACGCGCGCAGCGCCCGCGAACCTCCGCGCAAGCCTGGACGGTCTTCAAGAAAACCGGAGAAAACTCCGCCGCAAAAACAACCCTCTTGACAAGGCGGATAAATGCTGTGATGCCCTTCCGCTTTACCGCAATCACGCTCCAACTCTCAACCCTCGCATCTATTCAAATTCATGAAATCATCCAAAGTGCGCTGCGCGATGATCGGCATGGGCATTGGCTCGCTCCACGCCAAAGCCTTCAACGAAAACATGACGGACGGCGAGCTGGCCGCCGTGGCGGATATTGACGCCGCACGCCTCAAACCCTGGGTGGAAAAACTCGGCGAAGCCCGCTGTTTCACCGATTACAAGGAAGTTTTGAAAAAAGTGAAACCGGACCTGGCCATCGTCTGCCTGCCCAACTGCCTCCACTGCCGGGCGACACTCGATTGCCTGAAGGCGGGAGCGCATGTGCTCTGCGAAAAACCGATGGCCATGAATGTCCGCGAAGCCAAACGCATGAAAGAAGCCGCCCTGAAGGCAAAGCGGATGCTGGGAATCAACCTCTCCTTCCGCTTCGGCCGGGAAGCGCGGGCGCTGAAAGACCTCGCGGATGAGGGCGCTCTGGGGCGGCCCTACCACGCCTACACCAAATGGACGCGGCGCGACTGGAGCTGGCTCTTCGGCAAATGGTTCGGACGCAAGGAACTCTCCGGCGGCGGACCGCTGATCGACCTCGGCGTGCACCGGATTGACCTGGCCATGTGGCTGATGGGTTCGCCCCAGCCCGTCACCGTCAGCGGCGCGGCCCACGGACACATCGCGAAAGCCGCCGCCAGAAAAAGGAACTATAAAGCCGACGTCGAGGATTTCGCCGCCGGATGCATCCGTTTCGACACCGGCGCCTCGCTGCTCTTCGAAGCCTCATGGGCGGGCTTCCAAGAAGAAAACGAAGACATGTTCACGAGAGTGATGGGAACCAAAGGCGCCCTGATTCATTCCTGGGATGAAAATCCTCCGCACCCATCCAAAGCGTTGTATGCCCATGCCATCGCCGGCCACCAGACCGTCACCGAAGTGACCCCCTCGAAAGACGGCCATCGCGGCTCTATCGCCGAGATGATCCACTGCGTCCGGAACAACCAGCCCTTCCTTGCCGGCGCGGACGACGGCATCCGCGTCCAGCAAATCCTGGACGGGCTTTACAAAAGCGCTGAAACCGGCCATGAAGTCAGGGTCAAAGCCCTGTAATCATGTCCGGCGGCAGCATCTGCGGTGTATGGATCGGCCCTGACGGCCAGGCAAGGCTCTCCCGCCAGACGGCCGGCAACCGCCGGGCGGAAGAAGAAGCGGCGTTCCGGCCCTTTGCCTGGGCGGACCGCATCCCGCACGGAAACAGCTTCCAAACGGAAGAACTCGAAGGCAACGCGCCGTTTCGCCGCCTGATTTCCTTCGAAAACATATCCGCCTATAAAAAAGTTGCGGCCAAGCGCAAAACCGAAGCCCGAATCGAAACCGTCCGCTGTCTGGAAAACCAGTTTCTGCTTGGCCGTCAGGCCCGGCTTTTCGAGAGGATGACCTTCGGCGAACTGCGCCGCTGCCAGCTGGATATCGAGACGGCTTGTTCGGTTCCGGGCGGCATCAGCGATCCCCGCCGGGCGGAAGACCGCGTCCTCGCCATAGGACTGCGGTTCAGCCATGAAAAGGAGCCGCGTTTGCCGGTTCTCGAAGAAAACTCGGATCAAGCGGAAAAAAAACTGCTGGAAACGTTCAGGGAAGCGTTAATCGAGGGCGACCCGGACGTCATCGAGGGGCACAACATTTTCGATTTCGACTTCAATTACCTGCGGCTGCGGTGCCAGCGGTATAACCTGCCTTGCGCATGGGGGCGGTTCGGGGCGCAAGCCGCTTTCCGCCCCAGCCGCCAGCGGGCGGCGGAGCGGTGGCTGGATTTTCTCCGTTGCGACATTCCGGGCCGGGCGGTATTCGACACCTTCCTGGCCATCCGGGTCTTTGACGCCGCCACACGCGACCTGCTCTCTTACCGCCTCAAGGACGTGGCAGTTTCCTTTGGAGTGACGGTGGAGGAAGACGGGCGCACTTACCTGCCCGCTTCCGGTATCCAGCGCGCATTTTACGAGGACCGGCAGACATTCCTCGATTACCTGGAAGACGATCTGCGCGAAACCGGAGGTGTCGCGAACCTGCTGCTGCCAACTTATTTCGCCCAGGCGAAAAACTTTCCAATGACTTTGCAGGAGACCTTCCTGCGGGGCAACGCCCACAAGGCGGACCTGCTGCTGCTGGAAAAATATTACCACGCCCGCCGCGGCCTGCCCTACTACCCCGAAGTCCGCGGCTTCGCCGGCGGTTTCTCCAAAAGTTTCGCCGCCGGCGTCTTCAAGCATGTGCTGCATTTCGACGTGGCGTCGCTCTACCCCAGCCTGCTGCTGGCCATCGGCCGCAATCCCGCGGGGGATTCGCTGGGCATCTTTATCCCGCTGCTCAAAGAACTCCGGGAATACCGCCTCAAATACAAGGACCTGGCGCGCGAAACGGATAAAGCAGAATTGAAAACCGAATACCGGGCCCGGCAAACCGCTTATAAAATCCTCATCAACTCCTTCTACGGCTACCTCGGCTTCAGCGGAGCGCGGTTTGCTGACAGCGGACTCGCGGCGGAGGTGACCCGGCGCGGCCGCGAACTGCTTCAAGCGCTGATCACCGAATTTGAAAAGCTGGGCTGCCAAGTCCTCGAGGCCGACACCGACGGAATATACCTCGCCGCCGGAGATTACTGGGAAGAACCGGAACGGCTGCTGGATCAGGTGAAACACATCCTTCCGGCAGGCATCGAACTGGAATACGACGGGCGCTATCCGGCCATGTTCTGTTACAAAGCAAAGAATTACGCCCTCTGTGACGGCGGAAAAATCACCATCCGCGGCTCCGCCCTGCGCTCGCGCGGCCTCGAACCGTTTCTCAAAGACCTGACGGACCGCCTCATCGCTTATTTGTTAGACATGACGCCGGAATCCCCCCTCGAACTGGCGCAAGAGCTGCGGCGGGAAATCCAAAAAGGAACCATTGACATCGCCCGCCTGGCCAAACCGGAATACCTCAGCCAAAGCCCGGAATCCTACCGGGAAAAAATCGAACGCGGCGGCAAGCCGCGCCGGGCCGCCCTCGAAACGGCATTAAAAATGGATCCGCGGCCCCGCGCGGGCGAGCGCGTCTTCTACTACATCGGCCCAAAAGAGAAAGGCCGAAGCGCCGACTGGCAGCGCGCCCGGCCCCTGGCGGCCTATGATCCCAAAACCGCTCCCTGCGATCCGTCCTATTACCTGAAAAAAATTGACGACTGGCTCAAACGCTACGGAACTTTTCTCGGCTTCGAAGAAACCAGCGCGCAGGAAGAGCTGTTTTAAAACCGGGCTCCCCCGAATGGAACTTGAATAAAACTGGTGCGGGCAGCAGGAATCGAACCAGCATCATTGGCTTGGAAGGCCAAGGTTTTACCACTAAACTATGCCCGCGATCAGAACAGGAAAAGATACACGGGAAAAGCCGGCTGGCAAGCCGAAAAAAACCGGAAGCTCCCTGACAATGAAAAAACGTTTTCCGGCGAAGAGCGGGAGCGGCGGCGGAACGCCCGTCTTCTCCGCGAATAATCGCCTTGCCGCCAGATGGCTCCGCCTTAAAAATCGCCCGCGCAAACCGTGTTTGCAGCGCCTGCAGATGAAAAAGAAACCGCCGCATGACCTCGACGCCGCCAGAACGGGACAGCATCCACATCAAGGGAGCGCGGGAGCATAACTTAAAGAACCTCGATCTGCGCCTGCCGAGGGGGGAACTCATCGTCATCACCGGCGTGAGCGGATCGGGCAAGTCGTCGCTGGCGTTTGACACGATTTACGCCGAGGGTTACCGCAAATACATTGACAGCCTCTCGGCCAAAGCCCGGCAGGCGCTCGAACAAGTGAAACGCCCCGAAGTGGATTTCATTCACGGGCTTTCGCCGGTGGTGGCCATCGAGCAGCGGGCGGGCGGGGGCGGCAACCCGCGCAGCACAGTGGCAACGGTCACGGAAATCGCCGACTACGCGCGGCTGCTCTGGTCGGTGTGCGGCCAGGCGTTCTGCCCCAAGGACGGCGGCACCATTGAGCGGCGCTCTCTTGACGACTGCCTGCGGCGGCTTTTCCGGGAGCCGGCCGGCAGCCGTGTCATGCTGCTCGCGCCGTATTTGAAAGCCAAGCCGGCGGTGCTGCGGGAAGAAATCCCGCGCTTGATTCAAAGCGGTTTTCAGCGCGTCAGGATAGACGGGAATATCAAACAACTGGAAGACAAGGATATTCTGCCTTCCGTTCCCAGGGAGCTGCAAGCGGATATCGTGATTGACCGGCTGGTTTTGGATAAGGAGCAAAAGAGCCGCCTGGCCGACTCGCTCGAGCTGGCCTTCCGGGAAGGCAAAGACCGGGCCGTGGTCATGCTCCAGGCCAACCCGGACGGGCCGTGGCGGGAATTCGTCATCAGCCAGCACCTGTCCTGCGCGGTGTGCGGGGAAGTTTACGATCCGGTAACGCCGAAGCATTTTTCCTACAACCATCCGGACGGCGCATGCCCGGTGTGCGGCGGGCTGGGGCGAACGCTCCAGTTTTCCGGGGACCTGATCGTGCCCGACCCGGAAAAAAGCGTCCGCCAGGGAGCTATCAAGCCTTGGCGGCTGGGCTCGAGGCGGATGATCATCCAGCGCAACGCCATCCTCAAGCAACTCGCCGAACAGCTTCCGTTCGATCCCAACACGCCCTGGAAGAACCTCGACCCGGAGACGCGGCGCATTCTCCTGCGCGGGGCGGGAGAGCGGCTTTTCAGTTTCCGGATGACGGCTAAAAAGAAAGGCGATCTGCGGCCCTTCGAAGGCGTTCTGGCGGACTTGGACCGCACGCGCCGGGAAACGAGCAGCGAGGGCCTTAAGGCCCGGTTCATGGCTTATCAAATCAGCTCGGTTTGCCCTGCCTGTAAAGGCAAACGGCTGAATCCATACAGCCTCAGCGTCCGTCTGGGTGAAATGCATTATGCCGGATTCATGTCGCTGAACCTTGCCGATGCTCTCGCTTTCGCGCAACGTTTAATGGAATCCAAGCGTTACGCGCCCTTCGCGGACGCGCTGAGCGGGCTCGAACGACGGCTGCATTTTTTGAATGAAGTGGGCCTGGGCTACCTCGGCCTGGACCGGGAATACGCCTCCCTTGCCGGAGGCGAGGCCCAGCGCGCCCGGCTGGCCACGCAGCTGGGCATGGGCTTGGTCGGGGTGGTGTATGTGCTCGACGAGCCAAGCATCGGCCTGCACTCCCGGGACCACCGCAGACTCCTCCGGACCTTGACCGAACTGCGCGCCCGCGGCAACACCGTCATCGTCGTCGAGCACGACGAGGAAACCATGCGCGCCGCCGGCTGGCTGCTCGAGCTCGGGCCGGGCGCGGGACGCGAAGGCGGCCGGATTATTTTTCAAGGAACCGCCGCGGAAATGGCGTCGGACACGCGCTCGCGCACCGGGCCTTTCCTGTCCGGCCGGATGGAAATGGACAAGAACGCGCATCCGCGCCCGCCCGCCGGCGGATGGCTGACGGTGCGCGGCGGCGCCCACCACAACCTGAAAAAGATAGACGCCTCCTTTCCCCTTGGGTTGCTGACCTGTGTGACGGGCGTTTCCGGATCCGGCAAGAGCACACTGGTCAATGACATTCTGGCGGACGCGGCGGCCTTCCGCCTCAACCGCGCCAAAACCATACCCGGCAAACACGATGGAATCGAGGGTTTGGACAACTTCCGCGCGGCGGTAAGGGTGGATCAGGATCCCATCGGGCGCGGCCCCCGCTCGAACCCGGCCACCTATGTCAAGCTGTTTGATTTGCTGAGGGCGCTTTTTGCCAAATGCCCGCTGGCCAAAGTGCGGGGCTACAAAAGCGGGCGCTTCAGCTTCAATGTCCGGGGCGGGCGGTGCGAACGCTGCCAGGGCGACGGCGTCATCAAGCTCGACATGCAATTCCTCAATGATGTTTACGCGGAATGCCCCAGTTGCGGCGGCAGGCGCTATAACCGTGAAACACTGGACGTGCGTTACAAGGGCTACAGCATCGCCGACGTGCTCGGGCTTTCCGTGGACGAAGCCTGCGCGCTCTTCCGCCACCAGCCGAAAATCATGGCCAAACTCAACACTCTCAAAGACGTGGGGCTGGGCTATCTCAAACTCGGCCAGCCGGCCAACACGCTCTCCGGCGGTGAAGCCCAGCGCATCAAACTGGCTCTCGAACTGAGCAAAAGCAACCGCGGCGGCGCCCTCTACCTGCTGGACGAGCCCACCACCGGCCTGCACTGGATTGACATCCAGCACTTGATGGACCTGCTCTTCCGTCTGCGCGACGCCGGCAACACCATTATTGTCATCGAGCACCACCTCGATGTCATCAGCCTGGCCGACTGGATCATTGACCTCGGCCCCGAAGGCGGCCCCGAAGGCGGGGAAATCGTCTATGCGGGAACCCCGGCCGGCCTTCTGCGCTGCGAATATTCCCACACCGCCCGCTGCCTCCGCGAACGTTTGA
>CAZYUX010000126.1:0-7854 GCA_964650745.1 uncultured Puniceicoccaceae bacterium
GTAAAAAAAGGCGGGGGCGCGGCCCCGAAGCGGGCTGATAGTCCATTGGCCATTTTATATGATATATGATGCGATCAAGTTTGCGGTTTTATTTTGTCTCCATGACGTAGACTCCGTCCCAGTCTTCGGGCGGAGGATTGTTTTTAAGGTGCTGGCAGCGGCGGATCATCAGCAGGGAGGGGTTGATTTTGACGCCCGGAGAGCGGCCGGGCTGGTTGGGCTCGATCATGGCGGCGCGGGAGAACAGGCTTTGCGCGGCGGCCCAGTCCTGGGCGAGGTATTTTTCAATTGCCTGGTCCCATGTTTCCATGAACTTGTTTAGCTTGCCGTCCAGTTGCTCTTTGAAACAGACGATTTCGAAAACTCCGGCGGGTTTGGTGCGGCCTTTGACGATGATGCGGTCGAGGAAGCGGAAAACGCATTGGCCGCCTGATGCTTGCGCGGCGGTTTTGGTGTCTTCCGTCACCATGGTGTAGACGCCGTAGGATTTGGCGCCGCTTTCGCAGCGGGCGGCGAGGTTGACGGGGTCGCCCATCATGGTGTAGTTGAAACGGTTTTGGGAGCCGATGTTGCCGATGGTGGTCAGGCCTGTGTTCAGGCCGATGCGGGTGCGCATTTTTTCGACCAGGGGGGGCCACTTGTCCCCTTCGTTTTTCCATTTTTCGCGCAATTCGGCTTGGCGCATCTGCATCCGGTGGGCGGCCACGCAGGCGCGCTGGGCGTGGTCCTTTAAAGCCAGGGGCGCGCCGAACATGGCCACGATGGCGTCCCCGATGTATTTGTCCAGCGTGCCGCCTTCTTCCTGCAAGATATCGGTCATGGCCGTGAGGTATTCGTTCATCAGGTCCACCAGCTCGCGTGAGGACATGACTTCGGAGAAGGAGGAAAACCCCTGCACGTCGCTGAAGAAACAGGTGATATTTTCGTCGTGTCCGCCCAGTTGAGGCTCTTCGCCGGAGTCCACCATGCGCCGGACCATGACGGGTGAGAGGTAGGCCGAGAAAGATTTTTTGAGGCGGGCCTTGCGGCGGATTTCGGCGTAGTATTGCAGGCCGACAGACCAGACCAGCGCCACCGGCGCCTGCACTCCCACTGGCACCAGCCAGCTGTAGAACAGTTTTGTGTTCCAGGCATACCAGACCGATATATAGCCGAACACGCCAATGAAAAGCAGCGTCGTCACGGTTGCCCACAGGGGGGACATGGAGACGAGGAAGACAACCAGCAGCAGTCCGAGCAGTCCCACGATCAGCATTTCCCGCCGGTTGTCTATTCGCGTGAACCAGTTGGTTTGGAGAAAGTTCGCCATGATGTGGGCTTGGATTTCGACGCCGTTGGTTTCCGGGAATCCTATCCGGTTGTAGGGGGTTTTGAAACTGTCCTTGTAGGATCCGGAAAATCCGGTGTCCAGTTTGGCTCCGATGAAGACGATCTTGTTCTTGAAGTAGTTTTCGGGCAGTGTTTCTTTGCCCGGAAGCGCCCGGTAGAAGCTTTGGGCGGCGACGGTTCCCGGGGGGCCGAGGTAATTGAGCCACCGCTCCTCGATCCTGGGTTTGAGGGAGCTTTCCAGCGCGGGGTTGAGCAGAAGGGCGCAGCGCCACGTGGCCGCCGGGATCATGGCGTTTCCGGGGTTGATCATGCGCACGCCCGTGTCGGGGTCTTTGTAGAGCGTCACCAGCCCCCATGACTTGGCAGCCCGGCGGAATGTGCTGTGGGGTTTTAGCGTTTGCCTTTGCGCGTAGCCGTCGTAATAGTTGACCTGCTCTGTTGCCGCCAGCACGACCGGCCCGTTTCGCCCGATGGCTTTGGCAAAGGCTTCGTCGCTTTCCGGGCGCGAGCTTGGATTGTCGAAGTTGACGTCGAAAAAAACCAGGCGCGCGCCTTGTCCGCCGAGGACATCGAGCAGTTTGGCGTGGAACATCCGGTCCCAGGCGCGGTCGAAAGGCTGTTTCAGTTTGTGGTGTGAAACTTCGTCCAGATAGACGATGATGAACTCATCGGGCGTTTCGCGTTTTCGGAACCCCAGGTAATAGTCGAGTAAAAAGAGGTAATCGTAGCTGATGAGTCTCAGGCCGGCGCCGTGGCAGGAGTTGAGGATGCGTTTGTTGTGGTCCAGGCGATCGAAGGGGTCCTCCTTGGAGCTTTCGGGCACATAGACGAGGGAAACACCCAGGCCGCAGACCAGGATGACGCCCGCCAAATAGCGGTAAAAGTGCTCCCGGACTCGCTGGGGGAGAATCATAACCGGAGGTGTATCATTCCGCGCTTGATGAATCCAGCCTAAAGCGGGCGGGAGGATAAAACTGGCGGCGGCGGTTAGCCAAGCCCTTTCTCGGGGCTTTCCGCGGCGGGCAAGCCGCGGGCCTCCGGGGGGGGCGCGCGGGATGAGCATGCCCTGAAGGCTGGAGGTGTTTGGTTTTGCGCGGATTAATCCGCGCTTGAAAAAAGGTGAAAAAGCGGCAAAGTGCCGGTTCACGGATTTTTCAAGCCGCCGGGTGCGTTCATGCATGGCATCTCCCCCGGCGCGCTTTAACCAGAGCCAGAGCCAATTATATGAAAATATTCGTTCCGGGGCGCATTTGCCTTTTTGGCGAGCACAGCGACTGGGCGGGGGGCTACCGCCGGATCAATGCCGGCATCGAAAAAGGTTACACTGTCATTACCGGCACCAATCAGGGGATTCATGCCGAGGTCCGGCCCCGCCAGTCCCGGCTCATTTTGCGCTCGGCGCTGAGCGACGGCACGCGAATGGGGCCCTTCGAGCTGCCGATGGACCGGGATGCGCTGCTCGAAGAGGCCGAAAAGGGCGGCTTTTTCAGTTATGCCGCCGGGGTGGCCTTCCAAGTGCTGACCCACTACCGCGTGGGGGGGCTGGAGATTGACAACTATCTGACGGATCTGCCGGTGAAGAAGGGGCTTTCCTCGAGCGCGGCGGTGTGCGTGCTGGTGGCGCGGGCGTTCAACCGGATTTACGATTTGAAGATGACCGTGCGCGGCGAAATGGAATTCGCCTATATGGGGGAGATTACCACTCCCTCGCGCTGCGGGCGCATGGACCAGGGCTGCGCCTATGGCGAGCGCCCGGTTCTGATGGTCTTCGACGGCGAGCGGATTGACGTGCGCGAGTTTTCCGTGGACCGGGATCTGTATTTTGTTATTGTTGATTTATGCGCCAGCAAGGACACGAGGGAGATTCTGAATAAGCTCAACCGCAGCTATCCCTTCGCCGACGGCGAGGTCCAGCGCGGCGTGCAGAAATACCTGGGGCCGGTCAACAAGGACATTGTCCACCGCGCGCTGGAGGCCTTGCGGGCGGGCGACGCGGAGAGCACCGGACGGATCATGAGGGAGGCCCAGGAGCAGTTTGACAAATACCTCCAGCCGGCCTGTCCGTCCCAGCTGACCGCGCCCGTCCTTCACAAGGTGCTCGGTTATGAGCCTGTCCAGCCTTATATTTTCGGGGGCAAGGGTGTCGGCTCGCAAGGAGACGGCACGGCGCAGCTGCTTTGCAGGGACGAAGCCGCCCAGGCCAAGGTGATCGAAATACTCGAGCGCGACCTGCAAGTCGACTGCGTCAAGCTGACCGTCTCCGCCGGCCGCTGTGTGCGCAAGGCCGTCATCCCCGCCGCCGGTTTCGGGACGCGGCTGTTTCCGGCCACCAAGGGCATAAAAAAGGAGCTCTTTCCCATCATTGACAATGAGGGGCGGGCCAAGCCGGTCATTCTGGTCATCATCGAGGAGGCTCTCAGTGCCGGGATCGAGGAGGTCTGCATCATCGTGCAGAAGGATGATCTGCACATTTTCGAGGAATACTTCAAGACCCCGCCGCGCGCCGGGCATTATAACAAGTTGAGCAAGGACGACCAGCGCTACAGCCAATACCTGCTCGAAGTGGGGCGCCGGGTGACGTTCCTGCCTCAGGAGGTTCAGGAGGGTTTCGGCCACGCCGTTTGGTGCGCCCGCGAATGGGCCGGGGATGAGCCGTTTCTGCTGCTGCTGGGCGACCATATTTACAAGGCCGGCAATGAAGCCTCTTGCGCCCGGCAGCTTCTCGACTTGTTCGACCGCTCGGGAGTCAGCGTGGTCGGTTTGAAAAGCACGCCGGCCGCCGGGATTTCGAAGTTCGGGTGCGTGGGCGGCGCCTGGCGGGAGGCGGGCCAGGTCCTCAACATAACCGAGTTCGCCGAAAAACCGGACCTGGATTACGCGCGCGAGTTCCTCCGCGTCGAGGCTATGGACGAGGATGAATTTCTGACAGTGTTCGGGCTTTACGTCATCAAGCCCGGCATCTTCGAGTATCTCGATGAGAACATCCGGCATAATGTCCGCGAGCGGGGGGAGTTTCAGTTGACTTCCTGCCTCGACAGGCTGCGGCAGGAGGACGGCTTCCTCGGCCGCGTCGTTCAGGGCCGCCGCTTTGACATTGGGCGGCCCGATGCCTACCGCCAAACTCTCATTGATTTTCGGAACGCCTGATGCGTTTTGTCCGGGAGCGGGGGCGAAAAACATCTGCGTGTGTGTTCCCGGGCTTGCCGCCGCCGGGATTTGGCCTCAGATTGGCGCGCGATAAACGAAGCAAAAATGCCAGAGGCTGAATATTCATCGGGTGGCGCGGCAGATGGAAGCGCGCGCGCCGCTGGCAGCCGCGTGAACGCGCCCGGTCGCGGTCAGGCGGCGCCGAAAAAGTTCGGCACGTTTCTGGGCGTGTATGTGCCCAGCGTGCTGACGATTCTTGGGGTGATGATGTATCTGCGTTTTGGCTGGGTGGCGGGCAACACGGGTCTGCCCCTTGCTTTGCTCATCGTTCTGCTGGCCAGCGGCATCACTTTCATCACCGGCTTGAGCGCTTCGGCCATCGCCACGAACATGCGGGTGGGCGTGGGGGGCGAGTATTTCATGATCTCGCGCAGCCTGGGGCTGGAAATGGGCGGCTCGATCGGCATTCCGCTGTTTTTGTGCCGGACGCTGAGTTTGACGTTATACGCCTTCGGCCTGGCGGAATCGGTTTCCTTTCTCTGGCCGGAATCCTGGGGGCCGGTTCCTTTGCAGGGCATTGCCGCGGCCGCCATTGTTCTTATCACCGTGGTCGCCGGAAAGAGCGCCGAACTCTCTCTCAAGCTCCAAATTCCCATCATGATTGCCGTGGTTTTGAGTTTGCTGGCGCTGGCGGGCGGGGTGTTGACCGGTGGTCTGACCGCGCCGGAGATGGCCCCGCATTACGAGCGCTCAGCGCCGGGCGGATTCTGGTATGTCTTCGCCGTCTTTTTCCCGGCGGTGACGGGTTTTACGGCGGGCATAGGGATGAGCGGCGACCTTAAGGACCCCAAACGCTCGATTCCCCGCGGCACGATCGCGGCGGTGGTGACGGGCGCGGCGGTCTACTTGCTCATCCTTTTCCTGCTTTCCGTCACCGCGAAAGTCAGCGGCGGGGATTTGGCAGCCATTGATCCCGAAGCGCCACCCGTGTGGACCGGCATTGCCTTGTTCGGTTTTTGGCTGATCTATCCCGGCATGTGGGGCGCGATTCTCTCGTCCGCGTTCGGCAGCGCTTTGGGCGGCCCGAGGGTGTTGCAGGCGCTGGCGAGCGACGGGTTGGCCCCAAAATTTTTCGCCCGCGTCAGCCGCGCCGGCCAGCCCACCGCCGCGACTTGGCTGACTGGGGCCATCGCCTTGGGGGCGGTGGCTCTGGGCGACTTGAATGCTGTTGGGCGCTGGGTGACTATTTTCTTTCTGACGCTGTATGTGGCCGTCAACCTGGCGGCGGCGGCGGAGAAGCTGGTGGGCGATCCCTCATTCCGCCCCACCATCAATGTGCCGTGGCACGTCTCTTTGGCCGGCTGCGCGGGAGCTGTCGTGGTGATGTTTCTCATCAGTCCGCTGGCCTGCTTCGTGGCTGTTGGCCTGGAGCTTTCATTGTATCTTGTGCTGCGGCGGCAGGCCTTTCAAAGCAGCTGGGGTGACGTGAGGGCGGGCGTGTGGAACGCTTTGGCCAGGACTTCTCTGCTCAAGCTCCGGACGGTGAGAACGGACGCCCGCAACTGGCGGCCCCACATTCTGCTTTTCACGGCCAATCCCGCCAGCCGGATGGGGCTGGTGCGGCTGGCCAACTGGTTTAACCAAAACCGCGGCGTTGTGACCGTTTGCCAGATTGTGGTGGGGGATTTGGAGGAGCAGGCCCGCGGCTTGGCGGCCCGCCGGGAGGAGATGGAGGCGGCGCTGGTAAAAGAACGCTTGACGGCTTTTTGCGAGATCAGTGTCGTGCCCGATTTCGAGTCGGGCATCCTCGGAATCGTGCAGGCCAACGGGTTCGCGGGCATGGAGGCCAACACCGTCATGTTCGGGTGGCCCAGGGACCGGGAGGCGATGGCGCGGATGCTCCGTCTCATGCGGCTTTTTTCGCAAATCCAAATCAGCACTGTTTTCACCCGGCTGGATCGAGCGGAAGGCCCTGCCGTCAAGCGCCGCATTGACGTGTGGTGGCGGGGCAAGGAAAACAACGGCGATCTCATGCTGCTGCTGGCCCACTTGCTCAGCCTCAATGCCGAGTGGCGGGAGGCCCGCGTCCTCGTGCGCGTTATTATAGAGGAAGGGGAGGACCGGGGGGCGATGCGACGGCGCCTGACGGAGATGATACGGGAAGTGCGCATCGAAGCCAGGGCCGACATTATCACCCGGCCGGCAAACAAGACCGTTTCCGAGGTGATGCGCGAATCCGGGCGGGGGGCGGATGTTGTGTTTCTCGGCTTGATGCTGCCCGGGCCCGGCCAGGAAGGCGCTTACGCGGAGCGTTTGAACGAGCTTGTTTCCGGTTTCCGGGCCGCCGTTCTCGTGCGGAACGCGGGGGAATTTTCAGGCGAACTTATTTGAGGCGCATCCGGTTGCAAGGTTTTGGCGGAAACGGAGGCTGGATGTTTTGCGGAAAATGTTGGACAATTTTGGCGGCATGCCGCTTGTTAATGAGGCGGGTGATTCCATGAACGAGAACCGTGAAAAAGAAACCGCTTCCTCGAGAAGGAAGGAATTGGAGGAAAGCCTGCCTCGCCATGGCCGGCGGCGGGTGGTTATCGAGGCTGTCCGGCCCGCGGCCGGTGAGGGGGTTTTTCCCGTCAAGCGCGTGGCGGGAGACGAGGTGAGCGCGCGCGCGAAGATTTACGCCGACGGGCACGAAGAGCTGACGGCGTGGCTGCTCTACCGCCGGCGGGGGGAGGCCGGATGGCATGAAGCGCCGATGGAGCGGCTGCCTCCCGAATGCCCCGACTGGTGGCATGGGTCGTTCCAGCCGGACGCGGCCGGTTTCTGGGAATACAACATTACCGCTTGGGTGGATCCTTTTTTAACCTGGCGCGAGGGGCTGAAAAAGAAGTCGGAATCCGGGGTGATGGAGGAGGCGGACTTTCGAATTGGCGCTGGGATCCTGGAATCCGCGGCCGCGCACGCCGAATGCGGGGAGAGGCAGACTTTGGCTCACTGGGCCGAAACGCTGCGCGACGGCGGGAAGCCGCTGGCGGAGCGGCTCGATTTGGCTCTGAGCGAGGCCGTCAAGAACATGGCCCTGGCCGCGGCGGACCGTTCCCGCGCCAGTCGGCTCGAACGCGATTACCCCGTGCTTATCGAGCGCGAGAAGGCGGCTTTCAGCACGTGGTATGAGATGTTTCCCCGCTCGTGGGGGGACAGGCCGGAAGAGCACGGGACCTTCAAAAGCTGCCGGAAAATCCTGCCGGAGATCGCGCGGATGGGATTTGACGTGGTTTACCTGCCTCCCATCCATCCCGTCGGGCGGACACACCGCAAGGGGCGCAACAACGCCCTTGAAGCGGAACCGGGCGACCCGGGCAGCCCCTGGGCCATCGGTTC
>CAZYUX010000127.1:0-7828 GCA_964650745.1 uncultured Puniceicoccaceae bacterium
CAAGAGATCAAACGCATCTTCGTTATATATTGTATCTTGATCGATCATGCTTATCCTTTCTGGACAATAATAATGTCTTCCTAGCACCTTTGGTCCGCGACTTCGCGTATAAGTCCCCTCCGGCTACGTTCGCATGAAGCCTATAGCTGAAAAGCATTATATCTTGCTTTGCAATGGACAAGGGGTGGGCAGTGGATTCCATATAAGACACTTCGTTTTCCTCTATCGACGAAGCACGGGACTCTTTTTCCGGGTCCCAAGCGTCATCCGCTGTTCCTCAAGCCGATTTCAACGAGCCTCATTGCCGATTCTCCTTTTCAGAGTCATCGCCGGTCTTTGGCGGTCTTTCGCCCGAGGATTTCATCCAGCCGTCCAATTCTTCCTGATCGAAACGCCAGACGCGCCCGTATTTGTGGGCGGGGATGCCGCCTTCGCGGGCGAGTTGGTAGAGCGAAGACTTGCCGATTTTCAGATGCTTCGCCGCTTCTTCAAGGGTCAACCACGTTGCCATTCCGTCGGATTCTCCTGTTTCGACATCACTGGAAAGCAATCTATAGCAGACGGTGGCAGTCAGTCAAGCGTCCTGTCCGGTTTTTTTCGACGGCCTGACCGACGCCGACTACATCGGCGATCCCTCGCAGCATACGGGCATTTACGCCTTCGACGAGATCGACGCGCTCAACATGATCATGGTGCCGCGCGGCGGCCCGCGCGGTTGGCGTGGGCGGTCAACGAGACAAATGCTTTGGTTTTCTTGCATAAAAGGGCAAGGGGAATCTTGCTTGCGGCCGGATGAACCGTCATTTGTTATGGGCTTAACCTTGGGAGGCTAACCATGGCTTCCTTCATGCAGCTGGCGGAGAGGTTGCGGGCCGCATATCAGCTTTTCCTGTTCCGCGGATTAATGTTCTTGGCCTGGGACATTTTCCTATTTATCACGGGGGTATTCCCTTCATTGATTATCGTGAATCATTCTCACAACCGCGAAATATAAAATGATCAAGACAATCACTCAGGCGCAAAAGGCCGGCAAGATTTTGAAATCCACGGCGGAGCGCCTCCAAAGCTGGCTGGAAGGCGGGTTCCTGCCGCCGTGGGCGGCGGACAGCATCGCCGAACTGGTTAAAAAAAACGCCTGGGAGGAGCTCGACAACCGATTCTACAAAGACCTCGCTTTCGGCACCGGCGGGATGAGAGGCGCGACCATCGGCGGCATCGTCACCTCCGCTGAGAAGGGAGAATCCCCGTCGGGAGACACCCCAGAGCATCCCGCCGCTGGATCCACGACGGTCAACGACTTTAACATCGTCCGCGCCACCATCGGCCTTTACCGCTACTGTGAAGCTTACCTGCTGGAGAACCGTATCTATGACAAACCCAAAGTGGTTATCGCGCACGACGTGCGGCATTTCTCCCGGCATTTCTGCGAGCTGGCGGCGTCGGTCTGGAACCGCCTTGGCGGGCTTGCCATGATATTCGGCGGCCCGCGCTCCACGCCGCAGCTCAGTTTCACCGTCCGCCGCCTCAAGGCCACGGCGGGAATCGTTATCACGGCCAGCCATAACCCCCCGCATGACAACGGCTACAAGGTCTATTTCGGCGACGGCGCCCAGGTGGTTTATCCCCATGCCGAAGGGATTATCGAAGAGGTGTTCAAAGTGGTTTTGAAAGAAACAACGCCGCACCTGGAAAAAGACTTGGACGGCGTCATGGAAATCGGCATAGAGGCCGAGGAGGCTTACTTGCAAGCCCTCGGGGAAAACGTCCTCGACCGCGAAGTGTTTTCAAAAGCCAAGCCGAAGATCGTCTTCACGCCGATTCACGGCACCGCCGGGGTGATGACGGCGCCGCTGCTCCAGCGTTTCGGGGCGGATTTTGAGGTCGTTGAAGAACAGGCTGTGATGGACCCGCGCTTTCCCACCGTCAAGTCCCCCAACCCCGAGAACGCCGAAGCCCTGACCATGGCCATCGCCCAGGCCCGGAAAAATGGGGCCGATCTGGTTCTGGCCACGGATCCCGACAGCGACCGCATGGGCGCGGCCGTGAGGACAAAAACCGGCGGCATGGAATTGCTTACGGGAAACATGATCGGCGCGCTCCTGGCCGAATACCGCATCACCAAAATGAAAGAGCTGGGATGGCTGCCGGAGAAAGGGAGCCGCCGGGCCGCCATCATCAAGACCTTCGTCACCACCCCTCTGCAGGACGCCATCGGGCGGGCGCACGGGATCAAAGTCGTCAACACCCTGACCGGCTTCAAGTGGATCGGCGAAAAACTCAAGCTCTACGAGGACGCCCTGAAGGAAAAACTGCTGGCGAAAAAGGGGCTGGCGCTCGATTATGACGCCACGCGCGCGGACCAGCGGCGGGCTTTGATGCTCAAACACGGCGTGTTTTACGTCTTCGGCGGCGAGGAGAGCTACGGCTTCCTGGCCAGCGACCGGGTGCGGGACAAGGACGCCAACGCCGCCGTCCTCATGTTCTGCGAGCTGGCCGCCGCGCTGAAAAAGGAAAGCAAAACGTTCGGGGAGTATCTCGGCGAATTGTATTTAAAATACGGATACTACCAAGAGGCGCTGCTGAACATTTACATGGAAGGAGCCGCCGGCGCGGCCAAGATCAAAAAGATTCTTGATGCCTACCGCAAAAAACCGCCCCGGGAAATCGCCGGGCGCGCCGTCACCGCCTTCCGGGACTTCGGCAAGCGCAAGTTCAAGGACCCCGACGGCAAGGCCATCCCAAAGGAGAACTTCTACTTCCTCGAGCTGGAGGACGGTTACGCCTGCGCCGTGCGGGGCAGCGGCACCGAGCCAAAAATCAAGTTCTACATCCACGCCCGCGAAGACGCGCCGGACGCCGCCCAGCTCCCCGCCGCCAAGGAGCGCGCCAAACAAAAAATCGCCTCTCTCAAAGCCGCCCTCGAAACCGGAGCCCGCCAGCGCGCCGAAAGCTGATTCAAAAACACTTGAACGGCGATCAACTTCGCGAAGACGAATGAAACATGCGCGGACCGGAAGCCGGCGCGGACAGCCAGGCGGCAGTTTCCATGCGGTATTGGCCGAGCCGGGCGGCCAGACGGACGCGGACGCCTTCTTTCCGCTCATATGTTTCCACCCGGAAAGAAACCGGATGGAAACGGCGCCGGGACAGATAAAACGGCTGCGCGCGGGCCTGCAGCCGGGCCATTTTCACAAGGCAACTGGCGGTGTTTTCCGCCAGAAGCGGGTCATCCAAATCCGCCCGCAGGAGGGCTTGGCGGGCCGCGGCATAATAGAACAGACGAGAGGAAACTCCGGATTTCTTCCCGCGCCCGCGCAGTTCCCGCCACAGCATAGGGTCGCCGAGCAGAATGGATTTGAGAACCGGATCCCGCAAGGCCAGGGCCAGATCTTCCTCGGTTATGATTTCCGCGCCTAAAAATTCCCGCAGGAATTGAATATCCTTTGGGAAGAAGGGAGCCGGGCCCGCTTCCGGGGATTTTGGTTTTCCGGTTTCCATCGCCCCATTAATTCGGACAGGCGGAGCCGCGCCTTAGCTTGCTCCGCGGCTGGCAGCGGATCAACGGGCGCCGCAAAAAAAGCGATTTTGTTTGACTCCGTCCCCGGAAATAAATCTTAAGTTGCGGAGAGGCTTAAGCAAACCAGGGTTCATTCGGAAAACAGCTCCCAAGACTGCCGGCAAGGCCCGGCGGGGATCACGTTCGCAAACAGAATAATTTGTCAACGGACAAATCATAACGAATTTTCCGTGTAATTTATTTCTCTTACTAAGCGGACGACTTTATTCTTATGCGTGGAAAAATATTAACGGCCATCATGGTCTTTCCGCTCATGGCGGCGCCCTGCAAGGCCGCCGGCAGCGGGGAATTGTGGAGCCGAGCGGAGGACGCCGGGGGGCCCGCCAAAGCGGCGCTTCTGGCGGAAGCGGCGCGGCTGGCCTGGAAAGATGACCCCGTCCGGGCGGGCGAAGCGGCGGAAGAGGCGCTGGCGCTCCTTCCGGAGGATCCGGAAGCGGATATCGAATTCGGCCTTCTGGAGACGGCGGCGCGGGCCTTTATGGAAACAGACGATCCCGCCGCCGCCCGCCGGCACATCGAAGCCTTGCGGGAAAAAGCGGAAGAACGGGGAAGCCGGCGCGCCGCGCTGAAGGCCCGCCTGTTGGAAGCGCAACTGCAGCTGCGCCGAGAGCGGCCGGACGAAGCGCTGGGCCTGCTCAAACCGGTCTTGCGGGACATGCCCGAAGAAGCGGACCCGGAAACCAGAGCGGAAATATACAATGCGGCGGGCGAAGCCAACCGGCTGCTGGATAAAATAGACCGAAGCCTGGATTATCATTTGCGGGCTCTTGAAATTTGCGAGCGCGCCGGGGCGGTTTATGAGGAAGCGCTGACGCTGCTGGAGTTAGGGAACGTGTATAACAGCCTGGGGGTGTTCGACACCGCCGCGGCTTATTTTGTCAAAGCCTTGGACCTTTTTGAACAGGAGGGCGGCCAAACCGGCAAAGCTTTGGCCCTGACCGCTTTGGGCAACTCCTTCCGGATGCGGGGAAAGCTTGAAAAAGCGGAGGACTGCCTGACGCGCGCCGCGGAAATCTACGAGACTCTGGGAAGTTGCCTGGGACCGGGAAAAGTGTCCCTGCACCTGGGCCATGTTTATTTAAAAAAAGACATCCCGGAAACTGCTGCGGAGCATTTCAGGAAGGCCCTTGAAATCTTTTCCCGCCGCGGCCGCGAGTCTCTGCGGGCCAGCGCCCGCACCGGGCTGGCCGGCGCTTTGATTTGCCTGAAGCGTTATGAGGAGGCGCTCCGCCACGCCCGCGCGGTGGAAAGCTTCGCCCTCGCGCAAGGCAACTCCCGGAATCTGATGTGGAGCCACCGCCTGCGCTACCGGGCATACTGGCACATGGGAGACAACCGGAAGGCCCTGGCCCACCTGGAAAAAGCGGCCGCCATCCAGGCGGAAAACGCCCTGGAAGACAAACAGGCCATGATGGACTTGCTGAAAATCAAGACCGGATATGAAGCCCGGGAAAATGAAATTGAACTGTTGGAGGCTCAAAACGCCATCAAAACCAAGTCGCTGGCGCTGCAAAAAAAGCTGCGCAACGTGTTTGTGGGCGCCTTCTTCGCGCTGGCGGCGCTGGCAGCGGGCTTGCTCCTTCTTTACCGGGCCAAGAACCGGGAGCACAAGGATTTGCTGCGCACAAAAAAAGAGCTTACCGACACCAACGCCGAGCTCAAACACGCCATCGAGAACGCCAGCGCGAAAGCCTGGGAGGCGGCGGCCGCCAACCGCGCCAAAAGCGCTTTTCTCAACACCCTCAGCTACCAGCTGCGCCACCCGCTCAATGCGATCGTCGGCATTGGCGGACTTTTGCCGGAAACCGCGCTGAACCAGCGGCAAAAAGAATATTTCTCCGCCATTCGCGGCGGCTGTGAGGCTTTAACCGGCGTCCTGAACAACCTCAACGATTACGCCAGCATGGAAGACGAACGGGTTTCGCTTGAAAACAAACCTTTTGACATCAACGAATGCATCCGGGAAGTCTGCCGGATGTTCCGTCCGGAGACCGAAGAAAAGGGCCTGAGGCTGGAGTATCGCCCCACGCCGCGGGTTCCGGACATGGTGTCGGGAGACCAGCAAAGGGTGCGGCAAATATTCCTCAACCTGGTGGAAAACGCCGTCAAACACTCATCGAAGGGGCAAATCCTCATTACGGGCGAGCTGGAGAACGCGGATGCTGAAGGCTGTTATTTGCGTTTCGGAGTCAAGGACGAGGGAGAGGGCATATCAAAAGAGCGTCTCGGGCATTTATTCCAGTTTCATTCCCAGGATGCCGCCGCGAACGGCAAGGCCGGCGGGACGGGCCTCGGGCTGGCGATATGCAAGCGCCTGTGCCTGATGATGGGCGGGGATATCCGGGCGGAAAGCGTTCCCGGCCAGGGCAGCCATTTCACCTTCTCCCTCAAGCTGGGCAAACCACCGGAAGGGGCCTCACCGCCGCCTTCCAAGAAAACCGGCGCTGAGCCTATGGATGCCTTAAAACTTAAAGAACCCGTGTCTGTCCTCGTTGCCGAGGACAACCGCATCAACCAGAAAGTCATGCGGCTGCTGTTGAAGAAAGTCAACCAGACGGCGGACGCCGTCTTCAACGGGAAGGAAGCTCTGGATGCCGTCTTGAACAAACGTTACGACCTGGTGCTGATGGATGTTTACATGCCGGGCGGCGGCGGACTGGAAGCCGCCCGGAACATCCGCGCCCAAGTTCCGGCGGAGCGCCAGCCTTACATCGTGGCCCTGACGGCCGCCGCCGGCAAAAAAGACCAGGAGGAATGCGCCGGGGCGGGAATGGACGATTTCCTGGCCAAGCCCGTGGAACTGGAAAACCTCATCCAGACACTCAACCGTTTCGAGGAGAAACGGCGGGCGGGCGGCGGCGAGTGACGCCGGATTGAACCGAGCGCCTTGGGCACAGCGAACGGAGCGAAACCGCCGCTTACGGCACGCGGCTGAAAGCGTGATTCCTCCGCCGGACAGACGGGGCTTGACTTTTGATTTATCCTATCCCGGGCTTAAATCAATGCATATAGGAGCGGATTACTACCCGGAGCACTGGCCAAAGAAACGCTGGGAAACGGACGCCCGGCTGATGAAGACGGCTGGTTTCAACGTCACCCGGCTGGCGGAGTTCGCATGGGTGAACATGGAGCCGGAGGAAGGGCGGTTCGATTTCGAGTGGCTGGAGGAGGCGCTGGCGGTCCTCAATAAACATGGCATCCGCGCCCTGCTCTGCACGCCAACCGCCGCCATGCCCGCATGGGTTCCCCGCAAGTATCCCGAAGTGATGGCCATGCGTGAAAGCGGCCGGCGCATCGAGTGGGGGCGGCGCAAAAACAACTGCTTCAGCAGCGGAACCTATCGCCTGCTGTCGGAGCGAATCACCCGGGCCATGGCGGAGCGCTTCGCCAAGACGCCCAACGTCATCGGCTGGCAGACGGACAATGAGTTCGGCCACCCCCCATGCTTCTGCGAAAGCTGCCGGGCGGAGTTCCAGGACTGGCTGCGCCGCAAATACGGCACGCTGGAGGGACTCAACCGCGCATGGGGCACGCATTTCTGGGGCCACCAGTTCGGGCGGTGGGACGAAATCACCGCCGGTGAAGGCGCGCACCCGGAGGAATCGCTCGATTGGCGGCGGTTCTTCTCGTGGCTCAACGTCCGTTTTCAGCGCGGGCAGGTGAAAATCCTGCGCGACGCCTGCCCGAAGCATTTCATCACCCACAACTTCATGGGGCTGTTCAAGGAGCTGAATTACTATGATCTGGCGGAGGACCTGGACTTTGTCAGCTGGGACAATTATCCGGTGCGGGGCGGCGCGCCGGGGATCCGTTACGACGCCTCGATGGCGGCCGACTTGATGCGGGGGCTGAAAAAAAAGAATTTCTGGATCATGGAGCAGACGGCGGGGCCGGGCGGCATCGCGGCGTTCGGGCGCAATCCCCGCCCCGGCGAGATCCGCTCCATCGCTTTTCAGCAGCTGGCCCATGGCGCGGACGGCCAGGTGTGGTTCCGCTGGCGCACGTGCACGGCGGGACTCGAACAATACTGGCACGGCCTGCTGGGCCACGACGGCAAGCCCGGCCGCCGTTATAAAGAAGCTGCCCGGACCGCCGCCGAGTACCGCAAACTGGAAAAGCTACTGGCGGGCACGACGGTCAAAACAAAGGCCGCGATGATTTATGACTACGACAGCCTGTGGGCCACGATGATTTCGCCGGGCTACCGTGAAAATGGGGATTGCTAACATAGGATAGATAGCGCGAGGTCGC
>CAZYUX010000128.1:0-7791 GCA_964650745.1 uncultured Puniceicoccaceae bacterium
CTGGAAAGCGTCAAAGCCGTGCTGCCCGGCGTCATGGCCGTGTCCGTGCTCTTCGGCACGACCTCGATGCTGGCGGTCACGGTCACTTTCGAGAAGAAAGGCCGCTCCTTCGAGCGGCTCCTGCTCGCGCCGATCCCGCTCGAACTGCTCATGCTGGCCAAGACATCCGGGGCCATCCTGTTCGGCACAGCCAACGCCTTCGTGCCCGTCTTGATGGCCGCTTTCCTCGTCGATCTTTCCGGCGTCAACTGGCTGGCGCTCCTGCCCGCCGTGTTCCTAATTGCCGTCAACTCCACCTTTCTCGGCCTGTTCATCGCCGTGTCGGTCAGTGAGGTGTTCGAGGCCCAGACCTTTTCGAACTTCTTCCGCTTTCCCATGATTTTTCTGTGCGGATTGTTCTTTCCGATCGCAAGCCTTCCAGCTATCCTTATGCCCCTCTCTTATGTGCTGCCCCTGACCTATGGGGCGGACATCCTCCACGGCGCCATCCATGGCGGGAATGTGCTTTCCGTTCCCATCGGCCTGGCCATCCTTGCCGCTTTCTGTGCCGGCTTATTCATGGTGAGCCTCCGCAACATCCGGAGGAAATGGATTGCCTGACTGCCCGAACAGCGATGAGTTCCTGATAGAGGCCTCCGGCCGAGGTGTCCTGCATTCCTTCGGCCAACTCGTCCCGCGCCATCAATTGGCAGCCTGGGGTGCTGCGTTCCGTTTTTCAGGAGACACTGACGAAGCCGAGGACATGGTTCAGGAAGCCTTTCTTTTAACACCGGATCAGATTTTCGCGTCCTCGAGGAGCTGCCGTTTGGTCCAGTTGTTCAGCAGGATGTCGCCGGTTTCCCGCAGCCAGGCGGCGAGGCGGCGGCGCAGGCGCCCGAGCTCTTCGGCGCAAGCTGGATCGCGGGCCCGGTTGTGGTGTTCGCCGGGGTCGCTTTCCAAGTCGTAAAGCTCATCTTCGGCGGTCAGGTTCCAGACATATTTCCAGCGGCGGTCCCGCAGCATGCGCTGGCTGAAGAGGCCGAACTGGTTGCCGTGGTACATGCTCATAATGTCCTCCCGGCCTTTGGTTGCCGCGCCTTCGAAGAGCGGGCGCAGGCTTTGGCCCTGGAATTGTTCCGGAATGCCTGCTCCAGCCAAGTCGCAATAGGTGGCCGCCAGATCAAGGCTGTTCGAAATAAAGGCCGGACACGGTTTTCCCGGTTGAATGACCCCGGGCCAGCGGGCGATGAAAGGCACGCGGACAACGTCGTCATACATGATGTAATGCTTGTCAATCATCCCGTGGCTGCCGCACATATCGCCGTGGTCGCTGGTGTAAACAACGAGCGTGTCATCCGCCAATCCGAGTTCCTCCAGCGCGTCCAGGACGCGCCCGATCTGGGCGTCCAGCAGCGCGATGTCGCCCAAGTAGAGGCTGACGACGGGCGCCCAGTCCTGCCAGGTGAAGTGCTCGACCTGCCAGGTGCGGCGCTGCTGGGCCTGGATGTAGGGTTTGCCCTCGAGAGCGTCCCCGGAACCGGGCCATGGCGGGATTTCTCCGGGTTTGAACATGGAAGCGTAAGGTTCGGGCGGGTGATTGGCCAGGTGCGGCTCTATCATGTCCCAGCGCAGGAAGAAAGGCTTTCCGGCGGCGCGGAGCCGCTTCATCTGTTCGATGGTCCGGTCCGCGCCCCAAGCCAGGGCGGACTGCTCCGGGGTGATGAACGGGTCCGGCTGGCCGAGCCAGCCTTTGTCCCTGGGCCGGTTGGGCAGGCCTTGCCGCTCGCGCCATTTTCCGTATTGCCAGTCCGGGATGTATTCACCGAAGCCGAAATCCACCGGCGTTTTCACAGGGTCCACGTGCCACCGGCCCACGTAGGACAGCTCGTAGCCCGCCTCCTTCAAAACATGGCTGAAGCATTGCGGAATGCTCTCGAACGGCCGGAAACCCTCCCCGTCGTAATTGACGATGCGGGTGTTGCGCGCCGGCCACTGCCCGGTCAGGTGAGTGATGCGCGCGGGCACGCACATGGGGATGGGGCAGAAAGCATGGGAAAAGTTCATGCCCTCCGCCGCCAGCCGGTCCATATTCGGCGTCTTGAGCAACGGATGGCCGTTGGCCCCCACGCAGTCGAAGCGGTGCTGGTCGGACTGGATGATTAAAAAATTAGGCTGATTCATGGCTGCGCAAAACACAGCCTGCGGGCTATTTTAGGAATGGCAAGCGGATTGCCGGCGGCGGGAAAAAATGGTTGCTTTCAGTGTCAGGGCTTCGCTTCATGGGCCTTCATTCTTCACAGCATTCACCGCAAACCAACGGATTATCATGAGCCATCCCGCGCCTTTTGTATGGATGGACCGGCCTCGCGAGGGGACGATCCAGCACGTCTATTTCCGCCGCGACTTCGAGCTGCCGTCCGCGCCAGAGCGCGCCGGGTTAAATATCTTCGTTGACTCGAATTACCACCTGCGCGTCAACGGCCAGTTCCTCGGTTTCGGCCCGGTCCGGTTTTATCCGGAGTATCCCGAATACGACACTTACGACCTGAAACCTTTTTTGAAAGAAGGGAAAAACGTCATCGCGGCCCACGCGGTATCCCTGGGCGTGGGGGACTTCCATCATATTTACCACGATCCGGGATTCACGGCGTGGGGTGAAATTAAGGCTGGCGAAATAATTGTGAAACTGGACACCCCCGGTGAATGGAAATGCCGGGAAGCCGCGGGCTACGATACAACCACCCCGAAATTCTCCTTCGCCCAGGAGCCGGTCGAGGTCTTCGACCAGCGTCTGGATATTAAAGATTGGGACCAGGCGAAAGCCGATTTGAGCCTGTGGGCCGCCCCCGTGAAGGTGAAAGAGCAGGAAAGCTGGGGAGATCTGCGCCCCCGCTCCATCCCGGCCCTGACGAACGAGGAGCAAGAACCGGCCCGCATCCATTCCGCCGCGAAGCATCTTGATGACGAGGAAATCATCTCCTTCCGGCTGCTGAACATGCGGTATCCAGACAAGCACCAGGCGCCGGGTCTGGTGATGTATGCCTGGACTTACATTCACTCGCCCAAAGACCAGAAGGCAGACTGCGCCCGGTATTGGGGCGAGTATTATCTGAACGGTCAACGGGTGATGGATGACCGGGACGAGGACGCGCAAGGCCGCATCGCGACGCGGCTCGACTTGCGCCAGGGCTGGAATTACTTTTTCGTCAAATACGCCGCCGCCAGCCAGACCTGGGATTTTCACCTGGCCGTCCCCCGCCGGGCGGGGCTCGTCTTCTCTCCCGGCAAAAAAGAGAACGATCCGGCGCATTTCATGGCCGCCGGGCCGTTCGGCATGGAGGACGAAGCCGTCCGCTGCGGCCCTTCGGGTTACGAAGAGGATCCGCCGGAAATTCCCGGCGGCTGGCAGGCGGTGGAACGGCCCCGGCTGCCTGTGCTTCCCCATCGCGCGCTGGCGTGGAAACGGCTGGGCGGCAGTTTGAAAATGCCCGCGGAACGGGTGCGGGACCTGGCGGTTCCGGCAGGGGAAAACACGACTTTCGTCTTCGACATGGGGGGGCAGGCTCTCGGCCGGATATTTCTCGACTACGACGCCCCCCCGGGAACGGTCTTCGAAGCCGGCATCGCCGAGGATTTGAAAAACGGCCGGCCCAACCTGACCAAAACCGTCGTGGTCGTGGCTGGCGACCGGCACATCGCGGCGGGCGGACCGTCCAGGATGGAGACTTTCTATCCGAGAGGTTTCCGCTACCTTCAGCTTGCGGTTTCAGATCATGACGCCCCCGTCACGCTCCGCAAGGTCGGCATCGCCGCGCAGCTTTATCCTTACGAGAAAAAGGGATCTTTCAGGTGCTCGGACGATTTGATGAACACCCTGTGGGAAATGGGCTGGAAGACCTTGCGCCTGTGCTCGGAAGACGTTTACACGGACTGCCCCTGGCGGGAGCGGACGCTTTACGGCGGCGACATGTTCCCGGAATTCGCCACCACGCTGGTCACATCGGGCGACCCCCGGCTGGCCCGGCGCTGCCTCGATATTTTCCTTCAGTCACAATCGGATGAAAACGACTGGATGCAATCCATGGCGCCGGTGCCGCGCGGGCGCACGCCCCTGTCGGATTATCCCTTGATTTGCCTGCTGGCTTCGGACTGGTATGTTCGCTGCACAGAAGACCGCGAGTTCGCCGCGGAAGCTTACCGCCGGTTCCGGAAACTGATGGCCCGCGCCTTGCAATACCGGAACGCGGAAGGTCTGTACGCCCATCCCGCCCGTCCGTTTATTGACCATGCCAGCATCGAGCGGGACGGCATTTCAGGCCCCTTGAACGCGCTGATAAGCGCCGCCTGGCGCGCGCTGGCCGGTCTGGCCCGCTTCCTCGGCGGGGACGCGGACGCGCAAAAGTTCGAAACACTCGCCGAAGAAACCGCCGCAACGGTCCGCCGCCACTTCTGGGATCCCGTCAACGGCGCTTACGCGGACAACCTGAAGGACGGAAAGCGCCGGGGCCCCTGCCACCCCGCCGCCAGCGCCTGGTGCTCGCTCTTCGGCATCACGACGCCTGTCCAGGAACGCTCCATATTGGACCATTACAAACTGGTGATGCGGAGGCAGCTCCCGCGAAATCCCGAAGCCTTCGGCACCTCATACGCGGCATTTTACCTGCTGGGCAGCCTGTATAAAAACGGCCATGAAGCCTTCGCCGAGGAGTTCATCCGCCGCGCCTACGCCGCCATGGCCGAAGCCGGAGACACGATTTGGGAACACTTCCATCCCCGCGCCAGCCTCGTCCACGCCTGGAGCACCGCTCCCAATTACTACCTCTCGACGCGGATCCTCGGCGCGCGTTTGGGCTTTCCCGAGCCAGCGGATTACGGCCGCGTGCTCATCGCGCCCCAAGCCGAAACTGTTGACTGGGCTGAAGGCGCCGTCCCCCACCCCCGCGGCCTCGTCCAAGTCTCCTGGAAAATCGAAGACGGCCGGCTCGATCTCGAATACCAGGCCCCGGAGGGCGTTCCCGTTGATGTCCGCCCCCAAGGCCGCCTCGCCCGGCTCGAACTGCGGGTCAATGGCCAAAAAAAAGCAACTTAACTCATTAAAAGCTCTTTTCTCCGCGCCCTTTGCGTGAAACGGCCCCGGCAATCCCGCCTTGCCCGCCGGCGGACCGCCAGCTTACAATTCCCTTTCTTTACGAGCCGAGGCTGTTTCCGGTTGAGCGCTTCAGGCCCGGCCGCGCGCCTGTGATGAAATGGACACAAACACTGTTTCCCCCTGAGAACGCGCGGACATCCTGCCCGCCGGGACATCTGCGCCCCGGCCGGAAGCCGCTGTTGCTGATCCCGTCGCTCCAGCGCTCCGGCACGCATCTCCTCATAGACACGATTTTAAACAACTTTCGCGACTACAAGAGAACGCCTCTTTACGTGAACCTCGACCGGCTGGAAGGGAACCCCGGCTGGACGTCCCGGCTGATCCGGTGCGGCGGTTACATTGTCAAAACCCATTACCCGCAGATTCGGCCAGCCGCCGGATTCGAGGAACCGCTGCGGCGCGTGATTCAACATTCCCGCCTGATGGCCCCCGTGCGGGATTTGGAAGCGGTATATCAGTCATCGCTTATTTTTGGAGCGTCAGCCAGCAGGCCGGAATTCGACCGGCAAGTGGCCCGCTTTCAGGTTTTTTGGGAACAATTCAAAGTTCATCACGTGGCTTTTGACCGGTTGACAACTCCCGGCCTTTACCCCGAACTGGTGGCTGAAATTGGAAGCTGGATTGATGCGGAACCCAATGCCAGGATTGTTTATCCGTTTCCTAAAAACCGCCGGTGGAAGGTTTACACGTTCAAAGCTCTGACCCGCCTGCTGGGGCGGCACAGCCCCATCATCAACACGACCATCGCCTTCGCGAAAAAGAAATAAGCCGGCCCGGTTTTTATGAATGGTAAAATCGCGGGAGCCGCCGGTCTTAAACATTGCCACGGCCAGGAGATTCCCCTCTTTTTTCAATAATGAAAACATTTACCTGCTTTTGGTTTCTTCTGACCGCCGCAGGCGTGATTCGCGCCAGCGCGCCTTCCATGATTTTCCCCTGCTCCTGGACGGGGAATATTGACAAATCAAAATTCAATGAGCCGTCGGGCATCGTCTTCCACGCCCCCCGCGGCACCTTGTTCGTCGTGGGAGACGAGGGCGACCTCTGCGAAATAAAAACCGATGGTGAAACGATCCAACAGAAGCGGCTGTTTAAGGCACACACCGATTTCGAAGGCGTGGCGTATGATCCCGCCACCGGCCTGATTTACATCGTTATCGAGGGAGACGACGCCATCATCGAAGTCCATCCCGACTCGTTCGAGGTGCTGCGGAAATTCCCCGTCGAGCGCGCCTTCAAAGGAAAAACTTGCATCAAACCGGGGGGCAACGGCCTTGAGGCCCTGACCTTCGTCCCCGATCCAAAGCATTCCCACGGCGGCACTTTTTTCGCCGCCAACCAAGTCTTCCGCTTGGACGAACCGGAAGACCTGTCCGCCGTATTCGAAATAGAAGTTCCTTTGCGGGAAGAGAAGGCGAACGCAAAAGCGAAAATCATCCGTTATTTCAGCCCGGGAGCGGTTGACCTGTCCGGCCTGCATTACGACGGCAAAACGGGCCATCTCTTCGTCATCAGCGATGCCACCAACACCATCCATGAATGTTCCCTGAGCGGAGAAACACTGCATTCATGGGCCTTGCCCGGCTGCAACCAGGAGGGTTTCACCGCCGATAACGCGGGCTTCCTCTATATCGCGCAGGATTCCGGCGGCATCATCAAAATGAAGCGGGAACGGTAAGTCATGTTTAAAATTATCACGCACGAGGCGGATTTCTGCGTTATCGGAGGAGGGATGGCGGGGATTTGCGCGGCGCTGGCGGCCGCCCGGCACGGCGCCAAAACCGTCCTGATGCACGACCGGCCCGTCCCCGGCGGCAACGCGTCCAGCGAATGCCGCGTCCACATCTGCGGGGCCGACCGCCACAACAGCATCCCCAATCTGCGCGAGACCGGCATCCTCGAGGAAATCCGCCTTGAAAACCTCTACCGCAATCCAAACCGCAACTATTCCATCTGGGACGCGGTGTTGTACGAGAAAGTCCGCTATCAGCCGAACCTGACGCTCCTGCTGAACTGCTCCTGCCAAACCGCGGAAATGGCCGGCCCGCGCATCGCCTCCGCAACCGGCTGGCAACTGACGACCCAAACCTGTCACACGGTGAAAGCGAAAATCTTCGCCGACTGCTCGGGGGATTCGATCCTGGCGCCGCTGACCGGAGCGAAGTTCCGCGTTGGACGCGAAGGGCGGGACGAGTTCGGCGAGTCCATCGCCCCCGAAAAAGCCGACAAGAGGACGATGGGCATGACCTGCCTGTTCCAGGCCCGTGAGTATCCGGGCCCGCAATCCTTCGAGCCGCCTCACTGGGCTTATCGTTATGACCAGTGCGCAGACCTGCCCTATGGGGGAAAAGGACATACCCGCTGGCGCGAAATGGGCTACTGGTGGATCGAATTGGGCGGTGAACACGACACCATCGGCGACACTGAGGTCTTGCGCGACGAGCTGCTGAAAATCACCCTCGGCGTCTGGGACCACATCAAGAACAACTGCCCGCACCGCAAGGAAGCCGAAAATTGGGCCTTGGAATGGCTCCAGTTCCTCCCCGCCAAGCGCGAAAGCCGGCGCTACATCGGCGAACATATTTTGACCCAGAACGACATCGAGGCCGAAGGCCGGTTCGAGGATCTCATCGCCTATGGCGGCAGATCGGAAGAGCGTCGTG
>CAZYUX010000129.1:0-7704 GCA_964650745.1 uncultured Puniceicoccaceae bacterium
ATGAAATGTTACGGGCACCCGGTCGTGTTCGACGCCACCCACAGTGTCCAACTCCCGGGGGCGGCGGGCGGAAAGAGCGGGGGCGAGCGCGGGTTCGTTCCGCCCCTGGCCCGTGCCGCCCTGGCCGCCGGGGCCGACGGCCTCTTCCTCGAAGTCCACCCCGATCCGGACCGCGCCATTTCCGACGCTCCCAGCCAAATCCCCCTTGCGGACCTGCCAAAGCTGGCGGAGAAATGCCTGGCTGTATGGCGGGCAGCCCGCGTTTGATTTTTTAGCCTCCGATTTGACTTGTTTGGGTAAAGGAGATATACTTCAATGGTAAAAATTTACATTTTCCGGACATCCATTGCGCTTTCACCGGCGCATTATTTTTATGTGAGATGAATAAACGAAAAGTCATTGAAAACATTATAGGACAGATCGAAGAGGAGCTGGCTCTGCTGGTGAGAGCTTCCCAGAATTCGTTTGAAGACTCAATGGATGAGGAAATCCGCGCGGAAGGCAAGTTCGACACCGGCGGGCTCGAGCTGAGTATGCTGGCCGGCAGCCAGGCCAAACTGGCGGCCGAGGCCAAAGAAAACCTGTCTCATTACCAGACGCTTGAAGTCAAAGACTTCGGAGCGGGCGATCCCATTCTTTTAAGCGCGCTGGTGGAATTGGAGTCGGACGGGAGCCGCGCGTGTTACTTTGTGGGACCTCGCGGCGGCGGCATCGAGGTCGAGATGGATGGCAAGGAAATCACCGTCATCACCCCCCAGTCGCCCGTAGGCCAGCAGCTTGTCGGCAAACGGCAGAATGACACGATTCAGTTGCCGTCGGGCAAAGGAACCCGCGCGTATAAAATCGTTTCCGTAGTTTGACCGGGGTGTTCAGGCGCCCGTTTTTAACGCTTTTTCGACAGCCTCGAAAACGGTTTGAGGCGCCAGTTTGGACAAATCGCCGCCGGGGGCGCGCAGGATATGATGGTTGGGAGCGCCAGTCGGGTACGGGCCGAAGCGTTCCGGTGGAGTCGGGCCGAAGAGGGCCACCACGGGTTTGCCGAGGGCGGCCGCCAGGTGCATAGGCCCGCTGTCGTTGGCCACCACCACGCGGGCGCATTGCACAAGGGCCGTCATTTGCAGCAGTTCCGTCTTTCCGGTCAAGTTGAGGAACCGCCCGCCGCCGTTCGTTTCGGGACCGGCCGCCGCCTGGTGGCTGTCCCAGACCGTCAACAGATCGGGGTGCTTTTCGAGAAGCAGCTTCGTCAGCTCGGCGAATCCCTTCCATTCCTTCTCCGGCCCCCGGCTGTGGGGAATCATGAGGACGGGGCGGGCGCCCGCCAGGCGCTCGTCAATCGTTTCCGATCCCGGCGTGTTGAATTCCAGGCTGCCTGCCAGCCGCGCGCTCAAGCCCAAACGGGGCAGAAATTCCAGGAGAATGTCAACGGCGTGAGCCTCTTTGCCCGCCGGCGGCAGGGCCGCTTTTTCCTTGTAAAACCAGCCCGCGCCCTCTCTCGCGTCGCTCCGCCCGATTTTCCGCTTGGCCTTCGCCCTCCAGGTGAGCCAGCCGGTGCGGGCCAGCCCCTGGAAATCCAGGGCGGCGTCAAACGTTTCCGCGCGCAGTTCCTTGACCAGGCGGCGGAATTCCTTCCAGCCGCCCTTGCGGTTGAAAACATGCACGCGGTCCGCAACCGGACAGGCTTGGACCAGCGGGGCAAAACGGTCCGACGCCACCCAGGAAATCTCCGTGCCTTTCCATTGGGTTTTCAGGGAGAAGGCCGCTTGCAACCCGTGGATAATGTCTCCCAGCGAGCTGGGTTTGATGATCAGGATTTTTCGCATGAGGCCGCGGGGGCACGGTAGAGTTCGGGATTCAGAGCGGGGTCGTTATACATCTTCATCTGGTAATAAACGCGGAAGCCGCGGCGGCCGCGGGCGGCGTCATCGAGCATTTCCCGCAGGCATTGCAGGAGATCCCGGTGCTGCCGGCGGATGACACCGAGTTTGCGGCGGCAGGCCTCGCGGTGTTCCGGCGCGGCGTCCTTCCTTCGGGATTCCTCGTCCAGGTGGTATTCCTTGAGGGCCAGGATGGAGAGGCGGTCGATCATCATGCCGGGGGTTTCCGAGTTCATTGGACAGTCGTTTTCGCGGGGACTTAAGTGGTTCCAGAGCCATTCGTCCATCTTCTCGATGAAATTGTTGCGCTCTTGGTTATAGCGGTCAATGTTGCGCTTGGCGCGGCGGACATGTTCGCTGCCCAAGTCGTCCCGCCGGGCTTTGTCTTCCTCGTGCCAGAGGAGGAAATTGCGCTTGTGATTCTCTTCCGCAAGGCCGGGCAAGCCGCCTTCCAGCGCGGGCATGTCCCCGGTGTGCCAATCCCGGGTTTTTTCCTTTTGCAATGCCGCGAGGCCCTCTGCGTCAATGCTTTTCATCCTAAATGCGGCACACCTTAACTCCGCCCGTCCGCTTGGCAACAAAAATCAGGAACCCGCCGGGGAGTGCGGCGGCCGAAGGCCGCGAAGGACGGCGGGCCGCCGTTTGCCGGTCCGCGGGACGCAAGGAGATCAGCGGATGAGCGGTTTGAGATGGCCGCGCGTCATAGGCATTTGACAATATGCCCTCGGGAGTTAAAAACGCGCCAATTCAGTCCGGTCATTTTAACCTGTTATGGATGGCATTCATGGAGGTTTTCTTCATCACCTTAATCGTTTTGCTTCTTTTTCTTCCCGTTCCCGTTTTCGTCATCATTGCGGGCAGGAAGAAAAAAAGCGGCGAAGCCATTCAGCTCGAAAAACTGGCGGGGGAGCTGGGTTTGCCCGTACTTGGCGGCGAGCCTTTTTTGCCCCGTGTGCCTGTGTTGAAATTCCTTAAAAAACCCCTTTTTCTCGAGGGTGAGTTCCGCGGCCGCAGGTTCAAGGTTTACCATTACACCGCCGGCAGCGGCGACAGCCAGACCCGTTACGCCGCGGTCCGCGCCGGGGTCAGCAACCCCAAGGGTCTCGTTTTCCAGTTCAGCCGCGAGGGCTTCTTCAGCAAAATCGGCAAGACTTTCGGCATGCGGGATATCCAGGTGGGCGATCCGGTCTTCGACGAGAAATTTGTCGTGAAGTCCAATGATCCGGAATTCATTGCCGCCGCCCTGTTGGCGGAGATGAAGGAGAAATTTTACAAAGCCCGGGAACTGAAGGCCCGCGGCGTTATCAAACTTGACAAGGACGAAATCCGCTATAACGAAGTCGGCTCCATTGGCAGCGATGAAACCCGGCGCCGGTTTGCCCTCATCGCCGGTCTTCTCGCCGACCTTGCGGAGGCCGCCGAGGTGTATAACAACTGACCGGCGGGAACCCGCGGAGAACGCAGGCGGGGATGAGCTTGAAAGCCCCCGCATTGAAACAGGCCCGCAGGTGAAGAGGGCGGCGCGGCATAACGAAAACTAATTATATTTATTAGCTTTGCTTTTTTTTACAGATTTCGGGCCTTTTTGCTTCCAAATGATCAATTTATCCATAAAACGCTACATTTCGTAGGAGATGCCTTAAAGAACCTCAATATGTAGGGGGCCGGTAAACTTTTGATCGTTTTGATAGTCAAGGAATAACTGATATTTAAGCCAAAAAATTTTCAGGAGAGCCATTCATGATGTTTCAGACAAACGCGGCGGAACATTTGCAAGCCTATTTGGCTTCCAAGACGGAATTATTCACGCGGGTGCGCAAAAGGGACGGGAGGATTGTGCCTTTCGACTCCAAACGCATCACCTGTTCCCTGGCTTGGGCGGGCCGGCACAGCGGCGAGTTCGGCGAGGATATGGCGCAGCGGCTGACGATCCGGGTCATCGAACTGGCCGGTCAAATATTAGCCGCGGAAGTGCCGTCGGTGGAGGACATTCAGGACGTGGCCGAGGAAGTGCTGCTGATGTCGCCCTTCCGCAAGACGGCCAAGGCCTACATCATCTACCGCGACCAGCACGCCAAGATGCGGGAATTCGCTGATCAGACGGATTTGGCCAAGGTGGACCAATACCTCGGAAAACTCGACTGGCAGGTGCGCGAGAACAGCAACATGTGCTTTTCCCTGCAAGGCTTGAACAACTACCTGTCCAGCGACTTGAGCCAGCTCTACTGGCTGCAGAAGGTCTACACCCCGGCCATTAAAAAAGCCCACGAGTCGGGCGACTTCCACATCCACGACCTCAACCAGCTCTCGGTTTATTGCGTGGGCTGGGATTTGATGGACCTGCTTTACCAGGGCTTCCGGGGCGTTTCCGGCAAGGTCGAGTCGCGTCCGGCCAGGCACCTGCGCACGGCCCTCGGGCAGGTGGTCAATTTCTTTTACACCCTGCAAGGTGAAGCGGCGGGCGCCCAGGCCTTCAGCAATTTCGACACTTTGCTGGCGCCCTTCATCCGCTGCGACGGTTTGGACTACGCGGAAGTCAAGCAAGTCCTGCAAGAGTTCATCTTCAACGTCAACGTTCCCACCCGTGTCGGTTTCCAGACGCCCTTCACCAACATCACGCTCGATTTGGTTTGCCCCAGGCATTACGCGGAGCAGCCGGCGGTCATCGGCGGGCGGGCGCTTGAGGAGACTTACGGCGAATTCCAGGAAGAGATGAACCTGTTCAACCGGGCGCTCTTCGAGCTGATGGGCGAGGGGGACGCCCGGGGGCGCATCTTCTCCTTCCCCATCCCCACCATCAACCTGACCAAAGACTTCGACTGGGACAACCCCAACCTGGCGGGTTTGTGGGAGATGACGGGCAAATACGGGGTGCCCTATTTTTCCAATTTCATCAATTCTGAGATGAATCCTGATGACGCCCGCTCCATGTGCTGCAGGTTGCGCATTGACAACACGCAGCTGGGGAAGCGTGGGGGTGGCCTCTTCGGCGCTCATCCGTTGACCGGAAGCATCGGGGTGGCCACCCTCAACCTGCCCCGCCTCGGCTGCCTGGCTGCGGAAGAGGAGGACTTCCTTTCGCGCTTGGGGAACTTGATGGACCTGGCCCGGGACAGCCTCGAGATCAAACGCAAGTTTCTGGAGCAGCTCACCTCGCACAATCTTTATCCTTACACCACCTTCTACCTGCGCAACGTGAAGGAGCGCTTCGGGCAATACTGGAAGAACCACTTTTCGACCATCGGGCTGCTGGGGATGAACGAGGCCGCTCTCAACCTGCTGGGCCAAAACATCGGCTGTGCTTCCGGGCAGGCGTTCGCCAAGCGCGTGCTGGATTATATGCGGGGGCGGCTGCTCGAATACCAGCGTGAGACCGGCAACCATTACAACCTCGAAGCCACCCCTGCCGAAAGCACCGCCTTCCGGCTGGCCGCCAAGGACAAAAAACTGTATCCGGACATTATTGCGGCCAACGAGGAAGCCTGGCGGGGCGGAGCCGAGCCTTTCTACACCAATTCCTCGCACCTGCCAGTGAATTACACGGACGACCTTTTCGAGACGCTCGAATTGCAGGACGAACTGCAAACCCGCTACACGGGCGGCACCGTGCTGCACCTTTTTTTGGGCGAACGCATAGACAATCCCAATACCGTGAAGCGCCTGGCGCGCCGGATCGCGGAAAACTACCAGCTGCCCTATTTCTCGCTCACGCCCACATTCTCGGTTTGCCCGGAACACGGCTACCTGGCCGGCGAACAGCCCAAATGTCCCCATTGCGGGCGCGAGGCGGAAGTTTATTCCCGCGTCGTCGGGTACCTGCGCCCCGTGGGGCAGTGGAACGCCGGAAAGCAAAGCGAATACGCCTTGCGCAGCAGTCTGCAGTTTGCGGAGCACGCTCCCGCTCCAGAGCCTCCCGCCACCGTCACCGCCGGCAGCTGAACTCCGGCGGCCGGGGCTGTTACGGCGGCACGGACGCCAAAGGCCGCCGGGCGCGGCGCAAGCTTTTCGGGAAAAAGAGGCTCTCCACTCTTGCTTATTACAAATCCCGGTTTATGAATGGATGCGGTTTCAAGACATGCGCATCGGGGGTTTTCAGAAAAATTCACTCATAGATTACCCGGACAAGATCGCCTGTGTGGTCTTTACGCAGGGATGTTCCTGGCAATGCCCCAACTGCCACAATCCCTCGCTCGTGCGCCCGGAACTGTTCAGGGAAACCATTCCCGCCAAGCGTATCATCACTTACCTGAAACGCCGCCGCAAGCGGCTGGACGGCGTGGTCGTCACCGGCGGCGAGCCGACGCTGCAACCGGATCTGCCTGATTTCCTCGGGCAGATCAAGGAACTGGGCTACCTGGTCAAGCTCGACACCAACGGCGCGGACCCCATGGCGTTGCAGCTGGCCATTTTCCGGCGGCTTGTGGACTACATCGCCATGGACGTGAAAGCGCCGCTGGAAAATTATGCCCTGGCCGCCGGAACGCGGGTGGACACTGGAAAAATTCGTGAAAGCATTTCGATTGTGATGCGTTCGGGTCTGGCGCACGAGTTCCGCACCACAGTGATTCCAGGACTGCACACGGTGGATGAATTACGGGCTGTCGCCAGCCTGGTGCGGGGCGCGGAACGGTTTGTACTGCAGGAATTCCGGAGCGAAAGCACCCTGAATCCGGCTTACCGCGGGCGGCCCGCTTTTCCCCGCTCCGCGCTGGACGCTTTGTCCGGCTGCTTTGCCCAGCGGGTGCGGAATTTCAGCTTCCGCTACTCTCCGCCTGAGCCGGTCTGAACGGATTAACGGTTGCCGGAACCGTATATACATATTGATATACAAGCATTTATTAAAGTTGTAGCTATTGTGTAGCTATTTTTCTTGCATTAAATTGCGGTTTGATGCTGCTGTTTACGTGTAGCGGTCAGTTATATATGAGCCAGTCATTGAGAAAAAAAGGGTAACAACTCCGTCCTTTTCGTTCGATAATCAGACCGTTTTGCAGGAGCCACGAGAGACAGGCAGCCCGCCAACTCTCCTGAGTGGTGTTGGCGCCCACGGCCGAGCGCACGGCGCGGTTCGTCTGCTGCCTGATTCTGGTCAGCCCGGACAAGGTTCCCTACATCTTCGAAGGCTGCTGCGAAGGCATCATCACCCCCGTGGCCTGCGGCGCTTACGGATTCGGCTACGACCCCCTTTTTCTCCCCCTGGGCCATCAAAAAACCTTTGCCGAACTGGGCCACTTCCAGAAAAACGGCATCAGCCACCGCGCCCGCGCCATGAACAAACTCCGCCTCTGGCTCAAAGAAGGCATGGAAGGCCACAAAAGCGCATAAGCCGCTGAGTTCACAGGGCGCTCCCATTAAACGGAATTATCAGGCCGGGCGTTCTCGAACAGGGCATAGTTGATAGGCGTCATACGCTCCTCTTTTGATAAAATCGCAACGGCAGAAATTTGCCGTTTGAGGGGCGGGAGGAGTTGCCCTCCGCGCCGCGTTCCCGGCAGGCAAACAAATCCGTTTGGTTGGTTTTCTCTTGGCGTTTCATCCAACTATTCTACCACACGTTACTCATAAAGCAAGCAAGAAATTGAGGTTTTTGGATGCGGCCTTAACCGGACAGTAATGACTTCCATTTACAATTACCTTCCCAACCTTCCTGCGAAGCTAAACAGCCATAATATACCGGAATATTTTTTTCCCCGTGTATTAGGTAACTCACACCACGATGATAGCCATCTTTGATGTGGCGTGTCAGCCTTTCTTGGGGTAATTTTTCAAACGATTTCCGGGATTGCTAACATAGGATAGATAGCGCGAGGTCGCGATGGAAAAGCAAGGT
>CAZYUX010000130.1:0-7662 GCA_964650745.1 uncultured Puniceicoccaceae bacterium
GATGGCCAGGCGTCGCCGGCTCCTGTGGAAACTTTACCCGACCTACTTGGTGGTGATCCTTCTGTGCACGGCGGGGCTGGGCGGGATTGCGCTGCCGTTCTTTAAGACGTTCTATGAGAAGCAGACGGCGGATCGCCTCCGCGCCGCTGGATGCCGGACCCAGGGTGGCCACGATCTTCGTGCGCCGGTATTTCAAAAGCTCGATGGCCGTGTCAATACCCATAACCTTGGCTGGCATTGCCTTGTAAAAAAGCGCATACAATCAGCCGCCCGGCCCGGCGGCAAGCTTTTAGCCATCTGTTTTTTTGGCCCGTCCGGACGCCTTTTTATTTGCCAACATCTTGGAGAATGCATTGGCCTTGCGCGGATGAACCGCCAAACGGAATCCCGGGAGCCGCCTGCGCCGCAGCGTTATTACGGGCTGATGATATTGGGGGTGTTCATCGCCTCGACGGCGGTGATCGCCATCAAATTGAGCCGGACCCACGCCGTGATGCTGGCCGCTTTTCGTGTGCTGATCGCGGGGCTGGTTTTGCTGCCGGCGTTCCTGCGCGCTCTGGCGCGCAACCCCGCCTTCGGCCTGCCCGCCTTGTTGCGCCGCGCCTTTCCGCCCGGAATCCTTCTGGGCGCGCACTTCATTATTTGGAACATCGGGGCGCGGCTGACCCCCGCGGCCAACGCCAGCCTCATTGTCAATCTCGTGCCCGTTGTCATGCCCTTTATGCTCATCCTCCTGGTCCGCGAGTTCCTGAACCGCCGGGAGATCGCCGGAACGGCCATCGCCCTCGCCGGACTGGTCTGCCTCGGCATAACGGACTATCAAGCCAACCCTGATTACGCGGCGGGCGACGCTTTGTGCTTCGCCTCGATGATCTTTTTAGCCGCATACCTGGCCCTCGCCCGCAAAAACCGCGGCCTGCCCTCCATCTGGCTCTACCTCTCCCCGGTCTATCTCACCGCGGCCCTGTTCTGCCTGGCCGCTGGGGCGGTGACGGGCGCCTGGCGCGGCGTTGAATACAACGCCAGGGAAATCCTCATATTCTTGTTCCTTGGGCTTGCGCCGACGGCCGCGGGCCATTCCCTGTATAACTTCATTTTAAAACACGTGCGCGGCCAAGTCATGGCTTTAACGAACTTGGGCCAGTTCGTCTTCTCCGGGGTCATGGCCTGCTTCATCCTGGGCGAGCTTCCCCCGCCTTCCTTTTACCCCGTCAGCGCGCTGCTGCTCACGGGAGCGGGCGCCGTCATCCTGTCGCGCCCGCGCAAGGGCTTGAAAAACTTGCCTCCCGGCTGACCGCTTCTACAATGCGCTCAAGTTCCGCCTGAAAGCCGCATCCGGACACCCGCATGAACCGCGCCGCCGCTCCTTTTCATGTTATGGTCAAGCCCATCGGGCCAGTCTGCAACCTGGCCTGCCGCTACTGCTTTTACCTCGAAAAAGAGAACCTTTTCCCCGGCGGCGAGCATTGGCGGATGTCCGGCGAGGTTCTCGAGGAATTCATCCGCCAGTATATCGAAGCCCAGCCCGTGGAGACGGTGTCCTTCGCATGGCAAGGGGGGGAGCCGACGTTGCTGGGCGTGGATTTCTTCCGCAATGTGGTCGCCCTGCAGAAAAAATACGCGCAAGGCCGGCCCGTCGAAAACGCTTTCCAGACCAACGGTGTTCTGCTGGATGACGAGTGGGGGGAATTCCTCCGCGAAAACGCTTTCCTTATCGGCCTCAGCCTCGACGGCCCGCGCAACCTGCACGATGAATTCCGGGTGGACAAAAAAGGGGAGGGGACTCACAGCCGCGTCATGCGGGGGCTGGAGGTCCTGTTGAAACATAAAGTCGAGTTCAACACCCTCACCTGCCTGCACCGGCGCAACACGAAGAAACCATTGGACGTTTACCGATTCCTCCGGGGAGCGGGCGCGCGCCACATGCAGTTCATCCCCATCATCGAGCGCAAGCCCGGCGCCGATGCCCGCGGGCTGAACCTCCATCTCTCCACTCCGCCCGTCCTCGATCCCGATGAAAAAAACGATGCACCCGGCCCGCCCGTCACCTCGTGGTCCGTGCGCCCGGAAGACTTTGGCGATTTCTATATCCAGGTCTTCGGCCGCTGGGTGCGCAAGGATGTGGGGCGGTGCTTCATCCAACTCTTCGACACGACACTGGGACACTGGCTGGGAACCCCGGGAGGCGTTTGCGTCCAGGCGGAGACCTGCGGCCGGGCTCTGGTCATGGAGCATGACGGCAACGTGTATGCCTGCGACCACTTCGTCTATCCCCGCTACCATTTGGGAAATATTTTGAAGCAACACATCGCCGAAATGGCGGAGTCGCCCGCGCAAATGAAATTCGGCGCGGACAAACGCGGCGCCCTGCCCCGCTTCTGCCGCGGCTGCGGGGTGCGCTTCGCCTGCAACGGCGGCTGCCCCAAACACCGTTTTCGCAAAACCCCGGACGGCGAAAAAGGCCTCAACTACTTGTGCGCCGGCTACAAGAAGTTTTTTGAATACGCCCGGCCCTACATGGGCGTCATGGCCCACCTTTACCAAAACGGCCGCCCGCCCGCCGAAATTATGGAGATCCTGGCCAAAAAACAGATTCCGGGCTTGAAGTGACGCCGGCCGTTCTCCGGATCAGGGTTTTTTCTTCTTTTGCCGCGCCTGTTCCGCGCGGCGGCGCTCATTTTCCTTGATTGCGTTAAGGCGGCGCGTCCATGCGGAAACAGCCTCGTAATCCATGCCCGTCTTGGCCAGATCAATACCTCTGGCCAGCAGCTCCTTTTCAACGGTTTCAGGCAGGCTGCCGGAGAGGAGAGTCCGGCACACGCGCATGGCGGCGTCTTCTTCACCCATTTGGCGGAGCATATCCGCCGCTTCGCTGGCGGGGATCCACTCATCCGCGGTAAAAAAAGTGCGGTGGCACAGAGACAAGAGCACTTTTTTTGCCCGCTCCGGCCGGCTGCTTTTCCGGTATTCCCCGGCCAGGTGTAAGGCGAGAGCCAACCCGGGAAAACGGCGGAAAAAACGCTCCCCGCAAGAGAGGGCCTCGTCTTTTTTGCCTTCTTTTGTCAGCCGCCGCATTTGGCGGATAATGGCGTATTGGCCCAAGGCCATGCCATCCTCGTCCAGCCGCGCCAGCTGTTCTTGCAGCGTCACCTTGAAGGGCCGGTACAGCGGGTCGCCCAAAAGAACGGCTTGCCAGCTGAGCGCGGGGAGAGCGTAATAGGCGGCGTCACCCAGGCAATCCCCCCGCGCCAGGGCTTCGGCAAACAGGTCGAGGTGGTGCGTGTAGAGCAGCAATGGCTCGAACACGTTCCCCACGGTGGCCGTCACGCCTTTTTCGATGAACGGCCCCGCCCACCGGCGGTTTGGGCGGCGCACGGTGCTGGCGGAAAAGCTGTGAAGGTGCGCGGCCACGGCGCCGGGAGGAAAACGGAAACCGGGATTAAGAAAAGGGCCGCACACATGCTCGCGGTACCAGCCGAAATAGAGCGCCGGAGCATCAAAACGGTGGTGCGGCTGGTAAACCTGGCGGGTTTTTTCGGTGTGCACATCAAAATCAAGAGCCTCGAAAGTTTCCGCCGCCGCCTCGAGCCACTCGTCCCCCTTTTTTCTGCCGGAGCGGGTGTAATGGCCCAGGTCCACGTAAACGCGGCCCATGAGTCCCCGGCGTTCGGCTTCGAGCGCCCCGTCCACAAGCGCCTTGGCGCCGCGCAAACTTGGCCCGTCCAGCCGGGCTACCTTGATGACTTGCTCAAGCACGGGGCGCGGAGGGCTTTCTTTTTTAAAGAGAGGATTGCCGACGTATCCGGGCAGCGGATACAGCCCGGGGTAAGCCAGCAGCGCCAGTTCCCCGTCCACGGAAGCGCGCGTGGTGTCAAGCGCGCCGGCCGCGGAATTTCCTTTTCCTCCTCCCGCGCCGCCGCGAATGCGCAACGGCACGCCCCGGCACAGAACCAGAAAACCGATTTTGTGCCCCAGGATGCCATACCTCAGCCGCCCGTCCTCATGCGTCAGCTCCGAGGCGGCGGCCTCGATCCAGCCTTTCGCCGTCAATTCCTTCAGCAAGGGATTATGCAAACGGCGCGCGTAAGCTTCCCTCGAAATGGTTTCCTGCTCCGGAAAGGGCAAAGCCATCAGGTTCGCGGCGGGAACACCCCTCTTCTCCATGTAATAGCGGGCCAGTTCCAGGGATTCTTCGTCCGCCTTGTTGGCCACGACGGCCACACTGAGAGGATCCGCCGCGAAAACGAGCAGGGGGAAAAAAACAAATAGCACGGCGGCCCGTTTTTTCATCCGTCCGCCCCTGGATTTCCCTCAGCGCGCGCGCAGGCGGTTGAGAGTGAGCTGATAGATGTGAACGCCATCGGCAATAGCTTGAGCCACGTGCTCGCGGTAGCCGCTGTTTCGAAGCCGGGCCGCTTCACCGGGATTTGAAAGAAAGCCCGGTTCGGCGAGGAGGCCTGGACAGTTCAGGGCCTTGAGCACGGCAAAACGGGCACGCTTGACCCCCCGGTCCTCCGTTTTGAGTTCCCGGACCAGCCTTCTCTGGATATAATACCCGGCCAGCAGGTTCCACGTGTCATTGCGGTTCGCGGGATAGCCCCGGCGGTCGGCGGCGTATATTTTGGACCGGGCGCTGGAGGGCTGGTTCCGCGGAGTGAAAACGAAACATTCCACCCCGTTGACGCGCCGGACGCGGCTGGCATTGAAATGCAGGCTGATAAATAGATCCGCCTTGGCGCGGTTGGCAAAGGCGGCTCTTTCTTCGAGATCCAAAAAGCGGTCATCCTCCCGGGTCATCAAAACTTCATAACCCCGGCTCCTTAAAATCTTCCGCAGCCGCATCCCAAGGTCGAGAGTCAAATCCTTTTCCCGGAGGCCCAGGCGGAGGTTCCGCGCCCCGGGATCCTTGCCCCCGTGGCCGGGGTCGAGCACGATGCGGTAAAGCTTGGGAACCGGAAGAAAAACCTGCGGCGTCAGCAAAGGCTTCAAGGCGTCACGGTAATCCCTCTCGCTGACAAACAAATCCGCACCCTTCCGGGCTACGGGAAAACCCATGTGGACCTTGCACTGGTTGAGCGTGAAATGCCGCTTGTGCTCCTCCATCTCCATACGGATGTTTTTTGCCCTCAATACGGCCTGGCTGAAAGGATGCACCCATTCCCGGCGCATGCCAAAATCCCCCGCGAGGTCGGAAAGGCTGATGTATTGAACCCCATTGATCCGCCGGGCCCAGCCGGAAAGCGGGACGCACGCCGCCGCCCCTGCCATCAGGGCAATAACGGCGAATCTCCGGTGCGTTCCTCCAGCCATGGGACGGCAGGCTCTCAATCGCCGGTTTCTTTTTCCGCTTCCGGTTCCGGTTTTATTTCGGGCTCCACTTCGTGCGGCTCATTGTATTTGAGCCTCCGTTTCTTCTCCGGCAAAGGCGAAAGCGTCAAACTGATGTTCCGCCCGAACCGCCGGGCGTCGGCATCCTTCACCCCGACGTGGCCCAGCTCGGCCACAGCCCGGTTGACCAGTTCGTAGCCCAATTCCTCGTGCTCCAATTCCCGCCCCCGGAAGGTTAACGTCACACGCACTTTGTTGCCCTTGAACAGGAATTCCTCGGCCCGGCGCATCTTGATCCCGTAATCATGGGGGTCTATGCGCACGCGCAGCTTCACCTCCTTGATTTTCGAGGAAGGAGAGGCTTTTGACTGTTTGCCCTTCTTAGCCTGGTCATATTTGTATTTGCCGTAATCAATCACCCGGCACACGGGCGGCCGCACTCCCGGGGAAATTTCCACGAGATCCAGCCCGTGGCCGCGGGCGATTTTCATGGCCTGGGAGGTGGGCATAACCCCGATTTGCTTGCCGTCCGGCCCAATCAGCCGGACCTCGGACACGCGGATGCGCTCATTCCGCCGGACATAATTCCCCCGTTTTTGGTAATGCCTTTTGCCGCGGCGGCCGGAGCTGAAATGTTTCCCCATACTTATTAGGCGCGAGATTCAGTTTGGTTGAGTTTGGCGCTGGAATTAAATTCAATCCATTGCGAAAGGGCAAATATGAATTGTTCCGAAGAAGATTTCAATCTTTTTCTCCGCGCCGGGCGGAATCAGCGCGCCCCCTGTCCTTTTAAGACGGCGGGCAGGGTGCGGCAAAGGATGCGGATGTCCAGCCACAGGTTCCACCGGTCAATGTACTCGAGGTCGAGCCGCACCCAGGAGGCGAAATCCTCGATGTCGCTGCGCCCGGAAACTTGCCAGAGACCGGTGATGCCGGGCAGGACGCTGTAGCGCCGGAAATCCCGGAACGCCTCGAACCTGCGGGTTTCCTCCACCGGCAGCGGCCGCGGCCCCACCAGGCTCATCTCTCCTTTCAAAACATTGAGCAGCTGGGGCAACTCGTCCAGACTGTAGCGGCGCAAAAAACGGCCCGCGGGCGTAATCCGGGGATCATCCCTGATTTTAAACACGGGCCCCCTCATTTCGTTTTGATCCAACAGCGAAGCGCGCTCTTCTTCCGCGTTGCTGCGCATGGTGCGGAACTTGATCATGCGGAAAGGCTTGCCCCGAAAGCCCGTGCGCCGCTGGACAAAGAACAGCGGCCCGCGGGAAGTGAGTTTGATGGCGGCCGCAATGCCCAGCAACAGCGGAGACAACAACACCAGCAGACAGGCGGAAAGCGACAAATCGAACACCCTCTTGACCAGAAACCGCGCCTCGTAATCGCCCGTGGTGTTAAACACGATAACGGGCTTGCCTGCGTATTCATCCACATGTGACCGGGCCAGCATCGGAGAGAGAAAATCAGCGAAACACCATACTTCGATGCCCTGTTCCTCCGCCGCCATCAGAACCGTCTGAGCGATTTCCAGCTTGCTCGTTTCCCCCAGAAAGACGACATCCCACCCCCCGCGCGAGAGCAGAGACGGCAGCCGCTCCGGCAGGCCGAGAACCTCCCACAGGCAACCGGACGGCAAGTCTTCCTGTTTTCCATCGGTCAGCACCACGCCTTTCACTTGAACCGCGCCAAATTCCTTCCGGCCAAAATCCCGCATCCGCCGTTCAATGTCTCTTGCCGGACTTACGAGCAGCGCCTGCATCGGCTTGCGCCGGAAATATTTATGCGTCAGATAACGGCGCAGCGCCGCTTCTTTGGCGATATGATAGACGAAAAAGATCCCGGCGAAACCGAACAACACCGAGCGGTTGAATTCAATTATGGCAAAAAAGTAAAAGAAGAGGGCTGCCGCGGCCAGGCCGACGAGAATGCCCTTGCCCGACGCCCATACGACCCGCGTGAACGGCGCGAGCAGATCTTCCTCATAAAAACGCGTCAGCTTGAGCGAGGCCAGCACACTGAATAAGAGGATGAGAAAAAGCCAGGACTGCCCGCCCAAGTGGGAGACCCCCTCGATGCGGAAGGGATAGCCGGTGACCGCCCGCAAAAAATCCTGCCACACGCGGCCGTAATGTTTTAAAAAGAAATAGACCAAAGACATGAGCGTCACTCCCGCCGCTGCGTCGAGAGTGAAACTGATATTCTGAATGGTCTTTTTCTTCCTGCCCAGCACGGCTGTTCCGCTGAATTTCCGTTTTTACGATTTCATCGTAATAATTAAACCATAAAAAACGGGAAAAGAAAGGGCTGGTTTTGCCAAGGCGGATATTTTCTCCG
>CAZYUX010000131.1:0-7649 GCA_964650745.1 uncultured Puniceicoccaceae bacterium
GTCTTTGCCGTCTCGCCCTTCAACTTCACTTCCATCGCGGGCAACCTGCCCACGGCTCCCGCCCTCATGGGCAACGCCGTGGTTTGGAAACCGGCCTCGTCGGCGGTCCTGCCGGCTTACTATATCATGAAAATCCTCAAGGAAGCGGGATTCCCCGACGGTGTCATCAACATGCTGCCCGGCCCCGGCCCCGTGATCGGCCCGCCGGTGCTTAATCACCTCGACCTGGGCGGCGTGCATTTCACCGGCTCGACCTACGTTTTCTCAACCATCTGGCTGGCCATCGGATCGGATATCCGAAAGTATTTCTCTTACCCGCGCATCGTCGGCGAAACCGGAGGCAAGGACTTCATCTTCGTGCATCCATCGGCCGACATCGAAATAACGGCGGCCAACACCATCCGCGGCGCCTTCGAGTATCAGGGGCAGAAATGCTCCGCCGCCAGCCGCATGTATGTGCCTGACTCGCTCTGGCCCGAAATCAAAGAGCGGATGCTCGAGGAAACCGCCACGATCAAAGCGGGGGATGTCCGCGACTTCACCAACTACATGGGAGCGGTCATTGACAAGGCGGCCTTCAAGAACATCAGCGGATATATAGATTTCGCCCGCCAGGACCCCAATATGGAAATCCTTTGCGGCGGCACTTATGACGACACCGAAGGCTACTTCATCCAGCCCTCCATCGTTTTAAGCAAGGATCCGCGCTCCAAGCTCATGCTCGAGGAAATCTTCGGGCCGGTGCTGACCATCCACGTGTATCCGGAAAAGGAATATGACCGGACGCTCGAGTTGTGCAACACCACCAGCCCCTACGCTCTCACCGGCAGCATCTTCGCCCAGGACCGCTTCGCGATCGTCAAGGCGGTCAAGGCCCTGCGCAACGCCGCGGGCAACTTCTACATCAACGACAAGCCCACCGGCGCCGTCGTGGGGCAGCAGCCCTTCGGAGGCGCCCGCGCTTCGGGCACGAACGACAAGGCGGGCAGCTGGCTCAACCTCGAGCGCTGGGTCTCCCCCCGCGCCATCAAGGAAACCTTCCTCCCCCCTGCCAATTACCGGTACCCTTACATGGCAAAGGAATAAAAAGCGGAAATCTTTTTCGCCAACGAAACCGCCGTCCAAGCCGAAAGCAACGCGCGCCAGCCCCTCCCATTGCCGGAGTCCGGATGGATTGGAGGGAGGTTAAACCACGCTGGCGGGGGTTTTTTCAGGCGCCGGTTCCGGTTCTTCTTTGCGCTGGTAGTATTTTTGGCAGGATCCGGCCCCGTAATAATACCCGTATGAGTGATAACCATAGCCGCGGCCGTAATAGCCGTGCCGGTTCAGAGAAGCGGAAACACCGTTGAGGATGACTCCAACAACCTGCGCGGGCGTCCGGTCCAGTTCCTGGATGGAGAGTTTCACGCGGTGCCGGTTGACCATGTTTTGACGGCAAACGTAAACGGTCTCATCGGCGAATTCGGCAAGGAAAAAAGCGTCGGGAAAAACGCCGGTGGGAGGCGTGTCTATAATGACGATGTCAAACGCTTCCCGCAGGGAATGCACAAGCTTTTCAAAACGCGGATGGCCCATCATCTCGGTGGGCCGCTTGCTGGAGCCGCCGGCGCGCAAGAAGAAGAATGAATCGCGCATTTGGAGAATGCCCAGTTCGGAGCCGGCCGCTATTTCGGCGGGCGGGGGAACGGCGGCGCCCGTGTCGAACCAGCGCAGCACGCCGGCCGTGTTTTTCACCTTGAAAGTCCGGTGAAGTTCGGGGCGGCGGAAATCGCAGTCCATCAGCAGGGTGCGGTGGCCGTGCCGGCTGAAGGCAGCGGCCAGGTTGCAGGACAAAAAGGTTTTGCCTTCTTCGGGCAGGGTGCTGGTCAGAAGCAGCACTTTGGGCGGGGCGGTCTTTGAAATGATTTGCAAGTGGCTGTAAAGCCCCCGGAAAAGCTCAACGAGGGATTCGTCGTTCTCCTCCAGCATTACCAGCGGCAGCGAAACGTCCTCCCGTTTTTTGATTTCCGGCACTTCCCCAAGGGAGAGTTTGCCAAGAAACCGGTCGATATCGGAAAAGGTGCGCAGCCGGTTGTCCGCCATTTCCAGCCCCAGGGGCACGATGAAAAACGCGGCGCCAAAGAGAAGCAGCGCGCCGAGGATGATTTTTCGGGGGTTGGGCGAAACCGGCTTGCCGGGGATTTGCGCCTGGTCAAGGATGCGGATATTCGTGTTGTCGAGCCGGCTGGAGATGGTGGTTTCATTCAAACGGGTGAGGATTTGGCCGAAAGTGGATTTGTCCGTTTCGAGTTTGCGCCGGAGCACGTTGTAATCGATGGCCATTCTGTCCAGCCGCAGGGCTTCAGCTTCCGCCTGGCGCAGGGCGGCCTCGATTCTTTCCTGCCGGCCGCGGACCTCCGCCAGCTGGTGGCGCAAGTCCGCCGCGGCCAGCTGGACTTTTTGATCGAGCTTGCGGCGCAAAGCGGCCTGACGGGCGGCATTCTCCGTCATGCGAGGGTGCTTTTCCAGATACCGCCCGGACCAGGCGGCGCGCTCCGCTTGAGCAGCGTCCAATTCGGCCAGGATTTCCCGCACATTGCCGAACTGCAGGATGGCTGGGATTTCGAGCAGTTCACCGCCGTTTTTTTGCGCGGTTTCGATTTGGGCGGTCCGGGATTCAAGGGCCAGACGCTCGACTTTATTCCGCGTGGCTGATTCGTTGAGGCTCTTCAAACGCTCCTGGATGATATTCTGGTTTTCTTCGATGGACACCAGACGGTGCTCTTCGCGGTAGGCTTGCAGCCGGGATTCGGCTTCGGCGATTTGCCCGCGCAGGTCCCCGGCTTGCCGGCGCAAAAAAAGCAATGCGGAATCGTTGCCCGCGCCGCTGCGGTTCAAAACAAAGAGAATGTATTGAGCCGCGTAACGGTTTGCCAGCAAAGCGGCCGCTCCCGCGTCCCGGTGCCGGAAACGCAAAGCGAACACTTGGGTGCCCTCCTCCCACTGCACTTGGCAGGACTCCCGCACAACATCTTCCAGAAACGCTTTCCGTTTAAACGAAGGGGGCGGAGCATCGGGCAGATAAGGGCCAACGGCCCGCTTTTTTTCTTCCGGCGCCAGTGTTTCCAGCACCTGGAGCAGGAGGGTGCGGCTGGTCAACTGCCGGTAGTGGCTGTTGAGGGCGGCCTCGAATAACTGGCGCTGGCCTGTCAGGGAGGTGTCCACCACCTTTTCGATGTCCATGACTTTGTCCGCCGTCGTTTCCACGAGTATCGAAGCGGCGGCCTCGTAGAGCGGAGGTTGCTGCAGAAAGTAAATGGCGAAAACCCCTGCCGCGAGCAAGCCGGCCGCGGTTCCCGCCGCCCAGCGCTCCCGGATAATGTAGAGCACGTCCCCGAAACCGGGCAAAAAGTCCGTCTCCACCGGCGCGGCGGCCCCGGGCGCTGTTTTTGACTCCAAGGATTGGCTGGATCGTTCTGGGCTCATCATCTTCAGTGTGCGTCTTTAAAAAACCCGCTCCGGCACGTAAATGACGTCGCCTGGCAAGATCCGGAACCCGGGCGCTTCCTTTCCGGCCTTTTTTTCTCCGGCAAGAATTCTGCTCACGTTGACCGTCATCATTTTTTCTTTTCCGGACATTCCGTCTTTCCGCGCAATCCGCACGGCGTCGGCTTTGGCGATCCCGGTCAGCCCCCCGGCCCGGGAAATAGCCTCGACAATGTCCATGCTGCCGGCTTCGAGGGGGAACATAACCTGGCCGGGTCTTTTCACTTGGCCCAGCACGGAAGCTTCCTTTCGGGAGTATTCCCGCACCGTGAGGGAAACCTGTGGCCGGGCTAAAAAACGCTCTTCGTGAAACCGGTTTTCCAGCAGAAATTCGCTCTCGCGAACAGTCAGACCGGCAAGACAGACATTGCCCAGCAGAGGGATCTGGACGTAGCCCCTGGCGTCAAGCCGCTGTTCGACAGATAAATCAGGTTCATTGTAAACCGTGATGCCAACCAAATCCAAAGGTCCAAGCTGGTAAGCTTGATCCGTGCCGCCAGCCGTTTGTTCCGTTGCCAGCTCCTCCGCTCCGGCCATTCCCGGACACAGGAAGACCAGAACCCACATCATGCGCCGGAGTTTTTTCATCCGCTGCATGTTTTTCGTCTTATCGGCATTATCCGCAAAGATTTTTCCGGATGGCGCAAGCGGCCCAAAGCCCGCTGCGTGGAGATGGCTGCCCGGCATGATGGCTTTCCCGCGGCGGCGGCCTCTTTTGAGGGAAATCATCCATGGCTCGTTATCGGAAGGGAAGAGTCCGGCTTAAGATTTTTTCATTTTGCCTTTCTCCCGCGGATTGCTGGGATGGGGGGATATGACAGAGGTGCGCCAGCAACGGTTTTACAAGCGCCCAGCTTTGGGAATACTCGCCGTAATACTGGCCGGATCGGTTCTGCTTTCCTGCGCCAGCGGACCGGAAAAGCCCGGATTGGCGCAAATTCTGGCCATCTTCGCGGGCAAGGCCGGTTTGCCGGACGGGTTTGCCGCTTACACGGAGCGCGACGCGGCCATCCTGCTTCACATCCGCTTGCCCCGAACGGCGCTGGCGGTGCTGGCGGGAGCGGCTCTGGCAGCGGCCGGAGCGGGCTTGCAAGGGTTGTTCCGCAATCCGCTGGCCGATCCGGGATTAATCGGCGTCTCCAGCGGAGGCGCCATGGGGGCGGTTCTGGCTATTGTTTATTTAAAGAAAACCATGACGGAATGGCTGGGACATCCGCTGGAGGCGCTGACATCTGTTTGCGCCATGGCTGGCGCGGTGGCCGTCACTTTTCTCATCTATCATTTCTCCAAAGTGCGGGGGCGCACTCACGTGGCCACCATGCTTTTAGTTGGCATCGCCGTCAACGCCCTTTCGGGGGCGGTCGTGGGCTATTTGATTTATCTGGCTTCGGACGACGAGTTGCGGGAATTCGCTTTCTGGTCATTGGGCAGTTTGAGCGGCGCCACTTGGCGGAGCCTGGGCGCCGCCGCCGCCATCAGCCTGCCGGCGATGGGCGCTCTGCTTTTTCTGGCGCGGCCGCTGAACGCCTTTCTCCTGGGGGAGGCCGAAGCGTTCCATCTGGGCGTCAACACCCAGCGGGTGAAACGCTGGCTGGTTTTTTTGAGCGCCGCAATGGTCGGCGCAAGCGTGGCGGCGTGCGGGATGATCGGCTTTGTCGGTCTGGTCGTTCCTCATCTGCTCCGGATTTCCCTGGGGCCTGACCACCGCACCCTTCTGCCGGCATCCGTGTTGCTCGGCGGCATTTTACTCACGGGCGCGGACCTGCTGGCCCGTCCGGCCGAACTGCCTATCGGCATTATCACCGCGCTGGCCGGCGCGCCTTTTTTCCTCCTGTTGCTCATGCGGTGGAAACGCCTGTCCCTGAGCTGATCCGCCGCCAAAGTTCCCCCCAGCCTATGTTGCAAGCCGCCGGCATCATCTTCAAGCGCAACGACAAAAACGTTCTGAATAACGTTTCGCTTGAACTGGTTCCAGGCCGCCTGACGGCCCTTCTCGGCCCTAACGGCGCGGGCAAGTCCACATTGGCCAAAATCCTTTCCGGAGAATGGCGCCCCGCCGCGGGAAAGGTGCTTGCCGGAGGCAGGGAACTGGAAAAATGGGAGCCCTCGGAACTGGCCCGCATCCGCGCCGTGCTTCCACAAGAGTCCACCTTGAGTTTCCCCTTCACCGTGCTGGACGTCGTCATGATGGGCCGCATGCCCCATCTGGCCAAAGACGAGGCGCCGCGCGACGAAGCCATCTGCCGCGAGGTTTTGCGCCGGATGGACATGGAGGCATTGGCAAGCCAACTCTATACCAACCTGTCCGGAGGAGAAAAACAGCGCGTGCAGCTGGCCCGGGTTTTGGCTCAAATATGGGAACCCGCCGAAGGAAAAAACCGCTGTCTGATTCTCGACGAGCCGACGGCCAACCTCGATCTCGCCCACCGGCACGCCATCCTTCAAATAGCCCGGGAAATGGCGTCCGCCGGTGCCGCCGTTCTCTTCATCCTGCACGATTTAAACCTGGCATTGGCATACGCCAACCACGTCCTGGTGCTAAAAAAAGGCGAAACAGCCGCCAGCGGACCCGTCCGGGAGGTGTTGACCCCGGAGCTGGTTCAGGACGTCTTTGCCGTCCGGGCCGAATGGGTGCGCGGACCTGAAACCGGCCGGCCCTTCCTCGCCACCTTTCCCTTCCCCGCCCCCAAAAAAGAGAGTTGAAAAAGCCGCCTCATATGGCACAATAACAAACTGCATTGCCCGATGGTGTAATGGCAGCACAAGTGACTCTGGATCACTTTGTCCAGGTTCGAGTCCTGGTCGGGCAGCCAAGCTGCGGAAGCGTTTGACGGCGGAGGTTGAGGACCGGAAAGCCGCCCGGAAAGCGGGCTGGGAGTCGAAGCGGTTCCCGCGCCCGGCGCAAAAGTCTCTCATTCTCTCATTTGTTTTCTCTTGTTACGCTTCAAACTCACGTTGCATTTTACGTAACATGTGTAAATGGCGGAGCAAAACCGTAACGCCATGGGTGAACGGTTGCGGGTTGCGGGTTGGCTTGTCAAGGCTGGTCCGGGTTGACCCCTCTCCTCTCTGCCAATTGCAACAGCAACAGCCCGACCCCTTTTCCGCCTAATTTGCCACACGTTAGCCAGGAAGCTGCCGCATCGCCGTCCTTTTTCACTGCGGCAGACTCGATCTCCGCCCGCAATCCTTCCAGGACAGGGCGGGATTGACATGGAAAGGCTTTCCGTGCCAATAACAGAACCATGCTCACGGGGAACCTGCAATGGCGAAGTTAGTGGTTGCTTTTGGGGAAGTGTTATGGGACCTGCTTCCGAGCGGCGCCGTATTGGGCGGCGCGCCGGGCAATTTCGCCTGCCGTGTCAATGGTCTGGGGAACCGCGGAATTATCGCCAGCGCTCTGGGAAAGGACGATCTGGGCCGCAAAGCCTTGGCCCGGCTGAAGGAACTCGGCATGGAAACCGAATTCATCCAGCGGAATGACCATCCCTCCGGCACCGTCCCCGTCACCGTGGATAAAAACGGCCAACCCGGTTTTTCCATCACTCCGGGGACCGCTTACGATTACATGGAACCGGCGAAACCGCTTCTGGCATTGGCGGCGGAAACAGACTGCATTTGTTTCGGGACGCTGATCCAGCGCAACGCGCGCTCGCGGGAAACACTCTACAAGCTGCTGGACGCCTCCCGGCCGGATGCCCTCCGTCTGCTCGACATCAACCTGCGCAAAGACTGCTACAACCGGGAAAACATCGTCCGGTCGCTGCGCCGGGCCGGCATCCTCAAACTCAACGAGGAAGAAGCCGCGGAACTGGACGTGATGCTCAACCTGGGCGGCGGCGGCCTTCCGGAAACCGGCCGGGAACTGGCCGAAAAATTCAGTTTGACCGAATGCGTCATCACGCTGGGCGAACGCGGCGCGCTGTGGGTCTCCCGGCCGGAGCAAAGCGTTTACGCGCCGGGTTATAAAGTGAAAACCGCCGACACGTGCGGATCGGGTGACGCTTTCACCGCCGGTTTCCTCCACCTGCGCCTTCGGGGCCGCCCGCCCGCGGAATGTTGCCGCCTGGGCAACGCCCTCGGCGCCGTTGTGGCCACACAGCACGGCGCCACCGCCCCGGTTG
>CAZYUX010000132.1:0-7316 GCA_964650745.1 uncultured Puniceicoccaceae bacterium
GGCGGATTCGGGGATTCTGCAGACGCGGCATGTCCGGATTATCGAAATCATCCGCAACGGGATTCGGCTGGCTGGAGATCCCCGCAAAGCCGCGCTCCGGGAAGGGGACCGGCTGGTGCTGGCCTGCCGCCCTTCGGGTTTCGCCCACGCCCGCAGCGTCGAGGGAATTGATCTGCAATTCGAGCGGAATGTGGGCCTGGAGAAGATCGCCGCTCACGAAGGCTCGATCGTCGAGGGCGTCATCGGCCCAAACTCCCCCATCGCGGGACAGTCCATCACGGATTTGAATTTCCGCCAGCGTTACCGGATGATTGTGGTGGCGATCCACAGGCGGGGCGTCAACCTGCGGCAGCAGATCGACACTATTCCGCTGCAATTCGGCGACACGCTGCTGATGATGGGCACCAACCAAGCCATCGAGGAGATGCGCAAGAGCAGCGACATTCTGCTGCTCGACCGCCCGGCCACGCCCTCCTACAGCAAGAGGAGAAAGATGCCCATCGTGGCCGGAACGCTGACGGGAATGATAAGTCTTGCTACTTTCGACGTCATGCCGATTTTGGCGGCGGCGGTCCTGGCCTGCGTCATCATCTTCGCCACGGGATGCCTGAAGCCCAAGGAAGCCTATCAGACCATTGAATGGGGGCTGCTGATCCTGATTTACGGCATGCTGGCCATGGGCCTGGCCATGGAAAAAACCGGCACGGCGGACCTGATCGCCCAAGGGCTGGCCCGGCTGGCCGAGGGCGCCATCGCTCCCGCTCTGAAGCCTTACGTGCTTTTAGGCGCGCTCTATTTATGCACCACCATCCTGACGGAGCTGCTCTCCAACAATGCGACCATTGTGCTGATGGCCCCGATCGCCCTGGGGCTGGGGCAAACCCTGGGGCTGGATCCCCGGCCTTTCGTCATCACGGCATGCGTGGCGGCCTCCGCCAGTTTCGCCACGCCCGTCGGCTACCAGACCAACACTTACGTCTATGGAGTCGGCGGTTACAAGTTCACCGATTTCGCCCGCGCCGGGCTGCCCCTCAACCTGCTTTATTTCATCGCCAGCGTCGCATTGATTCCGCGGCTGTGGCCGTTCACGCTTGAATAAGCCGCGGCCGCCGCCTTTCCGGCAAAAAGCACGCGAAATAAGTGGACAGCGGCCCCTTTTTCTGTCATGACTCGGACTGAAAGCATTCACATGTCAAAATAACCTAACCGGGGGGCTTCATGATGCAAAAGGTTGTCGATGCCATTAAAATGATAGTGGGCCACTACCTGACCGTTCCGGAAGGAGATCCTACCTTCAACATTCTGCTTGGAATCGCCGCTTTCTTCATCCTGCTGGTGGGATACCTCTTTCTCAGTTCCCTCGCCAAAAGCGACAAAGGCATCGGTTTCACTGTTGTCGGCCTGGGAGTCTCCCTTGGAATTATCGTGGTGGGAACGGCCCTGGCGCACGTTCACATCGCGGCGCGGTTTAATTCGGAGGCGGTTCAAGCGGCCATCGCAGGCGCCGCCGCTCTCCTCATGTGCGCCGCGGCCAGCATAGCGGCGGGACGGCTGTTCTTTGACGCCGACTGGGTGAAAACCTTCTTCGCGCTGCTCTTCACTTTGGCGCTTTCCTTCATTTGCCTTATGGGAGGCAAAGTCCTGCTGGCTTCTTTCCAGTCCGGTTCAACCTCCATCCAAAAAGAACACCAGAAAAAGCAGCGGGCCTTGGAGTAAGAAAGCGCCCTGCCGGCGTGAAAAGCCCGCTCCCCGCGGCGCGGCGCAGGGATTTGTCAAAGGCGTTTTTTTCGTTCCGGAGGAAAATTTCCTTTGTATTTTCCCGGGACTTTTTCTAATAACAGATGCCGTTAGTCGCGCCGCGCCCGGCGGCGCCGCGAAAGTGTCTCATCAACATCTCTTTCAAGGGGTTCAACCGTATGCCAAGGCAGAAAGCTAAAGGAACATCCAAACCGGACCAAAAACGGGGAACGGAGCGCTACGACGCCTCGAAAATCGAAAAACTCGAAGGCTTGGACGGTGTGCGCAAACGCCCCGACATGTATATCGGGGACACCCACGAGCGGGGCCTGCATCACTGCGTCTTCGAGCTGGTAGACAACGCCATTGACGAGGCTCTGGCCGGCTACTGCAAAAACGTGCGGGTCACCATCCACCTGGACGGCTCCTGCTCAGTCGAGGACGACGGCCGGGGCATCCCCGTGGACATGCACCCGAAGTGGAAAATGCCGGCCCTCGAACTGGTCATGACAAACCTGCACGCCGGAGGCAAATTCAGCAAGGGCGTCTACCAGGTGGCCGGCGGCCTGCACGGTGTCGGCGCCAAATGCGTCAACGCCGTCTCGGAATGGTTCGAGTCCGAAGTCAGCCGCGACGGCAAAGTTTACCACATGGTCTTCGCCAAAGGAAAAACCGCGGAGAAATTAAAAGTCATCGGCACGACCAAAAAAACCGGAACAAAGCAGTCCTTCATGCCCGACCCGGACATTTTCCTGGCCGTCCGGGAATTCAAATACGAAATCCTGTCCAAACGCCTGCGGGAACTGGCATTTCTGAACCCGGGCCTCACCATCGAGCTCAAAGACGAGCGCCACAACAAAAGTGACCGGTTCCTGTTCAAAGACGGCCTGGCCGAATACATCACCTTTCTCAACCGCTCGAAAGCCGCCGTCCATCCCAAACCCATCGCTTTTTCCGGCGAAGCCCGGCATAACGGGAACGGCAAAGAAGGCCCCGAAACCGTCGTGGACGTGGCCCTGCAATACAACGACGGCTACGCCGAACAAATCTACGCCTACGCCAACTCCATCCACAACATCGAAGGCGGCACCCACCTCTCCGGCTTCCGCACCGCTCTCACGCGCGTCATCAACAATTACGTCAAAGCCAACAACATGGTGAAGGAAAAAGACCCCCAGCTGTCCGGCGACGACGTGCGCGAGGGCCTGACAGCCGTCATCTCCGTGAAAATCCCGGACCCCCGCTTTGAGGGCCAGACCAAGACCAAACTCTCCAACAGTGAAGTGGACGGCATGGTGCAGAAAATTGTCGGCGAAAAACTCAAATATGAATTCGAGACAAACCCCTCCGTCGCCAAAAAAATCGCGGACAAATGCCGCAACGCGGCGCGGGCGCGCGACGCCGCCCGCAAAGCCCGCGAGACCGTCCGCAAAAGCGCCATGAGCGGCGGGGGGCTGCCCGGCAAACTGGCCGACTGCTCGGAAAAAGACCCCGAACTGTGCGAACTCTTCATCGTTGAAGGCGATTCCGCCGGAGGCTCCGCCAAACAAGGGCGCGACCGCCGCTACCAGGCCATTCTCCCCATCCGCGGCAAGCTCATCAACGTCGAGAAAGCCCGCCTTGACAAAGTCCTCAACAACACCGAAATCCGCACCATCATCACCGCGGTGGGCACCGGCATAGGCGACCACGAGGGTGACGGCTCCTTCAACGCCGACAAGGCCCGCTACCACAAAATCATTCTCATGTGCGACGCCGACGTGGACGGCTCCCACATCCGCACCCTGCTGCTGACATTCCTTTACCGCCAGCTCAAGGGCCTCGTCGAAAAAGGCTATGTCTACGTAGCCCAACCCCCCCTTTACAAAATCAAACGCAAACGGCGCGAGCAATACATAGACAACGACGAGGACATGAACCGCATTCTCCTCGAACTCGGCTCGGAAGACGTTATCCTGGCGCGCATAAGGGACAAACACCAGTTCCCCGCGGCCAAAGTGGACCGGATTGTCGAAGCCCTCTCCCGCCTGGAAAAACTCGGCGCCGGCGTCACCCGCTACGGCTGCCCCCTCAGCCTCTACCTCGACCAGCACAAGGACAAAAAGCAGCTGCCCAAATACCTCGCCCGCATCCGCACCGGCAACGAGGAAGAATTCCGTTTCCTGATGGATGACGACGCCCGCGCCCGCTTTTACACCGAGATGGAATTCGACGACATTTACGAGGAAACAATCTGGCGGCAAGTCGAACGCAATGGCGCCTTCTTCAACCAGCGCATCTCCGTTTATGAGATATTCGAGGCCGGGCAGATGGCGAAAATCGTCCAGGAAATCTCCCGCATCGGACTGGACGTGAACCGCTGGACACTCACGGACGAACCCCGCTACCAGCTGATCGAAAACCAGGGCGCCGAAAAAAAAGAACAGATCATCGGACTGCATTCGATCCTGCAAATCATACCGCAAATCCGCGAGCTGGGCCGCCGGGGCCTCTCCATCCAGCGCTACAAAGGCTTGGGCGAAATGAACCCCAAACAACTCTACGAAACCACCATGGACCCGAACAACCGCCGCCTGCTCAAAGTGGACATCGAGGACGCCGCCAAAGCCGAACAAACCTTCTCCATGCTCATGGGCGAGGACGTCGCCGCCCGCCGCGCCTTCATCGAAGACAACGCCCTGAACGTCTCCTACCTCGACGTGTAGGATTTAAACCTGCCGCTTATTAAAGGCCATTTTATCATGTACGCCGAAAAAGAAAAGCTGGTTTCCGCAAGCATCACGGAAGTGATGGAAACGGCCTATATTGACTACTCGATGTCAGTCATCATCAGCCGGGCGCTGCCGGACGCGCGCGACGGCCTCAAGCCGGTGCAGCGGCGCATCCTCTACGCCATGCTGCGCGAAGGCCTGCTGCACAACCGCCCTTACGACAAGTGCGCGGGGGTGGTGGGCGAAGTGCTGAAGAACTACCACCCGCACGGTGACTCATCCGTCTATGACACCCTCGTGCGGATGGCCCAGGACTGGGTGCTGCGCTACCCGCTGATCAGCCCCCAAGGCAACTTCGGCTCGATAGACAACGACCCCCCGGCCGCTTACCGCTACACCGAGTGCCGCCTGACCGCCCTGGCGGAGGATCTGCTGCGCGACATCGACGAGGACACGGTGGACTTCGCGGCCAACTACAAAGAAAGCACCACGGAACCCGCCGTCCTGCCCGCCGCCCTGCCCAACCTGCTGATGAACGGATCCACCGGCATCGCCGTGGGCATGACAACCAACATCCCGCCGCACAACCTCGGCGAAGTGGCGGAGGCCGCCTGCGCCCTCATTGATGACCCTCACATATCCCTGGATGCTCTGGCAAAAATCATACCCGGCCCGGATTTCCCAACCGGCGGCGCCATCCTCGGACGGGAAGGCATTGACAAATACATGCGCACGGGCCGCGGCGTCATCAAAGTCCGCGGCATCGTCCACACCGAGGAATTAAAAGGCAACAAAGAACAACTGGTCATCACCGAAATCCCCTACAACGTCAACCGGGCGACCCTCGTCTCCAAAATGGCCGAGCTGATCCAACACAAAACCATTGAAGGGGTCAGCGACATGCGGGACGAGTCGGACGTGAACACCCGGATCGTGCTCGAGCTCAAGCGCGGAGAAGCGCCACGGGTGACCGTCAACCAGCTCTTCAAACACACCCCCCTGGAGTCCTCATTCGGCGTCATCCTGCTGGCGCTGGACGAGCGGCGGCCCAAGGAGATGAACATCAAAGAGCTGCTGGAACGCTACATCGAGCACCGGCGCGATGTGGTGACGCGCCGGACGAAATTCCGCCGCCAAAAGGCGGAGAACCGGGCCCACCTGCTCGAAGGCTATAAAATCGCCCTGCGGAACCTGGACGACTTCGTCAAAATCATCCGCGCCAGCGGCAACCGGGACGAGGCCCGGCAAAAACTGATGGCCAAATACCCCCTCAGCCCGCGGCAGACCGACGCCATCCTCGACATGCGCCTCTACCAGCTGACCGGACTCGAGCGGGACAAAATCGAAAAAGAATACCTCGACATCATCAAGCTCATCAACCGTTTGACGGAGATCCTGCAAAACGAGAAGGTGCTCCTGGGCGTCATCAAGAAAGAACTCGCCGGCATGAAGGAAAAGCATGCCAGCCCGCGGCGCACCCAGTTCGTGGCCGACGAAGGCGAACTCCGGATGGAAGACCTGATCGCGAACGAAGGCTGTCTGATAACAGTAACGCACAAAGGCTTCATCAAACGCACTCCCGTGAGCTCCTACCGGTCACAGCGCCGCGGCGGCAAGGGAGTCATCGGCACGGGATCCTATGACGAGGATTTCGTCGAGCGCCTCTTCACGGCCAGCACTCACGACAATATCATGTTTTTCATGAACAACGGCCGGGTTTACGTGGAGAAGGTCTATGACATCCCGCCGGGCACGAGGGTGTCCAAGGGCCGCTCCCTGGCCAACGTGCTCGAGATGCAAAAAGACGAATGGGTGGCGGCCATGATCTGCGTGCGCGAATTCACGGAAGAATCCCACCTGGTCATGTCCACGGCCAAAGGAGTCGTGAAAAAAACCAATCTGAGCGCCTACAAGAACTTCCGCAAAGGCGGCATTATCGGCATCAATATTGATGAAGGCGACCATCTGATCGGCGCGGAGATGACCCGGGGGAACGACGAACTGGTGCTGGTCACCCGCAAAGGCATGTCCATCCGTTTCAAGGAAACTGACCTGAGGGACCAGGGCCGGGCCACCCGCGGGGTGCGGGGCATCACGCTCAAAGGCAAGGACGACGAAGTGAAAACCATCGAGATGGTGGACCCCAGCGCCACCCTGCTCATCGCCGGGAAAAACGGCCAGGGCAAACGCACTAAGTTCGACGCCTACCGCACCCAGAAGCGCGGCGGCAGCGGCATCATCGCCATCCGCACCACCGGCGGGGTGGTCGGCGCGCTGAGCGTGCGGGAAGACGACGAAATCATGCTGCTGACTTACTCCGGCCAGGCAGTCCGCACACGCGTGAAAGAGCTCCGCGTCATCGGCCGCACCACCATGGGAGTGCGCCTCATCAACCTCGCGAAAGGCGACCACCTCGTCGGCGTCTCAAAAGTCATCGAAGTGGACGAAGAAGAAGCGTGAACCGAACCGGCCCGCTCCGGAATTGCCCATAAAAAACCGCCTGTGATGAATAACGTTTGACAAAAAAAATGGGGGGCGGAAAATGCCATCTGAAACAGCCTTAACCATTCGATCCGATTTCCGTTATGCAAGAGAGAATCCACCGCGACACCAAACAACGCGCGGCCATTAAAAATGCTCTGGAAAAGGCGGGGCGGCCCTTGGGGCCAAAAGAAGTCCTTGCCTTGGCGGCGGCGGAAGTGCCCAACCTTGGCATCGCGACGGTTTACCGCAACATCAAGGCCATGGTGGGCAGGGGCGAACTGCAAGCCGTGGACCTGCCGGGCCGGGCGCCCCGCTACCAGCTGCCTTCCCGGCCCGCAAGCCACCTGTTTATTTGCGAGAAAACGGACCGGGTGTTTCCGGTGG
>CAZYUX010000132.1:7326-7630 GCA_964650745.1 uncultured Puniceicoccaceae bacterium
GAAGTGAAAGAGAACGGCGGCAAGCCGCAACTGCCGAAAGGCTTCCGGGCAGACCGGTTCCAAGTGTTTTATTATGGCACCTCAAAGCCGCGCCGGGACCGGCGCGCCCGCAAGTAAGGAAGCGGAAAACTCAAGGCGCTGGCGCCGACGGGATTTTAACGCGCTGCCCGATTTGCAGGCGCCGGGGGTTGGCGCCGGGATTGGCCGTGAGAAAAGCCTCGACGGTGGTGTCGTATTTCCGTGCCAGCTTCTCAAACGTGTCGCCGCTCCGCACTGTATGGTAATCAGAGGCGGGCGCGGCGGG
>CAZYUX010000133.1:0-2747 GCA_964650745.1 uncultured Puniceicoccaceae bacterium
ACCGCTTCCGACTCGTTCAGCTCGAAGCGGATTTTTCCCTCGATGATTTCGCGCAAGGCGATGTCCTCGGGATTCAGCCTTTCCAAGGACTCGATCATGGGCTTCTGGCCGAATTTCAACTGCTTGACCCGGCGCGAGACCATGTTGACCAGGATGTTCGGGTCGGTGATTATTTTGCTGGCGTTTTCGATGTAATCGTCTCTCAAGGTAAAATCTCCTTTTCAAATTTTCGGCATGCAAAGATGAAAAGCATAAATGGGGATTATACAGGCGTTGGCAACAGGATTTTCAGATGCGGTAATTTCTTCAATAATCCGGCGCCGGCGCCGCCGGAAGTTTACCCGATCATATCCGGCAGAGAACGAAACCGGCGGATGGTTTCATCAAGCATGTCGCGCAATTCAAGCAAATTGACCGGTTTTTTCAAATAAGCGTCCATGCCCATGTCCAGGCATGTTTCGCGGTCGCCTGTCATGGCCCGGGCAGTCAGGGCTATGATGGGCGTGTGCCGGCGTTTTTCACCGTCCAGTTCCCGGATCAAGCCGGTGGCTTTATACCCGTCCATAACCGGCATCTGCACGTCCATGAGGATGGCGTCGTAATCGCGCTGGCGGCAGGCGCGCAAGGCATGGTTCCCGTCATGGGCGATGGAGACGTTGACGCCGATTTTCTTGAGCATGATTTCGATGGTGCGCCGCCCCACCGGCTCGTCTTCGACCAGGAGAACATGATAGCCGGGCAGCTTTTTATCCCTGCCGGCGGCGGATTGCCCGGGCTTTTCCGGCGGGCCGGGCCTGTTTTTCGGGCGCATGCCGAAGACGGCGGTGAAGTGAAAGACGCTCCCTTTCCCCGCGCGGCTCTCCGCCCAGATTTGTCCCCCCATCAGCTCTACCAGACCGCGTGAAATGGACAGGCCAAGCCCCGCCCCCCCGTAATTGCGCCCGGTATTCAGGTCCGCCTGGGTAAAAGGCTCGAAGATCGTGTAAAGCTTTTCTTCAGGCACGCCAATGCCAGTGTCGCGCACGGAGAAGTGCAAAGCCGCGGCCCCCAAATCCCGCCGCTGGTACCGCACCACCTGCTGGCTGGAAAAAGCCGGGTACGGCTGGCCGGCGCCCCCCCCGCCCGCGCTTTCCCAAGGCGGCGGGGAAGATAAATCAAAAGACTTCACTTTGAGTTCGACTTCTCCGCGGCGGGTGAATTTCACCGCGTTGGACAACAAATTAAGCAAAACCTGGCTCAGCCGCAAAGCGTCGCCATAAAGCATTGCCGGAACGTCTTGATCCACATCCATCCGCAGATGCAGCCCTTTCTCCTTGGCCCGCAGACGCTGTGAAGACACGGCTTGGTCGAGGGTCTGGCGCAGGTTGAATTCCTTGGGGTCGAGTTGGACCTTTCCCGAATCTATTTTGGACAAGTCCAGGATGTCGTTGATCAGCAGCAGCAGGTCGTTCGACCGGGTCTTGATCATTTCCATCAGCCTGCGGTTGTGAGGGGGCATATCCGATTCCAGGAGCACATCGGTGCATCCGATGATGGTCGTCATGGGGGTGCGGATTTCGTGGCTCATGTTGGCCAGGAAAACGCTTTTCGCCCGGTTGGCGGCTTCGGCGTGCACGGCGATGCTGTTGGCCCGCTCGATTTGCTGCGCCAGGAGCCGGTTGAGGGATTCGGCTTTCTCCCTGGCCGCATTCAGGTCGTTTTCCAGCTGCCGGACGCGGGAAACATCCGCCGGCTGCCCGCGCTTTTCTCCGGCGCCGGCGGCGCGGTGAGTTTGCAATGGCGCCGCGGGCATTTCTACACACCCGGCGGTGGAAAACCGCCGCTCATTTCTTTTTCAGGTTCAAGTCTCATCTTTCCTCCGCATAATATACACCCGATGCCCTCAAAAGACAACCGCGGGCTTCCTGGCGGCGCCCGGGGCGGAACAGAACAAAGGCTCACAAACCGAAACGTTCGGACATTTTAACAAAATCGAAAAGGTTTTTCAAGGAAGAGGAAACCCCCGCCGCTTGAAATTCCCGGTTCTTTTTTTTGCACTCCTGGTATATGGCCACCAGCAGATTGAGCCCCTGGGAGTCCACCATTTTGACCTTCGAAAGGTCCGCCACGACTTTGGCCCGCTCTCTCTCCTCATCCATCAGTTCCTTGCACTGGACAAGAAGCGGCCGCGCCGCGGTCGAAATCAAATCCTCCTCGAACAGAAGGGTCAGTTCGCCGCCTGATGTCTTGTGCTTCATATCTCTAAATATGCCTCCGGCTGTTTAGAAGGAAGCACTTTATCACGAATGTCCCCTTTATTCCAAGCGCGAAATTTCCTACATGCCGGCACCCCGGGAAAGCCGCGCCCGGTCCGTTATGAGAGGAAAGAGGCTTGACCGCTTTGCGGCGATTCTGGTTTGTTCTCCATTTTGCGGCATGAGCGGAATACCCAAAGCTTACGATCCCAAGCAGGTGGAGCGGCGGCGCTACCAGGCGTGGCTCGGCGCGGGCGCCTTCCGGGCAAAGCCCGTTGAGGGCGGGCGGCCTTATTGCATCATGATTCCCCCGCCTAACGTGACCGGCGTCCTCACCATGGGCCACATCCTCAACAACACCATCCAGGACATTCTCATGCGCCGGGCGCGCCTCGAAGGGAAGACGGCCCTGTGGCTGCCGGGGACCGACCATGCCAGTATCGCCACTCATTCGGTTTTGGAAAAAGCTTTGCGCAGGGAAGGCCTGAACCGGCGGAAACTGGGCCGCGAGGC
>CAZYUX010000133.1:2757-7513 GCA_964650745.1 uncultured Puniceicoccaceae bacterium
GCCATTCGCTCGCACCCGCCGGTCCGCGCGTCGCCGCGAGGCCTTCGTCGAGCGCGCATGGCAGTGGAGCCGCGAGCACGGCGGTGTCATCCTCAAACAGCTCCGGGCCCTCGGCGCGTCGTGCGACTGGGACCGCGCGGTTTTCACGATGGACGGGGGTTACTCGCGGGCGGTGCTGACAGCGTTTGTCATGCTTTACAAACGCGGCCACATTTACCGGGGCAAACGCATGGTCAACTGGTGCCCGGCCACGCTGACGGCCCTCAGCGACGAAGAGGTCATCATGAAGCCGCAGCGGGGCCGGCTCTATAAAATGCGCTACGAGCTGGCGGAGCAGCCGGGCAAATTTTTGGAAATCTCGACCACGCGGCCGGAGACACTGATGGGTGACACCGGCGTGGCCGTCCATCCGGAAGACGAGCGTTACAAACACCTCGCCGGCCAGCATGTGTGGCGGCCGTTCCCGAAAGAGAAAATACCCATCGTGGGCGATGAAATGGTGGACCGCGAGTTCGGCACCGGCGTGCTCAAAGTGACGCCTGCTCACGACATGGCGGACTTCGAGATCGGCCGGCGCCACGGACTGCCCGCCATAGACACGTTTAATCCCGACGGCACCCTCAATGCTCTGGCCGGGGAGGACTTCGACGGCATGGACCGCTTCGAAGCCCGGAAGCTGGCTGTGCAAAAGCTCAAGGAGATGAGCCTCTACGCTGGAGAAGAGCCTTATGAGCACAACGTCGGTTTCTCCGAGCGCGCGGACGTGCCCATTGAGCCGCGTCTCTCCGAGCAATGGTTCATGCGTTATCCGAAAATTGAAGAGGCCAAGGAAGCGGTGCGCGCCGGTTTAATAAAATTCTGGCCCGCGCGCTGGGAGAAGACCTACCTGCACTGGCTCGGCAACATCCGCGACTGGTGCATCAGCCGCCAGTTATGGTGGGGCCACCGCATTCCCGTCTGGTACCGGAAAGGCGGAGACCGTTCCGATTCGCGGAACTGGCACGTCTCGGTTGACGGCCCGTCCGACCCGGAAAATTGGGAACGCGACGAAGACGTGCTCGACACTTGGGCCTCGTCCTGGCTGTGGCCCTTCGCCACCCTCGGGTGGCCGGATCCCGATGCGCAACAGAAAGCGGACCTCGGTTTTTTCTACCCCACCAGCGCCCTCGTCACCGGGCCGGACATTATTTTCTTCTGGGTGGCCCGGATGATCATCGCCGGGTTGGAGTTTATGGGACAACCGGTGCCGGACAAAACGCCGGAAGAACTGGAGGAACTCAACCGGCCCGGAAACAACGCGAAGAAGAAAATGTGGCTGGCAGAGTTGGAGAAGCGCATTCCCTTCCGCGACGTTTATTACACCGGCATCATCCGCGACATTCAAGGCCGCAAAATGTCCAAGTCCCTCGGCAACTCGCCCGAGCCGCTGGACCTGATCGAGCGCTACGGGGCCGACGGCTTGCGCTTCGGCGTCATGAGCATCGCTCCCAAAGGCCAGGACATCCTCTTCAGCGACGAGCGCGTCGAGGGCGGGCGCAATTTCTGCAACAAGCTCTGGAATGCTTGCCGTTTCCGCCAAATGAGCGGCCCGGCCGGAGACAACACCGAATTGAAAAGCATCCTCGCCCGCGTCACGCCGGAGCAGTTCGACGAATACGACCATTGGATTCTCGGCCGGCTGCTGAAAACCGCCGCCGGCGTGGACCGGGCGTTCGCCGCGTATGAATTCAACCAGATGACACAGCTCATCTACGGCTTGTTCTGGGGCGATTTCTGCGACTGGTATGTCGAGGTCTCCAAAACAAAACTGCAAAATGAAAGCGCCCGCGGCAATTGCCTGGCCGTGCAGGATTTGGTATTGCGGCAAGTGCTGCTCTTGCTGCACCCGTTGACGCCCCACATCACGGACGAGCTCTGGAGCTTAATGGGATATGCCAAGCCGGGTGAATTGATCCAAAACACCCGGCTGGAATCGGCCGGAGAAATGGAGCGCCATCTGGCCGGACACGGAATCCAGTTGGACGCGGAAGCCGTCTCGCGGGTGGATTTGCTGGCCGAATTTGTCATCAGCGCCCGCGCCTTGAAAGCCGAACACAACGCGGCGTCCCGGCGCGGCCTGAACTTCTATTATACCGCCGGCGGCAATAACGCCTGGCTGATTAAGTCCCATGCCGAAGCGCTCAAACGGCTGATCGGCGCGGCGGTTCTTGAAAACCGGGATAAAGTCGAGGACCTGCCCGGATCGGTCACCGGCCTGGGGACGGTCTACCTCGACCTTGCCAGCGCGGTGGACGTGAAGGCGGAGAAAGAGCGCCTGAACAAAGAACTGGCCAAGCTGGAAAAGGCCATCCGCTCCGGTGAAAGCAAACTCGCCAACGGGAAGTTCCTTTCCAAAGCGCCGCCGGCCGTTGTCGAAGGCGCCCGCGCCCAGCTCAAGTCCCGGCAGGCCAAACAAGCCGAACTCCAGCGCCTGATCGCCTCATTGAGCTAATTCGGCCAGGCGTTTTTTTCTCCGGATGTTTTCCCGCCCGCGGCGCCCGGAACATTTTCGCGCGGAACCGCCCGCCGCCTCAATTCCCGGTAAAAAAAGCGGGAACGCTCTTGCCAGGAATATAAAATGTTGCAATGGTGGCCGGAAGCAAGCGATGATGACGGTTGTTTACATTACCGGCGGAACGGCTCTGTTTTTAATCATTCTCGGAGCTTTTTTTAATTGGGAAAAAAACGCCGCCGCTGGAAAAATCCTCCTGGCCGGAGCCGTTCTTCTGACCGGAGCCAATATCTGTTTTATTGCGACCTCCACCACCACCCCGCCGCCGCCGGCAGCCGAAACGAAAACACCTGAAAAACCGGAAGAAACGGCCAAGCTCCCGCTTTTGCCTCCCGCGGGCGAAGCGGCGGATTTTGTCCGGGAGTCCTTCAATATTTTAAAAACATGGGATTACACGGAACTGGCCCGCCGCGCCGCGCCCGGTCTGATGGAGACGCAAACCGAAGACGAATGGAAACTGCGGTTCGCCTACTACGGGCAATTGGGCCGGCCGGAGAAGTTCGCCGAGCCGGACGGCGTGCTTTACGGATATAAAGTGGAAAACCGTGAGCCGAAGATCTTTGGTGATTATCTGGTCCGGGCCGACTTTTCCGAAGGCTTCGCCCTGGCCGCTTTCAGCCTCATGTTTTCCAGCGGCAGCTGGCAGATCAACCGCTTTGAAGTTCAATCCAAAACGCTCCCTTTGTTCGGTCTCTGGAAACAAGGCTTGACCTATGTCCCGGCCAAAGGAGAAAAACCCGGCGAAATGGCTGACACGAAAGCGGACGCGCCGCCCTCTCCGGAAGAAGATGAACCGGCTGTTGAGGTGGCCGCCGCGGAGCCAGATCTTGACGAAAACACGGAAACCGAAGCACTTGGCGGCGCAACGGAAGGAGACACCGCGCCAGCCACGGAAAACGATCCCGCCGCTGCCGCCGAAAAACGCAAGAAAGATATTCACACATTCCTTAAAACCTTGAAAGTCGGCGGCGTCAGCAGCCGCGGAGCGGTCCTGAATTCCAGCTTTTACGGGACGGGGGATGCGCTCGGACCCGGCAAATCACTGGTCCTTATCAAAACCTCCAGCGATGTCTTGATTTTTCAGGACAAAGAAGGCAATTACTACAAAAGGCCCGTAAAAATGTCGGGTGTGACGGAAAGGTGACAGGCGTGGAAAACCATGAGGGCTGAAATATGACACCGTTGGAACTTTCCGCCGGCGTCCTTTTCGCGGCCGCCTTTCTTCTGACAGCGGGCGGCGCGGCGGCTCTCATGAACACCGCATTCGGCACGGGCGGAAAATGGGGCTGGACGGCGGCGAAAAAGCCTTTCTATGTGTTCCTGACCGGTTGTGTTCTGCTGGCCGCGGCGGCGGTGTTTCTTTTCAGCCTGTCCGCCGGTTTTTACACGGATGTGAAAACATGGGCATGGATAACCGGCGCGGCCGGAGGCGTTTTATTCGCAACTGGCTGCTGCCTGCTGATTCTCGACGCGGCACGGGCGGGAGCGGCGTGGGGTTTCATCAATTCAGCCGGCATTGCCGGCGCCGCCGGGGGCGTTCTTTTCCTGATGGATGTCTGCCCCCCCGCCGGCGTCGCGCTGGGCATTCTGGCCGGCTTCTTTATTCTCTTGGCCGCCATCTTTTTCGTAATCCACGCGAAGCGGGAAGACTTGGGCTGGAATGTCATGTTTCTGCGCGGATTGTTTTGCTTCTTTCCGGCGGCGCTGTTCATTGCCGCCGCCGTGCTTTACAAAATCGAAATCATTCCTTTCCCGCGGGTTTGGGGATGGGTCTGTTTGGTTGCCGGCCTGGCCGGACCGGTGATTTTCATGCACCTGTACTGGAAAGAGTCGCGTCTGCCGCTTTTCGTCATGGCGGGAGGACTTGCCCTCGCTCCGCTGGCGCTGGCGTTGAATGCCTACTTCCCCCAAACCTCGCCCTTGTACCGGGAAGCGGCCGGTTATCTGCGAGAGCAAATGCCCGGAATCCTCGGAAAATGGAACGCACGGCAACTGATCGGGCAGTGCACCCCGCCCTTTCGCGGGAGTTTCACCGAACAGGAGATGCTCAGCCTTTTCGGCTACTGGTCACAGCTGGGGGCGCTCGAAAGCATGAGCGTGAGAGGGAACAATCCAAACACCATTGAAGGCGCAACCCACGCCTATTTTGTCATTTCCGGGCGGTTCGCCAGAGGAGCGGCGGATGCCGTTGTGCATCTGGTTAAA
>CAZYUX010000134.1:0-7496 GCA_964650745.1 uncultured Puniceicoccaceae bacterium
GTCAGCAGTTCGCCCACTTTCTCCATTCCCTCGACCGGCTTGAAGCCCTCACCTTTTTTGACGAAACGGACACCGTCGATGTAAGGCAAAAAGGCCAATGTGCCGGAAGGATAGCCGATCCCCCGGTATATCGTGCCGTCACGGGCGATGAGAACGCGGTTTTCGCCGGGGGCGTATCCCTTGAGGCAGGCTTGCAGGACAGGCTCGCGTTCTTGCAGCACGATTTCCAGTTTGTCTGGCAAATGGATGGAAACAGACGCGTTTTTAACCTGCCGGAAGTCTTCCAGCCGCCTTTTAATTTGATGAACGTCGATATCCAGCATCCGGCCGCCGGGGCGGATGGAAAAGATTTCATCGAACCAGGCGCGGGTGAGAACACCGTCGCTGTGAAAAGCGATTTTCCAAACGCAGCGGGAGGGGCCGAAAAGGGCCTCATGATCGTAGTTGCGGCGGGCCGCGCAAACGCCGAAGATAGAGGCGCCGATAATGCCGCACAGCCCGCCGGCCGCCAGGAGGGCTTTCAACCTGCGGCGGCGGCGCTGGCGGCGCGCGGCGGGCGAGAGCGGCCGCCGCCCGAAAGACTGCTGGATGCCGCGCCAGGTTTTTTGCATTTTGGATTGTGCGGTTTTTCGGCTCATGCGGCTTGAAGTTGCTGATAGCGGGCCAGCGCGGGAACGGCCATGCGCCGGGACAATTCCGGAAAGTCAAAGCCCAGGCAGGAGGCGCTCTTGGGAAGCAGGCTGGTGGCGGTGAGGCCTGGAATGGTGTTGATTTCCAGGCAGTAGGGGCGCCCGCCCGCGGAAACCATAAAGTCCGCCCGCGCGAAGTCGCGGCATCCGCAGACGGCGAATGCCAGCTGCGCCATTTCACGGATTTCACAGGCCGTTTTTTCACTGATCCCGGCGGGACACTGGTATTGGGTCAGCCCCTGGGTGTATTTGTGCCGGTAATCATACACGCCGCCCGCGGGGAGAATTTCCACCAGCCCCATCGCTTTGCCGCCGAGAAGGCCCACGGAAATTTCTCTTCCCTGTATTCTTTTTTCCAAAATCCAGCCGCCTCCATTCAAGGACGCCAGGGCTTCGGCGAGGGCCTCGCGGCCTTGGATCAAAGCCAAGCCGACACTGCTGCCCTGGGCCGCAGGTTTGAGGACGAGGTCGCCGCCTAACAGCTGTATGGCATCACCGGCCGGCGGCGTTTTGCCGGGACGCAACGTTATGCCGGGGACAACGCGGACACCATGCGCGGAGAGGTGGCGCTTGGTTGCGGCCTTGTCCATGCACAGGCGGCTGGCGGCAGCGGCGCACCCGGCATACGCAAAGCGGCGCTTGTCCAGCAAGGCTTGCAGCCGGCCGTCCTCGCCGAAGCGGCCGTGCAGAGCGGGAAAAATGACGTGCCGGGCCGGATCGAGTCCGCCGGGCAGTTCCTCCTTGCGCAGGTCAATCATTTCGACATTGCCGTTAAACGTTTGTTGCAGCGCGCCGCGGATGGCTTCTCCGGAACACAGGGAAACGGAACGTTCTTCCGAGACGCCCCCGCAAAGAATGGTGATGACAGGCTGGTTCATAAGAATTCCTCCAAGGCTGCGCCCGGCAGGTGAACCTCCGGCCGCAGATCCAGGCCGAGTTGTTGTTGAGCTTCATGGCGGACCAGGCGCATGAGGGCGAGAATGTCGCCGGACGAGGCCCGGCCCCGGTTGATGATGAAATTAGCGTGGACACCGGAAATTTCCGCGCCGCCAACGCGCCGGCCCTTCAAGCCCAGCCGCTCAATGATCTGACCGGCGCTCCCGCCGTTGGGATTGCGGAAGACACATCCGGCGCTGGATCCGCTGGGCTGCATGGTTTTCCGGAGTCCGGCATAACGGGCCATGGTGCGGCGAATAGTGTCGGGATCAGCGGCCGCCGCGGCCCGCAAAACCGCTCCCGCGACCACCGCCCCGGCCAGCGCCGGGCAATCCCGGTACGCGGGCCGCAGGTCACCGCGGCGCAAAGTTTTTTCTTCGCCATCCGGAGTGACGAGGCGGAGGGATTCGAGACGGCTGAAAACGGTTCCCCCGAAAGCGCCCGCGTTCAGGCGCAAAGCGCCGCCGATGGTGCCGGGTATGCCTTCGAGGCATTCGAATCCGCACAGGCCGGCCCGGGCGGCTTCCGCGCACAATTTTTTCACGCTGGCGCCCGCGCGGGCTTCGAGGCGGCCTTCATCGAGACGCTTGACGCCCCGCCAGTAAGCGCCGGTCAGACGCAAGACCACCCCCGGATAACCTTCTTCGGGAATCAGCAGGTTGGATCCCCGGCCCAAGACAAAGAAAGGCAGGTTTTCCCGCCGGGCGAAGGCCAATACGAGTTTTAAATCGTCATCGCAAGCCGGCTCGGCGTAATAGCGGGCGGGGCCGCCGGTTTTCCAGGTCGTTTTGGGCGCCAAAGGCTCGTCCGCCGCCAGCCGTGTTCCGGAAGAAACTTCACTCCGCAGTCGTTTCCAAGCCGGACAAAGGCGGTGTTTGCGCAAATGAGCGACAAAGGACCGCGCCCAGGACTCAATGTCTCCGGCGCCCGCGAACAGGACCACGCTTGGCTCCCGGCATTTCTCCGCCAGACGGGCGATGAGCCTGTCCGGCGCGGCCGTGATTTCCGCGGGTTGCCCGGGAGGCAGCAAGGCGAGCAAATCGGCGCTGGTTCCGCCGGGCGCCGGTTTCTCGCAGGCGGCATAAACTTCGAGCAGGAACAGCTGGTCCTGTCCGGCCAGCGCCTTGGCGAATTCCTCTTTGTATTGGGCGGTGCGGGTGTAGCGGTGAGGCTGAAAGACGGTAATCCTCCCGCGTTTTGGATACCGCTTTTTAAAATAGTCAAACAAAGCCCGCAATTCGGAGGGGTGGTGGGCGTAATCTTCGTAAACGGCCAGGTCTTTTTCTTCATGCAAGATCGTCTGGCGGCGGCGCACGCCGGGGTAAGCGGCCAGTCCTTCGGGATGGAAGCCGCCCATGTGACGGGCGGCGGAAAAGGCAGCCAGGGCGTTGGCGGCGTTAAAATCCCCGCCCGCCTTGACCGGCGCCCGCGCCGCTGGAAAGCGGCCGTTCAGGCGCAGGAAGATACGCCCGCCGGGGGAAGGCTCGCATTCGCCCTGATAGTCGCCTTGCGGCCCGAAAGTCATCACACGGGCACCGGCCTCGGCGGCCAGGCGGCGCAGCACGGGACAGGCCTGGGGCAGAAGCACGGCCTGGCGGGTGCGCCGGAACAATTGCCTGAAGGCCTCCTCCAATGCCTCCAGGGAATGGTATTGCGCGGGGTGATCCCAGTCGAAGTTGAGAGCCAGGGTGATTTCCGGATGGAAATTGCTGATTGTGCCGTCGCTTTCATCAATTTCGGCCGCGAGCCATGGAGCGGGATTAAATTCCGCCGGGGGAACGCAAGGGCTGGCGAACAGCCCGCCTAATATGTAACTGAATGGAAAATGGTTCTTGCGCAGGACGGCAATCAGCATCGCGGTGGTTGTGGTTTTGCCATGACTGCCCGCGACGGCCAGCAGCTTTTTTTCCGAGGCCGCCCTGGCCAGCATCTCTCCCCGGCGCAGGCAGGGCAAGCCCCGCCCGCGGGCTTCCGCCAGGGCGGGATGGTCTGCGGGAACGGCGCTGGAATAGACGACCTTCGACACATCTCCGGGCAAACCGGCAAAACCGCGCGCGCATGGGATGCCGCGGGATTCGAGAAGGCGCGGCACTTCGGACCGGGGGGCATCGTCGAACCCTTCGACGCGCGCGCCCGCGCCGCGCAGGTAGAGGGCCAGGGGCGCCATGCCCATGCCGCTGATGCCCGCCATGAAAATGCTGTCAGGTTTCGTCATGCAAAGATCAGTTTCCTTTCCGCGCGCCCGCGGGCGTATTCCACGCGGAGTTTTTCCAGATCCTCCGCCATGACTTCCGCGCCGTCTTCCCGCTTGAGGTTTTGCAAGTTCTGGCGGAAGCGGTTCAACAGCCAGTCGTTAAAAATCATTTCGTTGACTTCGTTGAAGAGATCCTTGATCCGGTGCTGCCCGACGGTCACACAGCCCCCTTGCTGTTCAAAAAAACGGGCGTTGGCCATCTGGTGGTTGTCAGCCGCGTGCGGATAGGGGACGAGGATGGATGGGGTTTGGCAACAGGTCAGTTCCGCTATCGCTCCCGCTCCCGCCCGGGAAACGGCCAAGTCGGCCGCGGAAAGCAACTCGCCCATTTGATGCGTAAACGAAATGAAACGGGCATGGGCGGTTCCGCCCGGATGGCTGGAGTATTCGAAATCGCCTTCGGGACCTTTCCCGGCGCCCGTGACACAGCAGAGGTTGATGCCAAAGGCGCAAAGCAGCTCGGCGTATTTGCGCGCCCATTCGTTGAGGGCCGCGGCGCCCTGGCTGCCGCCGATGACGGCCAGCAAACGTCCGCCGGGCGGCAGGCCCAGTTTCCGGCGCGCTTCCTGCCGGGGAATACGGCGGACGCTCCGGCGCAAGGGATATCCCGGATACCTGACCTGCCGGGGATGGATGCCCGGGAGCATCATGCCGTGAGGCAGGTAGACCCGGTCCGCCGTCCGGCCAAGCAGGCGTGTTGCTTTGCCCGGCCTGTGGTTGGCCTCGTGCAGGGCCAGCGGGCAGCCGAAGAAACGCCCGGCCAGCGCCGCTCCCAGCGTCGTAAAGCCGCCGAAAGCCGCCGCCGCCTCCGGTTTTTCCCGCCGGAACAACCGCAGGGCGAAGAGAAAGGCCCGCGCCTGGCCATACAGGAAAGCAGCCAGCCGCATGGGCCGCAGCGACAGCGGGGACCCCGGAGAGCGCACAAATTCCAACTCCGGGTATTGTTCGCCCAGCCGGGCGTCCACCCGCTTGCGGCTGATGATCAGCAAACAGCGGTGGCCGCGCCCGCGCAACGCCTCGGCCAAAGCAATGCCCGGCGCCAAATGGCCTCCCGTCCCGCCGCAGGCTATGACGTATGTGGACATATCTCGAACGGGCGGGGCACGGGAGTCCGCTCCCAAGTGAAAAAGCAATTGATTAACAGACCGGTTAAAAAATAAGTGGCCGCCAAGTTGGAGCCTCCATAGCTGATGAAGGGGAGGGAGAGGCCTTTGGTGGGGAGCAGGCCGATGGCAACTCCGAAGTTGATCAAGGCCTGCAACACAATGAAGAGCAGAGCGCCCGAAGCCAGGAGGAATTGAAACAGGCTGGGCGCCCGGTTCAAACGCAGGAATGCCAGCATGAAAAAGGCCATGAAGACCAGCACGACGCCAGCGGTAAAAAAGAAGCCCAGTTCCTCGCCGATGACAGGGAAGATGAAATCGGTATGGGGCTCGGGCAAAAAGGCCATCTGCTGCCGGCCATTGCCCAGACCCACGCCATGCCAGCCGCCCGCCCCGAAGCTCAGCAGGCTTTGCCAGAGCTGATAGCCGCCGCCGCTTTTGTTGCCTTCCAAGTCCACGAAACAGAGCACGCGCCTCAACCGCGCGGGATCCAGGATGACCGCCGAGGCGAAGAACAACCCGCCGGCCGCCGCAGCGGGAACCAGATGCCGCAGGCTGGCCCCCGCCAAAAACATAAGACACCCCCCGACAGCGGCCAGCAAACACGCCGAGCCGTAGTCCGGCTGCAGCAAAAGCAGCAGAAACGGCGCGGCGATGATGGCGCCCGGCATGGCGCACCCTTTTAAAAAAGACTTCATTTGGCGCTGGCTGACCGCCAGGTAATGGGCGAGGACGAAAAGGAAGCCGATCCGGGCGAAGTCCACGGCCTGAAGATTGGCCGGACCGAGGCGTATCCAGCGCGAAGCCCCGTGCACCGTCACTCCCAGTCCGGGAATGAACACTAAAAACATCAACAGAAGCGAGCCGGCCGCCGCCCATCCGTAATGCGGGCGCATTTTTTCATAATCCGGCAGCAGGGCCAAAAAGAACGCCGCCATGGCCGCCCCAAGCCAGACGAGCTGCTTGCGCGCATAATAGGCGGCATCCGGCCCGCCACCGCGCCCGGCGCTGAAAAGCATGACCAGGCCGAGGGCGGTCAAACTTGCCGCCATCATGAACAAAAGCGCTCCCGGCACCCATTTGGAAAGGATTCCCATTGACTGGTTGTCCGGTTTTGCCACTGCTGATGGATTCAAATTTTAATTATTCTATCACCCGCGATTCGCCATCCGTTAATCGGTCTCATCTTCCGGCGTTTCTTCGGCCTCCGGTTCTTCCTCGATGACCTCGATAGCGGGCGCCTTCTTTTCTTCTTCGGCCAGCATGGATTCCAGATCATCCACCGAGGGAGGCATTTCCGGCGTGGCGGCAGTTTCCCGCGGCTGGGGCGTGATGATGACCGGCTTGGAAGAGGATTCCACTGATGGCGGCGGCGGTTGCGCCATTGCGCCGCCGGGAATAACCAGTTTTTGGCCCGCCTGCATTTTCCGCGCGTCCGCAATGTTATTGGCCCGCATCAGCTCTTCCGTTTGAATGCCATACCTTTTGGCGATTCCCGCCGGCGTTTCTCCGGGCTGGACGACATGTGCGCCGTCGTCCGCCTGCGGCTGCGGGCGTTTGGGCGGCGGAGGCGGCGGGGCGCCCGCGCCCCGTTCCGGAATGACCAGCTTCTGGCCGGAGTAAATAGTGTCGCTGGTGAGGCGGTTGGCGGTCTTGAGGGCTGAAACGCCCACGCCGAATTTCCGGGCGATTCTGGTGAGGTTGTCGCCGCGCTGAACGGTGTAGGATTCTCCAGCCGCGGCTGGCGGGGCTTCTTCCGGAACTTTTGCGCCTGCCGGGATAATCAGTTCCTGACCAGGAATGATGACTGAATCTTTGGCCAATCCGTTGGCGGCGAGCAGGTCGTTGAGAGGAACATCGTGCTTTTTGGCGATGTTCCACAGCGAATCACCCCGGGCAACGACATACAAGGTTTCCTCCGCCGCCGGCTCCAGAGCCTCCAGCGGCTGAAGGACTTCGCTGTCTTCCGCATAAACGGGGCTTTTGGGCCGGACGGGGCGGGAAGGATCTCGCAATTCCTTATCCATACCGGCATTGAAGTCCGGATGCAAGGGTTGCTGCCGGCTGGGGACCGGGGCAGGCGGTGAAGGCGGCGGTTTTCCGCTTGTTTCAGAAGCGGCCCTGGAAGGCGTCCGGTTCGTCTGGCATCCCGGCTGGATGACAAGGAAGAAAAAAAGCGCGTGCAGAAACAGCACGACCGTAAAGATTTTCGTCAATTTCATAAGCGTCATCGTTTCCATGGTGGTTCAGGCGGCTTGCGCCGCGTTGAGCAAAGCGAAGACGGCCTCCTCGTAAAGGCGGCCGCGCTCGGCATAGTTCGAGAACAGGTCCTGGCTGCAGAACCCGGGAGAAAAGAGAATGTCGCCGGCCGGAAGAGCCCGGGCATAAGCTTCACTGACGGCTTCGGCCAGATCGCGCGCGGTCTTGGCGGGGCGTCCCGCCCGGCGCAGGGCTTGCGCCATCGGTTCCGCCGCTTCGCCCAAGAAAATCCCCTCCCCCGCCGAACCGGCGGCT
>CAZYUX010000135.1:0-7401 GCA_964650745.1 uncultured Puniceicoccaceae bacterium
GCGCGGTTTCCCGGATGCCGCCGCCGGGGAAGGCATAGAAGAGCAGACCGGCGATTGCGGCGGCCCCGCCGGCCAGGAAAGCGAAGTACCCCGGCACTTCAGTGTTCCGGCGCGCTTCCGCCCATTCCCTTGCCAGCACTTGCAGCATAAACAAAAAACTGGCGCCGCTCAAGGCCATGAAAAGGATGACGCACCACTCGAACGCGGGGTTTTGGAACGCCGCGATGCTGGCCCCGCGCGTGCTGAAGCCTCCCGTGCTCAAGGTCGTGAACATGTGGCAAACAGCTTCATACCAGTTCAATCCGCATAAGCGGTACACGGCGGCGCAAAACACCGACAAACCGAGGTAATAGTAAACAATGCGGTATATGCCGGTTTGGACGCGGGCCGATTTCAAGTCGGCTGACTCGGCTGATGACTCGCGGGAAAAAAGTATTTTTGCTCCCGCGCCCAGAAACGCGAGGATGGCCACGAAAAAAACCACCACCCCCAGCCCCCCGATCCACTGGCTGATGCAGCGCCAGAACATCAGGCTCCGGGGCATCTTATCCAAATCGCTGAAGACCGACGCTCCCGTCGTGGTGAAGCCGGAAGCGGACTCGAAAACCGCGTCCGCCAGACCGCAGCCGGGCAGAATAAGGTAGTAAGGAAGGGCGCCGGCCAGGCTGGCCAGCAGCCAGCCCAGGCCGATGACAGCCAAGCCTTCCTTGCGGAACATTTTGTTGCTGCCCTCCCGCCCCAGCACGAAAAACCCCAGCGCCAGCCCCAGCGCCGCCACCAGACTTGCGGCGAAACCGATGATGGCAAGCCGCTCGTCGTGGCCGCTGACCCACCGGTCGTAATAAAACCCCACCCCCATGCTCATGGCGAAAGCCAACCCAATCGCCGCCAGGATGACACTTAACAACTTGAAAATAATCGCGTAGTTCATAGACGCGCCGCCATTTGGCGAACGTTGCCGTATAATTGGTTGACTCAGTATGGTTAAGAAAGAAACCTTCCGGCAATGAAAAAGATACTATACGCAATTGCATTTACGGGATGCCTGCTGACAGGTGTCCAGAATGCTTTTTGCGGCAAATCAACCGGCATTTCCATTGCAGAAAAAACAGCGCCGCCGGAGCCCGCCCTTGATATTACGATTCCCCGCGGGGAGACGGGCGGCGATTCCTGGCGCAAAGGGAAGCCGGTCTGGGAGGAGCGATTCACGCAAGAGACAGATGGAGAGCTGAAAGAACTGGATCGAACGGCCCGCGGCTGGTTTGCCGTTTCTAAAACAGGTCTGCTGGTCTACGCCATTGTTAACGATCCGGCGCATAAGAATCCCCATGACAAGCAGCACATCTGGCGGGGCGACTGCTTTTACTTGGGCATTGACGCTTTGGGGGACGGGGAGTCGAAACCGCGCGACAGCGAATGGACCGCGCCCGATGACGCCAGTTTTATTCTGGCTTTGACGGACCACGGCATCCGCATGATGCCGGAAACCGCCAATCCCGCGGATTTCCACGCCAAGGTTATTCATGACGAGAAAAAGAAACAAACCGCCTACAGTATGGTGGTGCCTTGGGGAGAACTGGGAGTGCACGACGGGCAGTCGCCGGTAATCGGACTGTCCGTCGTGGTGGCCGACACCAGCGACGGCAATCCCCCTCACGCGAATCTGCACTGGGGAGAATCCGCCAATTATCCGCAGAAACCCTGGCTTTTCAACCGGCTGAAGGTCGCCCCGCCAAAATATTCATTCACGGCCATATCGCCCGTTCAACTCGGTATTTACGGCCCGGGAGATGAGGTGGTCGTAGCGGTTGCCGCCGCCGGTAAAGAGAAGATTACCATCGAGGCCAATATTGGAACAACCTTGGCAAAAGAAACCTTCGTCTGCCGTGAAGGAATTAATCGTTTTGAAGTCCGGCTGGATGGTAAACTGCCGGCTGAAAAGATCGGAGAATTGGAAGTAACCGTGGCCTCGGAAGGCAAAGCCCTGATCCAGAAATTTTTTTCGGCGAGGCGGCCCGACTTGATTAAAGAGAGACTGGTTAAACGGCTGGAAGCGCTTAACACCGGGGATTTGCACCCGTTGGCCCGGCGGCATTTGGAGTCGAGTCAGCGCCTGGTGGAACAGGCCTTTATGAATCTGGGTCCGGCTTCACGCGATAATCCCGGCCTGCCCCGGCGGTTTGCGGGGTTGTGCCAATCCATGCTGGATCACCTGCCGGAGACCGCTTTTCCATGGCGTGATTATACTTATCTGGCCAAGCCGCTGGTCTTGGATTTCGTCTCAAAAGCTGACAGCACTTTGCAGTTTTACTGGCTGCAGTTGCCTTACGACTGGAATCCGGATAATACCTATCCGCTTGTTGTGCATCTGCACGGTGCGGGCGATGAGTATCCCCTCAGTTACGTCAACGGCGCCTTCATTGATTTTCAAGACACCTTGTTCAACCGGGATGAAATGGATCCGGCCAACCTTCCGCCCGCCGCCGCGGCCTACGTCTTGTCGCCTCACGCGCGGGGCAATCAGGGTTATGCGGGATTGGCTGAGGAGGACGTCTGGCAATGCCTCAAGGAAGTGCTTAACAGCTTTAAGATAGACCGCGACCGGCAGTATCTCATCGGGTTTTCCATGGGTTCGCACGGGACTTACGCGCTGGCCTCGCGCCGCCCCCAGCAGTGGGCCGCCGTCGTTTGCGCCAGCGGTTTCGGCGACTGGACGGACATGTCGCTCCCCTGGCTGGAGGAAAACCTTCGAAATAGGCCGTTGCGGGCCTGGATTGGCAGCCATGACCGCATGTTGGACGCGGCAAAAAAATTCCATCAATTCATGCAAGAGCATGGACATAAGATGGATTTGATTATTGCGCCTAATCTTCCTCACACCTTCCCATATAAAAATTTCCAGGAGAATGCGGGCTGGATGATGCAACACCGCCGGAAAGACGACCGCAAGGCCTTCAATTACGTTTGCGATACCGAAATGCATCCGGGGCGAAACGGTGTTTACGCCCGATACCATGACGCGGAATACCCCCAGCCAAGATTCTCCGTCAAAACCGCCGGGCAAACCGTGGAAATCACTTTCGAAGGAACGGCAGGTTTCAGTGTTTCCCCTGGCAAGAAAGGTTTGGGACTCGAAGGCGACATCGTCATTCTCTGGAACGGCAAGGAAGCCTATCACGGGCCAGTCACGGAAGAACCCTTGAAATTGGGAGAAGGCGCGGGCAATTTGCGTAACGCCGTCAGTCACTCATTAGGAGAGCCGGTCTATTAGCGGATTTTTTCGTTCGATGCCGTTGGCTGCTGCCGGGTGATACAGTGCAGGGCGCCGCCTTCTCGCAGCAGGTCCAGGCAGTTTATGGAGATGATTTCCCGGCCGGGAAAAAGCTCTCCCAGCAAACCGGCGGCTTGGGCGTCGTTGCGCGTTTGGCCAAAGGCGGGAACGATGACCGCGCCGTTGAGGATGGCGAAGTTGGCGTAACTGGCCGTGAGAAGCCGTTTGACGCCCGCTTCTTCTGTCCAGACCGGCTCCGGCTGGCCGAGAAAAGCCAGGTCGAAATGTCCGCCAGAGGGTGTGCGCAGGGTTTCCAAGCGTTCCCGGTTTTCATTCAGAACGCGGTAGTTGGGGCGCTTCGATTCTCTTTCTATAACCGCGACGATTCCGTCCGGTTTGAAAAAGCGGGCCAGGTTGTCAATGTGCCCGCCGGTATCATCGCCTTCCAATCCCGCCGGCAGCCAGGCGATTGCATCCGCGCCCAGGAAATCGCGCAGAATGGATTCCACTTCGGGACGGGACAGTTCCGGATTGCGGTTGGGATTGAGCAGGACGGATTCGGTGGTCAGGAGCAGTTCCCGGCCGTTGGATTCGATGGCTCCGCCTTCGCAGACCAGCGGCGGCGCGAACCGGCGCAAGCCCAGCGCCTCCGCGATTCTGTGCGGCACGGCGTCATCCTGATCCCACGGCGGGAACCGGCCGCCCCATCCATTATAGCGCCAGTCAACAATAGCCATTTCGCCTGTCTGGTCTTTTTTTATAAAAACTGGCCCGTGGTCGCGGCACCAGGCGTCGTCAGTAGGATGATTGTAAAAGATTACCCGGTCAATGACAGCACCGGTTTCTTCGAGAAGGCGCCGGGTTTCCGGCTGGGCTTTTTCGATGCAGTTTAAGCAAACCTTTTCAAACCGGCTGATCGCGGCGGCGATCTCCGCGAACGTTTTTTGAGCTTCCGCCATCGTCCCCGGCCAGGCGCTTGAATTCAGCGGCCAGGACAGCCACACCGCCTCCTGTTCCTCCCATTCCCCCGGCATCCGGAAGCCAATCTCTCTGGGCGTTGACATAGTGTTCATGCGTGTTTTTTCGCGGATGATTGTGGGAGAATGTTGAGTCTGCCGCAATGAAATAGGATGGCGGCGCGGCGGCCCCGCGGAAGGCTTGCGGATGGGTTTCCATGCCCTTCAGCGGAAAACTTTTTCCTTGTCTTTGGCAGTCCCTTTCAGCAACTTTCCGCGAACCGTTTTTTGAAGAAAGCAAATGACAATCATGATGAATACCGTTCATTTCCAAGATTCAGATTCACTAAAGAACCAGGCGCGTTACCGGTTCCTGCTGGCCGCCGCGGCTTTGAGCCTGGCGGTTTCAATGGCGCGGGCCGGTCCGGCGCCGGTTGCGGACGCTGATGAGCCGGTTAAACTGCCCGTGTTCACCGTTGAGGGCGCGGATTTGGGGCTTTGGCCGCCGCTTTCCGCCGGCACGGGCGTGCTGAACCGGGAGGCGCTGTCCCGGACCGGCGCCGCCAGCGTGCCGGATTTGCGCGGCAGAAGCCCTAATTGGGAAGTGAGCGAGGGGCCGGTCCGTTCCTACGGTTCCATTTACACTTTGCGGGGAGTGGGCAACACCCCTTACTTCGGCCCTTCCGCTGTCCCGGTCATCGTGGATGGTGTTCCAATGGGGGATGCCTACACCACGGCCCTTGACTTGTATGACTTGGAATCGACGGTGATGAGGAGTGGTCCTCAGGGCGCGCTCTTCGGCCGCAATTGCCCCGGCGGCGTGCTGGAGATCCGCACGCGGGCGCCGGACAGCCGGCCCCGCCTCGAAACCCGCGCCGCTTACGGCACTTATGACGCCCGCAGCCTGCGCCTGGCGGCGGGCATTCCTCTGGTTCAGGACCAGCTTTTCCTGGGGCTGGCGGGACGCTATGCCGGAGATGACGGTTTTATCGAAAACAACGTTTCGGACGGGCCATGGGACAGCCGCCGCTCTCTGGGCGGGCGCGTGAACCTGCGCTGGACGCCGGACAGCGCATGGGACGCCCGCGCCGGCGTGAGCCGGACAGAGTATCAGGACGGCGCCCAGCGCCTGACTTCGCTGGCGGGCGATCCCTTCGAGACGAGCGCCGGATTGCGCGGGGAAAGCGAAATCCACCGCGAAGGGCAGCATATCCGCCTCTCCCGCAACTGCGAAAGCCTCCGGTTCACCTATCTTGGCGCCCGCACCTTTTGGCGGGTGGATCCTTATACGGCGGATTTGGATTTCTCTCCAGTGAACGCGTTTGTTTCCACCGTCGAGCAATCCCAGGAGCGGTGGCTTCAGGAACTGCATGTGGAATCGCCTTTCCGGCACCGCGAGCAAACGCGCTGGCGCGTCGGAGTTTATTGGGAAACCGCCAATTCTCCCGGCATGACCGCGCGCAATTTCGGCGGTTTTGCCGACCGGACCCATTTCGACCTGGATGAGGACACTTGGGCGTTGTTCGGTCTGTTTTCAACCGTGTTCGCCGAAAAGGGAGTCCTGCACGCCGGGTTCCGTTTCGAGGAAACGGAAAAATCCGTCCGCCGCGTGAAACCCTTTGCGGCCAAGATCGAGCAGAAGGATTCTTTCAGCAATTTCGCCCCCGACTTCGGTTTGGCCTGGACCGTGACGGATACGTTGAACCTCTACGCCAAAACCGCCTGCGGCTACAAACCGGGCGGCTTTTCCGCTTATGCCAGTGATCCGGATCTGGCCCATTTTGACGAGGAGAAGTTCTGGGCATCCGAGGCCGGATTGCGGTACCTTTCTTCTGACGGGCGGATTCTTTTGCGGGGAGCGGCGTATTACTACGATATAGACGATTACCAAGTGGAGCGCTCCTATGACATGGCCAACTACGTTGTGCTCAATGCTCCGCGAGCGGTCAGCCGGGGGGTTGAAATTGCCGGTGAAATCCGGCCCGCTGAAGGCCTGGACCTGGGCTTGCGGTTTGGCTGGTGCGATGCCACCTTCGAGGACTACACGAGTCCGCCCGCCGGTGTTGCTCTGGAGGGCCGGAATGTTCCCTACACACCCGAATTCACTGCCGCCGCCACCGTCCAATACGCTCATTCCAAAGGCTGGACGGGCCGGCTCGAATACCTTGCTTTTGGGGACAAATATTTCGACGAGGCCAACTCCCCCGCTTTCCGCCAAAGCGCTTACGGCCTCTTTAACGCCCAAATCGGCTGGCAAGGCGGGCTGTGGGCTTTTTCAGTGTGGGGCAAAAACCTCGCGGACGAAACTTACTACACCAGCATCATCCCCAACCTGAACGCCGGATCGCCGGGCGAACCCCGAACCTTCGGCGCCTCCGTCTCCCTGCTTTACTGATTTTTACCGCGGACTGTCTTGGAATCTCCGGAAGGCCGCTCCGCTTCCGGGCCGAGGCCTTGGAGGGCGTTTTTCATGGCGATGACCGAGTAAGCGGTTGTCAGGGTTTTGACGTTTTCCCAGTAGCGCCCGTCCGGGTTCTCCCAATAACCGTCTTCCTTTTGCAGGGAGATGAGCTTTTTCAATAAGTCGGTCCGCCACGGGCGCGGCTGGCCCGCCGCGTCCTTTATCATGTCATCCCCCAGGGCGTTCAGACACTTTGCCGCCGTCATGTAATAATAATAAAGAGAAGTTGTGCCGAAGCCTGGATTTTCTTCCCACGTGTAATTTTCGCCGAGCCATTCGGCGGCCTTTTTCACCCGGGCGTCCTCCTTGCTGACTTGGGCGTAAACCAGGCTTTTAACTCCGGCGTAAGTCATCGAGCCGTAGGAGTGGCTGCGCTCTTCTTTGTAGGTTCCTGTCTCGTAGATGAAACCGCCGTCATCGGTGGCATAGGGCATTTCATTGACTGATTTGAGGTTCTGGCATCGGGCCAGGAAGACGAGAGCCTTTTGCCAGTGCAGCCCGTATTCCTTGATGTCTTTGTCAATGTGTTTCGGATCTTTGGGGATGAATCCAAAACGCTTTTCGTAATCTTCGGCGGCTTTGATGGCTTCGAGGGCCAGGTGGGTATTCGACAAGTCGGGCCGGGAATCGCCCCCGTAGCCTATTCCTCCGTAGTAGGGATGGTCTTGGCTGATGTCTTCGGTCTCGTCCACCTGATATTCGATAAGAAACTT
>CAZYUX010000136.1:0-7322 GCA_964650745.1 uncultured Puniceicoccaceae bacterium
GTGTAGAGGTCGCCGACGTTCTCGCGCACCACCACGAAATCAATGTCTTCCGGCCCCTTGTCTTTCAAGGGGCAGGGGACGCCAGGGTAGAGCTTGACCGGGCGCAGGTTGATGTATTGGTCCAGCTCGAAGCGCAAACGCAGCAGGATGCCTTTTTCGAGAATGCCCGGCTTGACGTCGGGGTGGCCGATAGCGCCCAGCAAAATGCCGTCGAAGCCGCGCAGCTCCTCCACCGCGCTGTCGGGGAGGACTTCGCCGGTCTTGAGGTAGCGTTCGCCGCCGAAATCGTATTCCTGCAAGTCGAGTCTGAATCCGAACCTGCCTGCCGCGGCCCGGATGACTTTCACGGCCTCGGCGGTTACTTCCGGCCCGGTGCCGTCACCGGGCAGAACCGCGATTTTGTAACTTTGGCTCATAAATTGGTTGATTAATGCTTCATGGCTGCGGGAAGGAGCGGTAAACGGCATGAACGCGGTTTTTGCAATAAAATATTTGATCCGCGGATGCGGAGAATAAAGGCAGGACGGCCGTTTTAAAAACTTCGTGCCTGCGGCCTGGCGGAAAGGACTTCACCGAACAGCTTTTCGTGGCGGTCAATGAAAACTTCTTCGGTGAAAAGCGCGGCGATCCGTTTCTGGCCGGCTTGGCCGAGGCGTCTGGCCCAGGCGCGGTCCGCCAGCAGCCGTCCAAGCGCGCCGTCCAGCGCGGAGACGTCGCCGGGCGGGACCAGCAGGCCCGTGGATTCCGGGATAACCATCTCGCGGATGCCGCCGACTTCCGTGGCCACGACGGGTTTGCCCAAGGCCATAGCCTCCTTGACGACGTTGGAAGAAGCGTCGCAGCCGATGGCGGGCAGGACGGCGATGTCGAACGCGGCGGCAACCTCCGGCGCGTCTTCCCGGAATCCGAGGAAGAAAACCGATTTCTCCAAACCTAACCGGCGGGATTGCGCGCGCAAGTTTGCTTCCTCTCTTCCGCGCCCGGCGAAGAGGATTTTCACCTGGGGGTGATTTTCCTTCAGTCGCGCCGCCGCATCAAGGAGCAGATGGTGGCCCTTTTCCGGCGCCAGCCGCGCCGCCAAGCCGATGACCGGAGTTTCTTCCGCGATGCCCAGCTCGCGGCGCACGCGCTCCCCGGATACGCCCGCATGGAACCGGTCCCGCTGCAGGGGGGTGGGGATCGTCACCAGTTCCTCCCGCTTCACCACTCCTTTTTGGATTAAAGGCCGGTATTGTTCCGCGACGCTTTCGGAGACGATGATGACGCGGTCAATCAGCGCGCGGTAAAGCCAGCGGTTTATGGCATGAGCGCGGATGGGAAACGTGTTGTGGCGGGTGAAGACGACAGGGATATTCAACCCCGTTTTCTTTGCCGCCAGAGCGCCGGACCAAGTGTCCTGCGAGCCGTGGGTGTGGATAAAATCAAAATGTTCCTTGCGCAATGCTTCGCGGAGGGTCCAGGCGTCCCGGGCGCGGGAGAACGGACTGCAGCCCCGGGCGAACCACAGTCCCGGCAACACTTCCAGGCCGGCTTGCCGCGCCCGCTCATATAACACGGAACCTTCCGGCGCCCCCACCGTCACCTGATGGCCGCGCCGGGGCAAACCTTTGGAAAGCAGAAAAACGTGGGTGGCCTGCCCGCCCCAGTTCTGGTGAAAGTTGGTTTGCAGGATTTTCATCCGGAAAACCGCCCGGGCTTAACGTTCCCTGCCGGAAAACGCCAGCACAAATAATCCGGGGAACACCGGCGGCGCTCTTGAAAGGCCGGTTTCAAGCCGCGGCCGTTATCCGCCGGCGGACGCGTCTGCCCTGATGATCGTTATTATGATTCATGATGCTTTGCTGATTCATTTATAATCAAAAAAGATTAGACAAACCTGGCTGTGTTCCATTTTGTGGCGCAAACATGAAGGGGAAAAAAACGGATCCCGGAATCATCCGCCAGGAGGGCCCGCCGAGGAGCGGGGCGGCGCTGGGGGGAATGGGCACGGGAGGTGTCGAATTGTGGCCCGACGGGCGCTTCCACCACTGGAATATATGCAATAACCGGCCCTGGGCGACTCACGTCACCGCGAATCCCAAACGAGGCGGGCCGCGCCACTCGATGCCGCCAATTCAAACGGTGCCGGGGGACACGGATTTCTTCCTGCGCATTCATGAAAAGGGCCGCCGGCCGCTCTACCGCTGGCTCTTCACCGGCTGCGGCGACATGGTCTCGACGCGTTCCCATTTCTTCCGGCACCACAAGTATTTTTTCATCAAATCTTTCCCGGCAATCGAATACCGGGCTGAATATCCGTTTGTTTACCTGCGGTATGTGGATGAGGAGTTCCCCGTTGAATTGAGCTTGCGGGCATGGTCGCCGTTTATTTCATACGATGTGAAAAACTCCAGCCTGCCGGGTTTTTTCCTGGATTTCACGCTGGTCAACAAAGGGAAGAAGCCAGCCGAAGCGTCACTGGTATGGCAGCAGCGAAATTTCGGCGGTTACGCGGCGGCCCGGCAAAAGCAGGCGCACGAAAAGAAAAGGCTGGCCAAGGCGTCTCTCGTGCGGATGCGCGGCAGCCTGGCCGAACCGGAACATGACACCAGCGGCTGCCTGTCCATGTGGGCGCTGCCCAACGGCCGGCAGGAAGTGACATCCGTTGCCGCCAATCCTTACATGCAGAATCTGATCTGGCCCGTCCACAAAACGGGCGATTTAAAAGGCCCCATCTACCCGCCCCGTCTCCGGCACGAGGAACTCGCGGACAACCCGGCGCCGGACTGCCCGAACAAAGGCTGGCTGTGTGTGAAGGAGAAAGTGGGAGCGGGGAAAACGGCGGAGTTCAACCTTGGGCTGGCCTGGTTTTATCCTCACCACCGCTCCATCCGCGGCACTTATGCGGGCCATATGTACGCCAACTGGTTCGGGGATTCCGCCGCGGCCGCCGCTTACATGATTAAAAACCGGAAAAAGCTGCTGGAAGAATCGAAACTGCTCCCGGATATGATGATGCGCTCCACGATGCCGGAAAGTTTGAAACTTTCGCTCCTGGACCAGCTCAATACGCTCACGAAATCCACTCACTTCATAAAAAACGGGCGTTTTGGCTTGCAGGAAGGCCACGGCTGCTGCGCCTTCAACACCATGGACGTGGACCATTACTCGTCTTACACGCTGTCCACGTTCTTTCCCCGGCTGCGCGAGACGGTGCTGGACATGCAAACCTCGCTGGCCCATCCCAAACTCGGTAAAATCCACCACGGCCTGCCGGGCACCGTTGAGGAGATCCTGGTGGATGAAAACACGGTGGAGGGCTACAACCGCTGGGACTGCTGCTGCCAATACGTGTTGCAGGTTTACCGCGACTGCAAATGGTCCGGCAACGCCGCCCTCCTCAAACGCTGCTGGCCGGCGGCCAAACGGGCCATGGAATTGATCATCGGCATGGATTTCTACGAAGTGGGCCTGCCCTACATCGAGGGCGGCATCACTTACGACCACTGGCGCATGAAGGGCGTCGTGACCTACATGGCGGGGCTTTACCTGGCGGCCCTCCGGGCCATGGAGGATATGGCCCTCTTTTTGAATGAAAAAGAGACAGCCCGGCGGATGAACGAATTGTTCAAACGCGGCAGAACGTCGTTTGAAAAACTGCTTTGGAACGGGAAGCAGTATCTGCTATACTACCGCCGTCAGCCAAAGAAAACGGAAAAAGGCCAGGACGAGCGCGGCGAAGAGGGCCACCTCGATCCCCAAAAGCCCTCCTGCGAGTGCGCGGACCCCGAAGCCTGCATCGAGGTGAAAGACACCGGAGTGATGACGGACGCCCTCAACGGCAACGGCACCGCCGCCATCATGGGCCTGGGCGCTTTTCTCGACCCCATTCGCGCGCGCAAGCAATTCTGGCTCGTCCTGGAGAAAAACGTCCAGCCGGAAAACCAGTCCCTGGTCAACGGCACGTATGCCGATGAGCGTTTTCCCGACGAGTGGCCGTTCATGCAGTGGCAGACACCCTGGAGCGGCACCGAGCATTTCTTCGCCGCCCAGCTCTACACAGTGGGAATGGCTGACGAGGGCGACCGCATCATGGATATGGTCTTCAACCGCCACATGCGAGAAGGGATGCGCTTCGACCACGCCGAATGCAACAACCACTACGCGCGGCCCCTTTCGGTTTGGGCGGCTTATCCCGCCCGCTTGAGGCTGGACGCGGACATGCTGCGCGGCGAGCTGACCGTCAAGCCCATCGCCCGCGGCAAGAAATACGAGGGGTTATTCATGACCGCGGCAGCGGCGGGGTGGATGAAATTCGAGGCGAACCTGAAGCGAACCTGTTTCGAGCTGGAATTGCGCCGCGGGGAAATGGCTCTAAAAAAATTAACATTAGGCGCCTCTCTGACACCGCGCAAAATCAAGGCCGCGCTTGCCGGGCAGCCCTGCCCGGCCGTCATCGGCGGATGCCGGGGCGCCGCCGCCGCCGTATTCACAAAGAAGCTGAAAATCAAGGCTGGAAACACGCTCAAGATCGTCATTAGTTAATATTATCCCGGAAATGACAGTTTTGACATTCATCAGGCGGCGCACCGCACTGCCGGCCGCATCCAAAAGCCTCAACTTTTTCCCGCTTGATGCGTAACGTGTGGTAGATTAGGCGTATGCAACGCCAAACGAAAAACCGCCAAACCGGTTTGTTTGCATACGAACAGCGCGCGCGGGGGCTGGCCGGAGCCGTTGATTTCGAGGGTTTCCGGGATCTGCTGGAGGAGCGGCTTCCGGATGGTTTGTTTTATTTTGCCGCGGGAGTCCAGGGGGCGGGTGCGGTTTCGAGGATGTTGTCGGGCGGGGCGGCGGGGTCGAGCCGGGCTTCGCGCACTTCGCCCCGGCCGAAGGCGGCATCCGTGAACTGGCGGGGGGAATAGGGAACGGGGCCTGTCATGAAGACGGGAACGTTGAAAGTCTTCAGGTATGAATGATACATTTCCGGGTTTTCCTGTGGCAGGACGAACGGTTTGGCAAATTTGTCTTCGCCGTTGAAATAACTGAAATAGGGTTTTGCCAGCAGCCCATCCTCGCGTTTGCTGGCGAACACGATCCACCGGCCATTGCTCGACCAGCAATGGTAACTGTCCGACCGGGGACTGTTGATTTCGTCCAGACGGCGGTATTGGCGGGTGTTCAAATCCAGCAAATAGAGGTCGCTGCCGGGCCGGTAGGTGGTGAAGTTGCCGTATTCGCACATGCAAAAGAGCAGGTGGCGCCCGTCTGGCGACACGGCCGGATGGGCGATGGACAAGCCCGTTTCGGCGGACGAGAGAACCGTCTCCACTTCGCCCCAGCGCCCCGTTTCGGGGTCGAAGGAGATCCGCATCAGGTCGTATTGGCTTTCCCGGATTTCCTTGAAACTCCAGGCCGGGGTTTCTTTCTTAAACAAACAGCAAAAGTAGAGCCAGCGCCCGCAGGGGCTCCAGGCCGGATAGGTTTCCAGGCGCTTGGCTGATGCGATTTTTTCGCAAGTGGTGACGGTGTTGGTTTCGGTGTCGTAGAGGACGATGTCGGAGGCGTAGTCGAAAACGTCGCGGTTTTCCCCTTTGGCGTGGAAGAACTGGGTGACTTTGATGCAAGCCAGCGCCACGAGCTTGCCGCCGGGATGCCAGTCGCGGTAAGAGCCGGCGCCGTAACCGGTTTTGGTGTCAACCCTGGCCACTTTGCCGTCGCGGGCCAGCAGCATGCAGGTGCCGGGGCCGCCGCGCAGGTGCAGGAGCATTTTATCGGGCTGGTTGTTGCAGAAGGCATGGCAATTCAGACAGGCGCGGCTTTTTTTAACCAGTGTGCGGTTGTGCGCGATGACGGATTCGTCATAACTTCCGATGTCGCGCTGGCATATGGCCAAATCCCGCCAGAAGGCATACAGGGGGCCCATTTTGCGGTAAGCCATGTAGGGGTCCATTTCCTCCCGCGCCACTTTTTGTTCGAAAGGAAGAAAACGCCGCCAGCCGCCGTCATTTCCTTGAACGCAAATTTCGACGCGAAGCTTCCGCCCCCGGCATTCATCCAGAAGCCGTTTCCATTTTCCGGGGGGGATGACGATGGAGGAAGACTTGCCCCGGACGGCGAAGCCCGCGCCATCCGCCTTCCCGTTTCCGAAGCGCGCGTGAAACCGCCGCCCCGGCTCGCGGATGGAAAAATTCAAAGGCGCAATGTTGGGCGGGATGACGATGCCGCGGTAATCGGGATAAATTTCCGGTTTGCGGCCCGCGGCGGCGGCTCCGGAAAGGTCCGGCGGCCCGGAACGAATCAGCCAAATCCCGGCCGCCAGGACCAGAACAACGCAACCCGCCGCCATCAAGGCAACGCTCCCGCCATTTTTCATCTTCATGTTTCCCGGAGTTCGATGGCCGGTTGTTTGAAAGGGTTATTGTAAATCATGTAGAACCAATAGGTGCCCTGATGGGTTTGCTCCAGCTCCTTGCGGGCGGCGGCGTGGCTGCCGCCGTGGCGCTGAATCGTCTCATAAAGCCCGGCAAAGCGCCGCCGCGTTTCTTCGCTGACTTTCAGCCCGCCGAAATCGAAATCAGCCGGCCCCGCGTTGGCTGTGTAAAGAAGGAGGGCTTCTTCCATATGGCGAGGAATGGTTTTGAAATCGAAATTTTTCAGACGCTCGACTTTTTTGACAAACTTCCCCAGTTCCCCCGCCAGCAAGTAATAAGCCATCAGGTATTCATAAGCCATTTTGTTTCCGGGGTTCAGGCCGGTCATTCGTTCCAGGCAATACAGTTCCTCGTAAAAGCGGATTTCGAAATCCTGATGGATCATCATGGCGCGCAGACGCCGCAGTTCGGGATCGTGTTCAAAGATTGTTCCCTCCCTGAGCTGGCGGCGGCATCTCCGGGCTTCACGTCCGTGGAAAGGCGCTTGCTCCAGGACGGCGAGGAATTTTTCCGCCGCCCTGATCTCACCGTTCAAGATGTTGACGCGGGCCAGCCGCCGCAGCGCGCGGGGAGTTTCCCCCCACATGGTCAAAGCCTCGTGAGCCCAGTGCTGGGCCTTGTTCATCAAACCCAGCTCGTAATAGAAATCGCTCTTGGGCATTTGAAAGGTGAATGTCACCCCTTTTGGCAAGACCAGCCCCCGCGTCCCGAATTCTTGCGGCATCGTGAACATTTCGTCAAGGAGGCGGCCCTGGTGGAAAAGCGCGCGGTTGGCGTGGAAGGCAATTAGGAGTTTGTTGAAGATGGTGTTTTCGCCGGCGCGGCGCGCGGCCGCCAGCGTTTCCCGCCACTGGCCTCTGGAAGCGTGATAATCCGTCCGCAGCATCTCCCTCATTTTCCAAGATCGGA
>CAZYUX010000137.1:0-7304 GCA_964650745.1 uncultured Puniceicoccaceae bacterium
GTCGAGGGGGCGTCGCGGCCTTTTTTGTCTTTTTGGCGGATGGGCCGGTTGAAGCGGCGGCGCATGGCTTCCTCGTGCCCGCCATCGGCGAAGACAACCTCTTTGCGCTTCTCCCCCCGGATGATGGGCAGGAGCGACTCGCCGTGGATGACCCACTGTGGTTCCGGCTTGACGCCGAGCAATTCCAGCGCCGTCGGCGCGATGTCCGTGTGCTCGGTCAGGCTGTCCATCCGTTTCCCACGCGGCAGGCCGGGAGCGTAAATGATTTGCGGCACGTGGAGGATGCAGTCCTGCATGGCGGTGTCCCACTTTTCCGGCAAGCCGTATTGCCCGGCGAAGTCCCCGTGGTCCACCCAGAAGAGAATGACACTGTTTTCCAGCAGGCCCTCCGCCTCGATGGCCGCCATGACGCGCCCGAAGAGCAAGTCCATCTTCGTAATCATGGCGTAATAAACCGCCTGCAATTGCCGGAAGTCCGCCTCCGCCGCGGCTGGACCGGAGCGGATTTCGCGCTGCTTGACCAAGTGCAGGGGGGCGTTTTCCGGCAGTCCAAACTCGAACGGCTTGATTTTATCCCGGTCATACATCGAGAAGTAAGGCTCCTCGATCTTGTAGGCGGGATGGGGCTTGCCGAAATTCAGATGCAGGTAGAAAGGCCGCGATTTATCCCGGATGGTTTTTAAAAAATGGATGGCTTGTTCGGCGCGGTTGTCGTCGCAGAAACCGGCCAGCGGCTCGGTCATCCGTTCGACTTCCAGGTTAATCGTCTCGTCACTGTAACGGGTGGGCAGGCTGTTGGAGTCCGGTTGCCGGACCGGCCATTTTTTATCCAGCAAAGGCCGGAAGCACTCGTTGGTGTAAGAGTGGTAATCCACGATGCCGGAGCTTTTTTCGTTTGTTCCCCAGAAATCCTCGAAGACGTGGTTATGCCCGAAATAGGCGGTCTCGTAGCCCCGGTTTTTCAGCGCCAGCAGCAGGTTGGGCGCGCCCGGCGGCAGCAGGTTGGTTTCGTTGACGGTGCGGATGCCGTCGGTGTGCGGGTAACGCCCGGTCATCATGGCAATGCGCGAGGGGACGCACTTGCCGTGGACGGTGAAATGCTTTTCCAGAACGACGGCGCCACCGGCGAAGCGGTCCAAGTTGGGCGTCTGGACATCGGGATTGCCCATGAAGCCCGCGCAGTCCCCCCGCATCTCGTCACTGGTCAAAACAATCAGATTCAACGGTTTTTCGCTCATATCCGGCAAAATGGGGAATTTTCCGAATTGTTAAAGGACAATATCGGCATGAGCTTTCAAATCTCTGCTGATATCGCAACCGCTATGACCGTTACACATCAACAGTCCAGCTTTCCTGCGTCCTCTGGATACAATTGCCGTGTTTTATGTTCTTCTTGTATTTTAAAAAGAGCCGTCTGTCCTGACGGATCCTTATCCGGTTTGCCATATAAAGATGAAACCGGTCCCTCAAAACTTCTTTACAGCATTCTCATAACACCCCTTCCAAAAAAATTCCCTTCCGGGCTTGACAAAGGGGGTTTTGCGGGCACCTTATGGTAATGAAAATCATTTTCAATAACTGTTTTTGAGATGCCGAGAGGACACGGACATGGCAGGGGATGCGGGCCGCGCGGATGGCGCGGGGCTTTGCGCGGCGGGGGGTTCAGGATCACTCTGCCCCGGCGGGAGATCATCAGCGTCCTGGCTTCCGCCAAGGGGCACTTGAGCGCGGAGGATATTTACATGCAAGCGCATAAAAAATACCCCGCCATCGGATTGACGACGGTTTACCGGACCCTCGAGCTTTTAGCCCAAATGGGATTCGCTCAAAAACTGACATTCGGCGACGGGCGGGCGCGTTTCGAGCTGATTAACGAGCCGAAAGACCAAGCCGGCCATTGCCACTTGGTGTGCTCGGTTTGCGGCGCCATAATTGACTGCACCCAGGCCGGAACCGAAAGCAAAGATGCGCTGGATCAAATTGGAGAACGCCTGTCCGGAAAACATCAATTTAAAATCACCAACCGCCAAGTCACCTTCTTCGGCTTGTGCGGCAACTGTCAATAATCATCAAAAAAGGAGGTATGAAATGCCATTAGGAAACGGAACAGGACCCATGGGAATGGGGCCGATGACAGGACGGGCCGCCGGCTACTGCGCCGGTTACGGCATGCCCGGCTACATGAATCCCGCCGGGGGAAGAGGTTTCTTCGGGCGGGGCGGCGGCTTCGGCCGGGGCGGAGGCCGTGGATGGAGAAACTGGTTCCACGCCGCCGGACTGACCGGATGGCAGAGAGCCGCCGGGAACTATCCAGCCTTGGGTGCTGGCGTCCCCTGCGCGCCCAACCTTACTCCAAAGGCGGAAGCGCAGGTGCTCAAGGAACAGGCCAAGGCAATGCAGGATGAGATAGCTTCGATCAATTCCCGCATCCAGGAGCTCGAGTCCATGCCCAAGAAAAAAGAATAAACATAAGCACTTACAGCAAACCGAGTTCAGACACCGGAAAACAGAGACCGGATTTGCCTTTCCGGTCTCTGTCCGCCGGTTCCTGACAAATATAAATCGAGAAACGAACCATGCCTATCTTTGAGTATCAATGCAAGAAATGCGGCCACGTGACAGCGTTTTTGGAAAAACCCGGCACCCGAAAGCCGCGCGCGTGTGAAAAATGCCACTCCAAAAACACGGAGAAAATCTTCTCCACTTTTGGGGTTAACATGAACGATTCCTCTTCATCGGCGGCTTCGAGTTGCCCGACCGGCACATGCCCGCTTTCGTGAACCGGAAACTCCGGCGAAACAATGGCCTCCAGAAAGTTGCGAAGGATTTTCACGAGCGGATCAAGCCGCGCTCAATGCCATCATCAGCAGCCCGGAAGAAGGCCTGACTTCGGTCATTACCTTCCTGACAAGGGGATAACAAATTAAGCCTTCAAATACGTGCTATAATTCCAAAACCAATTCTCCCAACAAAGAAAGGAAAATATGAAATATGCTATTTCAACCGACGCCGAAGCCGTCTCCGCGCACTTCGGACGCTGTGCCGCCTTTACCATTGTGGAGGTATCCGGCGGGAAGACGCTCAACCGTCAAGTGATAGACAACCCGGGGCACGAGCCGGGCTTTTTGCCCGGATTTCTGCGGGATTTGGGGGTGGAATGCGTCGTGGCGGGCGGAGCGGGGCGCCGGGCCATCCTGTTGTTCGAGGAAAAGGGCATCCTTCTCATCACCGGCGTCAGCGGCCCCATCGAAGATATAATCGGCCAAATCGAACGGGGCGAACTGCGGGGCGGTGAAAGCATGTGCCGGCCGGGCGCCGGTAAAACGGGCGAGCCGGAAGATTCCTCGTGCCATCATCAACAAAAGGAAAATTAAGATGAAAATCTGCGTCACTTCAACGGGAGACAACCTGGACGCTCCGCTCGATCCGCGTTTCGGAAGGTGCGGTTTCTTTATCATTGTTGACACGGAAACGATGGAATTCGAGGCCATCGAAAATCCGAACGTCTCCGCGATGGGCGGGGCGGGCGTGCAGTCGGCGCAATTAGTGGCGAACCAGAGCGTCAAAACGGTGATTACCGGCAACGCCGGCCCCAACGCTTTCCATACTTTGAATGCGGCGGGAATCGAAGTGATGACCGGGGCGTCCGGCAGCGTCAAGGATGCCGTGGAACAATACAAGAGCGGGCAGCTCAAGCCCGCCGCCGCCGCAACCACAGGGGCGAAATCCGGCATGGGCGGCGGCCAGGGAAGGGGCATGGGCCGGGGCCGCGGCAGGCAAGGCGGCTGAAGCCGCTTGGAAAAGCCACAGTTGGGTCTAAATCAACACACAAATACAACACGGAAAGGAACGGGAAGATGAAGATATGTGTAACCTCGCACGGCAACACTTTGGGCGCCAAGGTGGACTTGCGCTTCGGGCGGTGCCGTTATTTCGTTATCATTGAAACGGAAACGATGGAATTCGAGGCCATCGAAAATCCGAACGTCTCCGCGATGGGCGGGGCGGGCGTGCAGTCGGCGCAGCTCATCGCGGGCAAAAACGTGTCCGCCCTCATCACCGGCAACCTCGGCCCGAACGCCTTCGAGGCCCTGAAAAAGACAGGCATCGAACTGATTACCGGCGCGTCCGGGAACATCGAAGAGATGGTTGATAAATATAAAAAGGGCGAGTTAAACGCCATGGGGGCTTCCACGGTGGAGTCTAAATTTGGCATGGGGGCAAATGCGATGCCGGGCAGCGGAAAACAAGGAAACCGGTGATTCAAAACGGCGCGGCGAAAGGAAAATAACATGCCCACCTACGAATACGAATGCGCCTCCTGCGGCAAGCGTTTCGATAAATTTCAGAAGATGAGCGACGAGCCGGTAAGAACATGCCCGGATTGCGGGCAGGCGGCGCGCCGGCTGTTCGGAACCGGCGCCGGCATCATTTTCAAAGGCGCGGGATTTTACGCCACGGATTATGGAACGAATTCAACCCGGCCCGCCCGCCGCACCGGCGGAAAAACCTGCTGCGGCCGGAGCGAGCCGTGCGCCCAGCCGCCCTGCGGCCGCTGACAACCTGAACAAACGCCGATCAAGATGACTATCTCCGTGGCCAGCGGCAAGGGCGGAACAGGCAAGACCACCATCGCCGTCAGCCTCGCCTTGACGGGAAGGAACGTCCAGTTCCTCGATTGCGATGTCGAGGAGCCGAACGCCCACATCTTTCTCAAGCCCAAAATAGAGCAAAGGATGAAGGCGCATGTTAAAGTCCCGAAAGTGGACAAGGCCCGCTGCGACGGCTGCGGCAAGTGCCGGGAGTTTTGCGCTTATAACGCCATCGCGGTTTTGGAAAAAGAAGTGTTGGTCTATCCTCAACTGTGTCACGGCTGCGGCGGATGCGCGCTCGTTTGCCCAAAGAACGCCATTACCGAAACGGACAGAGAGATTGGGGAAATCGAAACCGGTGACGCCCGCGGCATTCCCTTCACTCAAGGCCGGTTGAATGTGGGAGAAGCGGTTTCTCCGCCGCTGATCAAGGCGGTCAAGGAGAAAGCCGAGCCCGCCAGAAATGTAATCATTGACGCGCCGCCCGGAACCTCCTGCCCGGTGGTGGAGGCGGTCAGCGGCAGCGACTTTTGCATTCTGGCGGCGGAGGCGACGCCCTTCGGCCTGAACGATTTGACGCTGGCCGCTGACATGCTGGAGAAGCTCGCCGTGCCTTTCGGGGTTGTCCTCAACCGCTCCGATATGGGAGACAACTCGGTGACTGAGTTTTGCGCGGCGCGCCAAATAAACCTGTTGATGAAAATCCCTTTCGACATAAAAATCGCCCAAGCCTACGCCAAAGGCATGATCGTCGTCGAGGCCTTGCCGGAATACTGCGCGGCCTTTGAGCGCCTGTGGGAAAAACTCCAGGACTGCGGATGAGCCATGACGACGTGTAAAGGCGATGCGCGCGGATTTCGGCACGTCTACGGGCCGGTGCCATCGAAGCGTTTGAGGCGGTCTCTCGGTCTTGATCTCGTTCCGTATAAGACCTGCACTTACAACTGCCTTTACTGCCAGTTGGGCCGGACCGCGAAGACGACGCTGGAGCGGAAGGAATATGTCCCGGCGGCTGATATTTTGCATGAGCTGAAAAGAAAACTCGCCGCGGGAGGCAAGCCGGATTACATCAGCCTCGCGGGGTCGGGTGAGCCCGCTCTGAACTCCGGCGCCGGCCGGCTGATTGATTCGATAAAAGACCTTACGGACATTCCGGTGGCCGTTTTCACCAACGGATCGCTTCTGTGGATGGATGAGGTGGCGGAAGCTTTAATGCGGGCGGATGTTGTCCTGCCCTCGCTGGACGCGGCGGACGAAGCCCTTTTCCAGCGCGTCAACCGCCCTCACGGGGGCATCTCTTTCGCGCGGATGGCTGACGGTTTGACCGGCTTCACGAAACGCTTTGGCGGAGAGGTTTGGCTGGAGGTTTTTCTGCTTGCTGGGATTACCGGAATGCCGCCCGAGGCGCAGAAACTCGCGGCCTTGGCCAAACGAATTGGCCCGGCGCGCGTCCAGTTGAACACCGTCACACGCCCAGCCGCCGATGCGTCCGCGCTGCCGGTTTCCCTGGAAAACATGCGGGCTTTGAAAAAATACTTTCCGGGAAAAGTGGACATCATCAGCGAAAAGAACGCGGAAAGCGGGCCTGCCGGTTTTTCCGCCGCCGAAGATGAGGAAATACTGGCGCTGCTGCGCCGCAGGCCGTGCGCCGCGGCCGGTGTCGCGGCAGGTTTGGGCATTCCCGCCAACGACGCTCTCAAACGCCTCGAAAGGCTGGCGGCCGAGGGTAAAGTCAATACAACCGCCGGCAGCGAGCGGAACCGCCGCACCGCAAGCGGAAAAATTTTTTCTTCCTGCCCGTGAATCCCGCTTGCGAGATGGAACAATACCTGCGCTCTTGCCGGACAGCGTTATGGCAGGCGGTTTTCCGGGCCGAGACCGAATATCTTGTCCCGCTTTTGGAGGGAAGCCGAAATGTGCTCAGCGTGGGATGCGGCCCGGCGGTCATTGAAGGGGCGCTGACCGGGCGCGGTTTTCGCGTCACCGGCCTGGACATCTCGCGTGAAGCGCTGGACCAGGCGCCGGACACCGTCAGGACAGTGGCGGGGCGCGCCGAAGACATGCCCTTCCCGGAGTCCTCTTTTGACGCGGCAATTTACGTGGCCTCCCTGCAATTTATCGAGGACTACAAAATGGCGCTGGAAAATACGGCCCGCGTTTTGCGCCCCGGCGGCAAACTCATTGTGATGTTGCTCAATCCCGCCTCGGAATTTTTCAAGGAAAAATCCCGCGATCCGAATTCTTACGTGAATAAAATCAGGCATGCGAACTTGAATGAAATCGAAGGTGCGATCGCGGAAAACTTTAGCGTCCGCGCCGAATACTTCATGGGGCTGGAGGATGGAAAAATTGCCGAGTGCCGGGACCCCGGCAAATCGGTTTTATATGTCATTGCGGGCGCGAAGAGACTTGCGCGTTTAAAAAAGAAAACATGAAGCAAATTCTGGTCATCAGCGGCAAAGGGGGGACGGGCAAGACGGTGGTCACCGGCGCGCTGGCCGCGCTGATGCAAAACAAAGTGATTGCGGACTGCGACGTGGACGCCGCCAACCTGCACCTCCTGCTCCATCCCGAAACCGTTGAAACCGGCGGTTTCCAGGGCATGGACAAGGCGCGCATCCATAAAGAAAAATGCCGCCAGTGCGGCGCTTGCTTCTCCGTTTGCCGTTTCGGGGCCATCAGCCGGGACTTTGAGGTTAATCCCATCCATTG
>CAZYUX010000138.1:0-7296 GCA_964650745.1 uncultured Puniceicoccaceae bacterium
GGAAAGGGAACCTGCGTCAATGGCTGGGAGCGGTTTACTTCCGGTTCAATTACCGGCCGCTTTTTGACGCCGTGTGGGTGCCGGGCATTTCCGGCGAGCGGCTCTGCCGGTTTTTCGGCATGCCGGAAAACCGAATCTACACCGGTTTGTATGGAGGCGATCCGGAGACTTACACGCCCGGCCCGCCGCTCAGCCAGCGGCCGCAACAGTTCCTTTTCGCCGGCCAGCTAATCAGGCGCAAAGGCATTCCCGTTTTGATCCAAGCCTGGAAAACCTTTGCCGCCGAAAACCCCGGCTGGGAACTGCATCTTTACGGCGAAGGGCCTTTGGCTCCACAACTTGAAGGGATAAAAGGCATTCGGCGCCACGAATTCGCCCAGCCCTCGGTTCTTGCGCGAGCCATGGCCCAGTCGCGGTTTTTCGTGCTGCCCAGCCTTGAGGACCATTGGCCGCTGGTTGTGCACGAGGCGGGGCTTTGCGGCTGCGGTTTTATCGTCAGCGACGGTGTCGGCAACCGTTTCGATTTAGCCGGCAGCCAAAACGGCTTTGTCGCGGCCAGGGGATCCGCGGAAGCTTTGGCGGCCGCCCTGCGCTCGGCTGCGGGCCTTTCCGGCGGCGAGCTGGACGCCATGGGCCAAAGAAGCCTCCAGGCGGCGTCCCGGTTCGGGCCGCGGCGTTTCGCGGATGCGCTGGCCAGTATCGTGACGGATCTTGGCCCGGCGTGATCCGCTTGCTAAAGGTGTTTTCAGACAACAATGTTTAAGCTCTCCTCGAAAGTCCGGGGTGTCATTGACTGTCATGCGCACATGGGGCCAGCCGCTGGCGAGGGCTCCATGTTGGCCATCCTCAAGGGCGCGGGGATCGAAAAGATGAGCCTGGTCTCAATCCAGGATCCCGGCAAAGGCGCCGGGTTGGCCCAGTCCCTCTATATGAAAGCCCGGCATCCGGGCCGGTTCTTCGTCTTTGCCGGGCTCAATCATGCCGAAGAATTGTCCGGCGGCAGGATTAAAACGCCCGGACTGGCGGAGCAGGCGGTCCGGTTCATGGAGATGGGCTGCGACGGCATCAAGATGATCGAAGGCAAGCCCGCTTCCAGAAGGAAGATGAACATTCCCGCCACCAGTTCATATTATTCGGATTACTGGGCGCGCGTGGAGGAGCTTGGGTTCCCCGTTCTCTGGCACGTCAACGATCCTGAGGAATTCTGGGATCCGGAAAAAATCCCCGGCTGGGCCAAAGAGCGCGATTGGGGCTATGGCTCCGGTGACATTCAAAAAGAAGAACTTTACACGGAGGTGGAGGAAGTTCTGGAACGGCATCCTCGTTTGAAGGTTGTCTTGCCCCACTTTTATTTTCTGTCCGCCGACTTGCCGCGCGCCGCCCGTTTTCTGGACCGGCATCCGAATGCCTGCTTTGACCTCGCCCCGGGCATCGAAATGCTCTACAACATCTCGCGGGATTCCAAGGCAGGGCGTGAATTTTTCATCAAGCGCGCGGACCGTATCCTGTTCGGAACGGATTTGGCCAGCGGATTGACAGTGGACCAGGGCCGGGTTCGCGCCGGCATCCTTTTCCGGTGGCTGGAAAGCGGCGGCGCTTTCCGTGTTCCGGAGAATCCCGATTTCCTGCTTGGCCCGCCCGAAGACGGCATCATCCGGGGAATGTCTCTGCCGGATGACGTGCTGGCCCGGATTTACCGCGGGAATTTTATCCGTCTGGCCGGCCCCGAACCAAAGCCGCTGCTCATTGAGAAGGCGGTTGCCGAGTGCGAAACGTTGGCGAATATCGCCGAAGCAATGTCGGGCATTCCCGCATCCGAAACCGAGGCCGGCAAGGCGGCCGCGCGCCTGGCATCGAAAAGTTGTTAAAACCGGGATCAAGCTTGGATGATCCGGTACCGCCCCCGCGCGTCTCTGGCGATGTTTTCCAGTGACAGTGTGCGCCGGTCGTCATATAAGTAGCGGATACTTTCCTCTTTGTTGCTCCGGATCAGGATATGCCCCCAGGGCATGAACCAGGTCCACTTCCGCTGGCGGCGCAATATTTGCGGAAGAGGCACTTGCCCCACCTCTCCTAATGCGATGGGTTTTCCTCCAGCCAGCTCGGCGAGCCGGTCATGATGGGACTGGCGGTAGTCGTTGCGGTAAACGTCCGCCGCCAGAACGTCCGCGTATTCACCTTTCGGATAATAAGCGGCGTAATCATAAGCTTCGTCTCCGGGCCGGTCCCGGGGCGCGTTGGCGTTCCAAACCCAGAGCAGGTTGTGCAATTGGTGGTGTCCGGAGAAATAATCGCGCAGGGCAATCCATAACCGGCTGAAGCCCTCCGGGCCTTTACGGTTGCCCCACCAGAACCAGACGCCATTCATTTCGTGGTAGGGACGCCAGAGGACCGGAACGCGCGCGTCCCTTAGTTGCGCGAGGCAGCTCGCGATTGTGTCCAGTTGCTTCTTCCACCGGGTGTTCAGTCGGCTGCCGGGAGTCAGCAATTCATCCCATGTTTCCGGGGAAGGCGGCGGTTTGCCCATGGTCCACACCGCCTCATAAGCTCCCTCGTCTCCATACGAAGGGAAGCAAGCGTGCCACATCAGCGTGATGATATGCCCCCGGCGGTGCATTTCAATGGCTCTTTTCACGAGCTGGCTCCGCATCTTTTCCGGGGTTTGGTTCGTGAAGACCGGCTCTCCGCCCGGGTCTGACAGGTTAAGCGGCCCGCAGTGGTATTTGTTTCCCGGATCGGAGCCGGCCAGCGCGAAGCTGAAGTCCGATCCCCAAACCGCCGGGCGCCGTCCCGTGATGCGGAAAACTTCCTCGCTATACCGGGTCCCGCTTGAAATGAAATCATGCTGGCCGGCGAGAATGTGTTCCCCGTTGACAGCATAAAGGAACTCGAGCAAGGCCCGGGCCTCGGGCGTGGCATTGGGATTGGAGGGTTTCATGAATTCGGGCGGAGACAGGCTCATTATTGCCAAGAGACGGCATAAGCCGTTGCCCGCAGGCGGCGCGGCGGGTCCAGGCGCTGCTTGATTTCAATCCGGGCCGGGCCGCGGCAGTTGTAAAACTTGGCAACCCAGGAGATGCCGGACCATACCGGAACGCCGGGGATGATTTTCACCGGCTTGAGCCGTTTGCCGCCGGCTTTGATATCCACGCGGAGCAAGTCGTGAGCTTTGGGCTTCATGTTGCGCGAAGCGCGCGTGTTTTGTTTTCCGAAGCGGAACGGCGGCGCAGTCAGCGGGCCGGTTGGGTGCGTGTCCAGCGCCTGGGCGATGACGCATAGTTGTGATTCGGGCGGCAATTTTATTTCCGCGTCGCCTGTCCAGCCGTCTTTGACTTGCCGGAAGTGAACCGGCAGGACCTGTGTTGAGCGGGGCGCGGGCGCGTCTTCTTCCCGGCCCAGATCGTAACGGCTTTCCGCGTAATATCCCAGGCCGAGAAGCGCCATCTGTTCCGGTCCCAGCTCGGCGGTCAGCTGGTCCGGATGAGCCTGCGCGGGCGGTTTTTCGCGCCCGTCATGAAACAGGACACGGGCGTTAAACAGTCCCGGCAACGGCAGTTCGATTTGTTGCGGCGCCATTGAGCCGTTGACTAAATAAAGCAGACCGCCATCGCCGCCGCCGGTCAGGCAGCCGTGCCAGGGCGCAACGCCCGGTTCTCCCGGCCCGGCGAAACTCGTTTCCAGCCCGCGCTCCCAGGCGTCAAAAAACAAGGCCCGCGCCGCGCGCATGTATTTTAAATCCGAATCTGTCAGCAGCGCCGGGTCGCCATAGAAAAAATCTCGCCGCCCGCCCCGGGCGAGTTGGCCGATGTGGGCGCGCCGGAAGCCGCGCCTTCCCCGGTAAAAGCAGGTATTCGTCTTTCCCAGGATGACGCCGTGGTCCTCGATCCGGCGCAGCGGGAAACCGTCTTTGTGCATTTTCCAGACTTGGCGGTCTTGAAAAAGATCCAGGTTGCGCGTTAAGTCCGTCCGGGGAATGCCGCACGGATGCGGGTCCCCGGAAAAAAGCGCATCGAGAACGTCCAGCCAGGCGGGATCGGCGCTGGCAGGGCAGGGGAGGCCGGAGCGTTCCTCGTGCCGGATGCGGTTAAAACCGCAGTGAGCGATGATTTTCACGTCCGGAAAGGCCGAGCGCAACTTGCTTAAGATCGTTTTGAAACGCCGGACACTCAAACGGTAAGTCTCCTCCGGCGGGCGCTTCGAGCCTTTGGCGGCGGCGTAAAAATTGGCGAAATCGAACTTGAAAAACCGCGCGCTCCATTTTTCCGCCGCGTGGAGGATATCCGACTCGAAAGCTTCCGCGTAAGGCCCGTCAATCAAGCTGTAGTTCCAATTATTGTCTGCCAGGCTGGGCTTCCAGGCGGGAACGCGCAAGTGGCCGCCGCTGGTGCTGAACCAAAGGCCCGGCTTCATCCCCAAAGCCCGGATGCGCTCCAGCGCCGGCCCGAAACCCCCGGGCCACTGCGGTTTGCGGAAATATCTATAACCCTTATCAGGATCGAACCACGGGTAATCGAGTTGGAAGTAATCGCAGCCGATGCCAAAGTCCTTTTTCCAGCGCTCCAAAGTGTCCAGCGCCCGCATCGCCAGCTTTTCCGAAAGCTCGGCACGGTCTCCCAATTCATCATGAAACCCCCACGTGCTGTAAACGCTGAATGGTTGTGTCATGTTGGCCCAGTATTCAACAGAAAAGTGAAAGCGCAAGAACGGAAAACAATGGCCGGGAACTCCGTCCGCCCTTTTCCCAAAAAAGCGGAAAAATGTAAAAGACGGTCTTGACAAATAAAAAAAAAAAATGATATAATCCGCTATAAACCCATTAAAACAGGAGACTTAATATGAAAATCACTTCACGCATCATCGCTTTTTTAATCGTCCTTGCCGCATCCGGCGGCTTGCTGTGCGGCATGACGGAAATGGTCAAACTGCTGGCTTCAGACGGGGCCGCTGATGATCGTTTTGGCGTGGCAGTGAGTATAGATAACGACACAGCTCTTATTGGTTCTTATCGTGATGACGATAACGGGGCAACTTCCGGTTCGGCCTATGTTTTTATCCGCGAAGGCACGGCGTGGACGCAACAAGCCAAGCTGCTTCCCGCCGACGGTGCCGCGGGAGATAATTTTGGATACGGAGTTAATCTTGATGGTGACACGGCAATAATTGGAGCCTGTCTCGATGACGACAATGGATTAGATTCCGGTTCGGCCTATGTTTTCGTGCGCAACGGAACAACGTGGACGCAGCAGGCCAAGCTGCTTCCCGCCGACGGTGCCGCGGGAGATAATTTTGGATACAGAGTTAATCTTGATGGTGACACGGCCCTTATGGCAGCTTTTTTAGATGACGACAATGGATTAGATTCCGGTTCGGCCTATGTTTTTGTCCGCGAAGGCACGACATGGACACAACAGGCCAAGCTGCTTCCCGCCGATGGCGATGAAGATGACCAGTTCGGGAGAGGAAAAGTAAGCATAGACGGTGACACGGCAATAATTGGAGCTTTTTTAGATGACGACAATGGATTAGATTCCGGTTCGGCCTATGTTTTTGTCCGCGAAGGCACGACATGGACACAACAGGCCAAGCTGCTTCCCGCCGATGGCGATGAAGATGACCAGTTCGGGAGAGGAAAAGTAAGCATAGACGGTGACACGGCAATAATTGGAGCTTTTTTAGATGACGACAATGGATTAGATTCCGGTTCAGCCTATGTATTTGTCCGCGAAGGCACGACATGGACGCAACAAGCCAAGCTGCTTCCCGCTGACGGCGCTGAAGGTGATGGATTCGGAGTGAGGGTAAGTCTTGGAGGGAACATCGCTCTTGTCGGAACTCATGGAGATGACGACAACGGGGCAACTTCCGGTTCCGCCTATGTTTTTGTCCGGAATGGAACCACTTGGACGGAACAAGAGAAACTCCTCGCTTCTGACGGTTATGACGGTGATCGATTTGGATTCGCAACAAGCGTCTCATCGGGTCTTAATGCTGTGGCTGTAATAGGTGCTTATCTAGATGACGACAACGGGGACGATTCCGGTTCGGCGTATGTTTTCCAGCTTTCGCCCGCCATCACCGCGCAGCCGCAGAATCAAATTGTTCGCTTGAATGAATCGGCCAGCTTCAGCGTCGCGGCGACGGATGCGGATTCTTACCAGTGGTACCGCAATGGATTTCTCATCGCCGGGGCCACAACCGATTCTTATAATGTCCCCGCCGCCACCGCCGCCGATGCCGGCCGGTATCATGTCGTCGTGACAAACACCCTTGGCTCAACCACCAGCGAACCGGCCTGGCTTTATATCAAAGGGGCAGTTGTCGGCTGGGGATCCGACGACGATGGCCGCGCCACCCCGCCGGACGGATTGATGGATATATTAGCAGTATCAGCGGGATTTGATAGCAGCCTTGCTTTACAAAGCGATAGGACAGTAGTTGCCTGGGGAAATAATGATTACGGTCAGGCCACCCCCCCGGTAGGATTAAACGATGTGGTGGCTATTTCCGCAGGCACACATTGTCTGGCGTTAAAAAACGATGGAACCGTAGTTGGGTGGGGCCGAGACAATGCGGGGCAGGCCACGCCCCCGGGAGGATTAAATGATGTTACGGACATTAAGGCAGGCGGGCAACACAGCATTGCCTTAAAGAGAAATGGAACTGTGATCGGCTGGGGAAATAATAATTATGGCCAAGCCACCCCCCCGGTAGGATTAACTGATGTCGTGGACATAGCGGCGGGTGGTATCCACTGTCTTGCACTTAAAAGCGACGGGACAGTCGTGGGTTGGGGGAATGATGAATATGGTCAAGCCACGCCGCCGGGAGCATTAACTGATGTTATAGCGATTGAAGCACACAATCGCCTTAGTCTTGCGCTAAAAAGTGACGGGACGGTTGTTGGCTGGGGCAAGGACAATTACGGTGAAACCTCGCCGCCGGGTGGTTTAACTGACGCTGTGGCGATAGAAGCGGGCGGCTTCCATGGTCTGGCGATAAAGAGCGATGGAACGGTTGTTGGATGGGGATTTAATAATAATGGCCAGGGTGAAAGCCCGCCAGGACTAATTGAAGTTGCTGCTATTTCCGCTGGCTACTATCACAATTTAGCCGTCCGGGATTATGAAGGCCCTATTATTACTCAGCAGCCGCAAAGCCAGACCATCACGGCTGGTAAAAGCGTGACCTTCACGGCGCAAGCCACGGGAGCTCCGGACCCAACTTTCCAGTGGCGAAAGGATGCGGTGATGTCATAGGCTTCCTGTAAAAAGGAAAAGGGTGTAATCTCCTTTGGGT
>CAZYUX010000139.1:0-7187 GCA_964650745.1 uncultured Puniceicoccaceae bacterium
AGCGGATTTTTTTGAAAAGACGGGCGGGCGCGTTTCCGCTTTGGGGTATAAAATCCTGCTGGATCTGCTGGGATCGGCGGACCGCAAGGTCAAGGTGGCGGAGCTGCCTTACACGTTCCGCCCCCGGCGGCGCGGCCAAAGCAAACTCGACAGCCTGGTCATCCGCGACTACGCCATGCTGCTGCTGGACAAAACGCTGGGCCCATACCTGCCCTTGCGTTTTTTGATGTTTCTGATTGCCGGCGCGCTGGGCGCGGTTCTCCATCTCGCCGTGCTGGGCCTGCTGTTCAGAGCCGCCGGTTTTTCCTTTTTCGCCGGGCAGACGGCGGCCACGGTCATGGCGATGACGCTTAACTTTACCATCAACAACCTTTTTACTTACCGGGACAAGCGCCTGCGCGGCTGGCGGTTCGCCAAGGGGCTGCTGTTATTCTACCTCGTCTGCCTGATGGGCGCCGCCGCCAATTTGCTGATCGCCGCCTCGCTTTATGAAACAGGCGTGCGCTGGTGGCTGGCCGGGTTTCTGGGGTTGGTCATCAGCTCCGTCTGGAACTTTTCCGTTTCTTCCGTGCTCGTGTGGGCGGAAGAGCGCGGCGAAAGGAAAACCTGAATGCTTCCGCCTCCGCCCTGCGCCGGGAGGCGGAAACCGGCTGACCCGGCGCCAACAGCGCCAAACCGCGCTGTTTCAGGAGCGGATCATCACTAAAAGCATCTTGAAGGGCTGAACCGCTTCAAGGCTGTGGGGCTCGTTGGCGGGCATAATGACAGCCTGACCGCCTTTCACCCGGCGGGGTTTGCCGCTGATGGCAATTTCCGCCTCGCCTTCAAGGACGTGGACGAAGGCGTCGAACGGCGCCGTGTGCTCGCTTAATGATTGCCCCTTGTCAAAAGCGAAGAGCGTGACCGATCCGGTGTCCGCATCAATCAAAGTCCTGCTCACAACCGAATCCGCCTGCGTGTGTACGCTCTCTATCAAGGGAATAACCTCGGGTTTGTTGCTGTTCATGTGTTTTGCCATTAATGAGCAATCCGATCCTCTTTTTATTTCGGCAAACCGCTAAACGCGGAAGATGGCGCCGAGTTTTTTGCCCATGAGCAGACCGGCGCACAAGATGGAAAGACCGAGGAAAATCATCGCCCAGACACCAAGGGCGGCGGCCAGGCAGCGGCCCTCGCCCAACACCATGGTCAGGGCGTAGATGGCTTTTGTGATGGGATAATAAGCCGTCTTTTGGGCCAGAACCAGCGAGTCGGAAACCTCGAGCATGGCCCCGGAAAAAGCCAGCAGCGCCCCGGCGGCCAGTGAGGCCGTAATAAGGGGCAGCGTGATCCGGAGAAAAGTTTTACCCGGCGGGCAGCCCAGGTTCCGGGCCGCTTCCTCGTAGGTTTCGCTTGTCGTTTGCAGCCCCGCCACCGCCGCGCGGACCACAAAGGGCATCTTGCGCACCGCGTAGGCAATGATTAAAAGAACGGTTGGATTCTCAACGGCGTTGAGAAAACCGAACAGGCGGCCTTCCTGGCTCATCGCCAGGTAGCCGAAGGCCAAAACCAGCCCGGGAACGGCCAGGGGCAGCATGGCCATGACGTCCAGCGCGTGCCGCCCGCGCATCCGCGTGCGCGCCACCACCAGCGCGATGCCGGTGCCGATCAGCAAATTCAAAACCGTGGCGGCGGAGGCGTAAAACAGGCTGTTGCGGATGGCCGGCACCGTCAGGTAATGCCCCAGGGCCATGTCGTAGTTGCGCAATGTCCAGTCCCGGGGCAGGATGCTTTGATACCAGTCGCTGGAAAAAGAAATAAACAGCACCCCGAAATGCGGCAGCAGAGCGAAGAAGAGAACCAGGATAAAAGCCCCCGCGCAAAGAAAAGATCCGATTTGGCCCGCGGGCCTGGGCTTTTTAACCGGCGAGGCCTTGGCCATCATCCCGTAAGTTTCGCGTCCGAAAAAACCTTTGCCCAGCGCGTAAAAGATGACGGAAAACAAAAGCATCACCGTCACCAGCGCGTAGGGAAAAGGATTGCCGCCGATTTCCTTGAGGCCGTGGAAGATCTGCACCGAAGTCAGCCGCCCGTAATCGAACACCAGCGGCACGCCCAGCTCGGTGAAAGACCAGATAAAAACGATAGTGCAGCCCGCGAAAAGCCCCGGCCGCATCAGCGGCAGGGTGATCTTGAAAAACCGCCGCCAGGCCGGGCATCCCAGGTTCTCCGCCGCCTCCTCAAGCGCCGGATCTATGTTGGCCAGCGCCGCGGAAGCGTTGAGATAGAGTATGGGATAAAGCCCCAAGGCGCTGACTGCGACCACCCCCCAGAACCGCCCTTGCCCCAGCCAGTCAATGGTTTGCCCTTTGTCCAGAATGCCGGCGTTCGCCAGAAGGATGTTAACCGCCCCGTATTGGCCCAGCATCTGTTTCATCCCCAGCGCTCCCACGAACGGCGGCAGCACAACCGGCAGCAAAATCAGCCCTCCCAGCAGATTCCGGCCCGGAAAATCGAAGCGGTCCGCGATGAACGCCAGCGGCAGGGCGATCAGCAGCGCCAGCAGCGTGGTGAAAATGGCCACTCCGAACGAGTTGATTAAGCCTTCCCGGTAAAGGGAATTCGCGAACACCTCCGCGAAATAGCTCAAAGTCACCCGCCCGTCGGCGTCCACAAACCCCCCTTGCAGGATTTGCAGCACCGGCCATACGAAAAAACAGGCGAAGAACAACCCCGCGCCGGCGAACACCGCCATGCCCCAACGCTCTTGCATGACCGGTTACATTAAAACAAACCGCTGTTCCGCCGCAATCATTTTAAACCTGAAGTTTCCCCGGGAAAAAGCGCAGCGGGATCCGGCGGCTAAATGCCGTCGGCCGCTATTTCTTGCGGGAGGATTTGGAACGGGTTTTCCGGTAACGGCGGCTGGGTTTGGAGTGTGTGCGGGCTTTGCCTTTGCCGGAGCCTTTGCGGAGCATCCCGACCTGGTCGCGCAGAAGGGCGGCCCGCTCAAATTCAAGGTTATTTGCCGCCTCGAGCATCTCGCTTTCGAGTTCGGCGATAACGGCGGCCGCATCCTCGTCTCCCCGGGCTTCGGCCACGCAGACGGGATCAAGTTCCTCTTTGGGCTTGCCATAATGCAGGCTGCTCTGGACGGCGCGCTTGACGCTCCGGGGCGTGATGCCGCGAGCCTCGTTATAGGCCAGCTGCTTCTCCCGCCGCCGGGCGCTGGTTTCCAAAGCTTGCCGAAGAGAGCCGGTCAGCCGGTCCGCATAAAACAGCACCCGGCCTTTTTCGTGCCGGGCGGCCCGCCCCGCCGTCTGAATGAGGCTGGTGAAGCTGCGCAGAAAGCCCTCCTTGTCGGCGTCGAGGACCGCCACCAGCGCCACCTCCGGCAGGTCCAGCCCCTCCCGCAACAGGTTGACGCCCACCAGCGCGTCAAAGTCCCCGCGGCGCAGGTTGCGCAGGATCTCCACGCGCTCGATGGCGTCTATGTCACTGTGTAAATATTCGACGCGGATTTTCCGCTCGCGCAAAAAGGCCGTCAGGTCCTCGGACATGCGCTTGGTCAGCGTTGTCACAAGGACGCGTTCCCCTTTTTCGACGGCCTGGATGATTTCCCCGATCAGGTCCTCGACCTGGCCTTCGGCAGGGCGCACCTCCATCAACGGATCGAGCAGGCCCGTGGGCCGCACCACCTGTTCGGCCACAACGATCGATGCCTCCAATTCCCGCGCCGCCGGCGTGGCCGAGACGCAGATGGTTTGCCCGGTGACTTGCTCGAATTCCTCGAAGCGCAGAGGGCGGTTGTCGAGGGCGCTGGGAAGACGGAACCCGAATTCCACCAGCCGCTCCTTGCGCGAGCGGTCTCCCCGGAACATTGCCTGGATTTGCGGCAGCGTGGCGTGGCTCTCGTCAATAATCAGAAGAAAATCCGGCGGAAAAAAATCAATCAGACAGAAAGGGCGCTCGCCCGGCTTGCGGCCCGACAAGTGGCGCGAGTAGTTCTCGATCCCGCTGCAATAGCCCGTCTCGGCCAGCATTTCGAGGTCGTATTCCGTTCTCATGCGGATGCGCTGGGCTTCCAGCAGTTTATTTTCCTTTTCAAACCACGCCACCCGTTCCTCAAGCTCCTCGCGGATGCCGCTGAGGGCGTCCTCAAGCTTGTGCCGGGGCGTGATGAACTGGTTTGCCGGATAGAGATGAAAGCATTCAAGTTTCCCCCCCGTCTCGCCGGTCAAAGGATCGAGATCGCGGATGGCCTCGATCTCATCCCCCCGGAACTCGATGCGGATGGCGCTCTCCATGTAAGCGGGAAAGACGTCCACCACCCCGCCCCGCACCCGGAAAGCCCCCCGCTTGAAATCCGTGTCATTGCGCTCGTAAAGGTTCTCCACCAGCCGCTCGAGAAACCGGTTCCGGCCGGTGTCCGCGCCGGTTTCGAGCGGGATCATCATGTCCCGGAAATCCTCCGGCGAGCCGATCCCGTAGATGCATGAGACGCTGGCCACCACGATCACGTCCCGGCGGCTGATCAGGGCGCTGGTGGCGGCGATGCGCAGCCGCTCGATCTCGTCGTTGATCGAGGAATCCTTCTCGATGTAGGTGTCCGATTGCGGGATATAGGCCTCCGGCTGGTAGTAGTCGTAGTAGCTGACGAAATACTCGACCGCGTTATCCGGGAAAAAGCTTTTGAATTCCGAATAAAGCTGCGCCGCCAGCGTTTTGTTGTGTGAGATAACGAGGGCCGGCCGCCGCATGCGCTCGATGATGTTGGCCATTGTGAATGTCTTCCCCGATCCCGTCACCCCCAGCAATGTCTGGCAGCGGTTGCCCGCCTCGACCGAGCGGACCAGCGCCTCAATCGCCTCCGGCTGGTCTCCTTGCGGTTTATACTCCGAGTGCAGCTTGAACTCCATCGCGCGCCAGTGTAAACCTCCTTCTCTCCCTGTCCACGCTAATATCATCCGTTCTGGAAAAGCCCCGCGGAAGGCAGCCGGAGCGGGGCGTTGCGGCTGCGGAAAAAAAGATTGCCAGTCCGGAACTTTACTATACAATGTTTCCGGAAGTGAATCTTAATGAAAAATAATCAGCCCCTCATTTCACCCATGAAAAACCAGACCCTATCATTTGCCCGTTATTTCGCGTCCGCCGTTTGCGCGGGACTGCTCTTTATTTTATCGTCTTCGCCGGCCGCGGCGCAGGATCTGATTGTGAGTGATTTCACCGGAACGGAGCCCGCCGCGAACCGGCCGTGGACGAAGACATCCTATCTGGACCCAAACATCAGTTTTACCGGATGGGATTTCGGCCCCGCGCCGAACGTCGAGGCGGGCTATGACAATGTGTTCGCCTTCAACGTGAACGCCGGGTCGCCGCCGGAGACGACCCTCGCGGAGGCTATCGCCGGAGGACACTACATCACCTGCACGATATCGCCCGTCAGCGGCTCCTTGAACCTGAACGGGGCCAAGTTCAACTTCAGCATCCAGCGGATTGACTACCACACGGCGCTGCAATACGCGGTGTTCACCAGTGTCGGCGGCTTTGCGGAAGGCGACGAATTGTTCACCACCGCCGCCACCAGCAAAGGCGACTACAGCAATCACGACCACGGTTTCATCATGCCGCTGACCGGCTACGACAACCTGACCGGGGCGATGGAAATCCGCATCTACGGCTTCAACTGGGTTTACTCGGGCCACGCAACGAGCTTGACGGCCTTCAGCCTCCAGGAGCCGCCGCCCTCTTACACGCTGACGCTCTCGGCCGGTCCGGGAGGTTCGGTCACTTCCGATCCCGAAGGGACGCTCTTCGAGGAAAACACCGTCATCCAGCTCATCGCCACGCCCGATGCCGGTTATCACTTCGCGGGCTGGACGGGGGACGTCACCGGCAAAGGCAATCCGCGCAGCATCACGCTGACGTCGGACATCGCCGTCACCGGCAACTTCGCCGTCAACCCGCCGCCGCACATGGAAATGGGAACCAACCTGGGCGGGATCAACGATTACGGCACGTCGTGGTCATTCGTCAATTCCTACAAAAGGTCCCGCGGCTGGCAGACGCGGGCCACGGACGGCTCCGGCTCTTGGAACAGCGGCTTTGGGGACATCGCGCCGAAGGACGCCAACGGCTGGCCGACGGAAGTCCCCTTCGACCCCGGAACCGGGGACCCGCTCCAATTCGTGCACACCGTTTTGCCGGCCAAGTGGACGGGGACCTACACGTTCTCCTATGAAGGCGCGGGCCACATCCGCTACAACTATCCGGGCGGCTCGTGGACGGACATCTATCCCTCCGGCGGCCAGGATTCATTACAATTCACGGCTGCGGCCACGGGCGCGATCTACATCGAAATCCGCAGCACCGACAGCGTGGACTACCTGAAAAACTTCTCGGTGGTTCACGAGGACTTCCTGGCCACGCACGAGACGGAGCCGTTCCACCCCCTGTATATGAAGCGGCTGAACTTCACCACCAACCTGCGTTTCATGGACTGGGGCCGGACCAACGGCAATCCCACGGTGACATGGAGCGACCGGACCACCCCGGACAGCTACACTCAGAGCCGGGGCCAAGGCGTGGCGTTGGAATACATGGCACAACTGTCAAACTCCATGATGCAGGACTGCTGGGTCTGCGTCCCCCATCAGGCGGACGACAATTATGTCCAGCAGATGGCTCAACTGCTGCGGGATAATGTGGATCCAAGCCTGAAAATCTACGTCGAGTATTCGAATGAAACATGGAACACGGCGGGCGCCTTCACGCAAACTGATTACGTGCAGGACCAGGGGGAGGCTTTGGGCCTCGCGCCGGGCAACCGGTGGAAGTCGGGGCAGTTGTATTGTTCCCTGCGCTCGGTGGAGATATGGGAAATTTTCGAGAATGAATTCGTGGATGACAGCCGTCTGGTGAAGGTCATGGGCACGCAGTCGGCCAACGTTAACATCACCAACACCCGCATGGAAGGGCTGAACGACCCGTCCATCAACCCCAACTACACCATGCCGGACGCCCTGGCCATCGCCCCGTATTTCGGCAAAAACTACACGCCGGCCGATATCCCGCCCGACGACGGCGTTGGCACGTGCGATACCTGCTCCTACCCGACGGTGGACGAGATCGTGGACACTATCGCGCCTCAAAAGATACTGGACAAGCAAGCCGAGGTGCAGCTCCAAAAAGCGGTATGCGACGAGCAG
>CAZYUX010000140.1:0-7173 GCA_964650745.1 uncultured Puniceicoccaceae bacterium
ATGAAGGTTACATTGCCGCCGAAGGTACCCCATCGCTCGGTACCCGCAACGTAAGCCGCCTTATCTGAAACGCCTTATTGAAGGTTACCGGCAGATGGGCTTTTACACAATCAAACATACGGATGGCAATATCATGCCCATTCTCGATCAGCTTGTCCAATGCCATCCCCACGCGCTTCACTCTCTCGATCCCCAAGGCGGAGTGGATATTGCCCAAGTCAAGGCTCTTTGCGGAAACAAGGTCTGTCTCATCGGCAACGTCAACTGCGGTTTGATGGATACGGGAAGCGGCGCGGAAGCAGCCGAATCGGCCCGTTACGCCCTGAAGCACGGGATGCCTGGCGGCGGCTACATTTTCTCGACCAGCAACTGCATCTACACCGGCATGAAGCTTTCCCGATACGAGACCATCCTGGATGTCTGGCGGCGCGAAGGGAATTATCCATAGAGGGCGACACGGCTTTGCGAGGGCAGGAGAGACGGCCATGTTTTAGAATAGATGACACGGGGCGGCAAAGGCGAAGCTAAATCCCGGCTTGCCATTTGGACCGGAATCGGCGGTAAAGGCTGCAAAAAGAATCCTGTTAGCTTATGCACGAATTCGAAGGCGTATTACTGATTGACAAGCCCCGGGGCATCACCTCGCACGACGTGGTGGACCGGGTGCGGCGCAAGCTGCGCATGAAAAGAGTGGGCCACGCCGGAACCCTCGATCCCATGGCCCGGGGGCTGCTCATCATCCTGGCGGGGCGCGCCACCAAGCTCTCCCAGCACCTCACCAGTCTGGATAAAGTTTACGAAGGCGTTTTTCGTCTGGGCCGGACCACCGACTCCCACGACTGCGACGGGGAAACCGTGGACGAAAAGCCTGTCCCGGAGATCTCCGAAGAGGAGCTGAAAAAACTCATGGAAAGCTTTCTGGGCGACCAGTACCAGACGCCGCCGATGTTCTCGGCCAAGAAAGTCGAGGGCGTGCCCCTCTACAAGCTCGCCCGCAAAGGCAAAACCGTCGAGCGCGAGCCGCGCCTGATCCGCATTTCCGCTTTTGATCTGGAAGCGTTCGAACCGCCGCTGGCGCGCTTCCGCATGGCGTGCAGCAAAGGCACCTACGTGCGCACGGTGGCTCATGAATTAGGGCAAAAGATCGGCTGCGGCGCCCACTTGGACGGGCTGACCCGCATGGCCATCGAGCATTTTCATCTGGAGGACGCCGTTCCGCTGGAGGAATTCGAGGAGATGCCCGCCGAAACCATCCGGCGCCGGCTCATTCCCCCCTACCAGGCCGTGCCCAGCCACCTGTTATGAAAATCCGCGCTCAACAGACCCCGCGGCCCGAAAATGGCGAGGTAGACGAGACTTGAACTCGCGACCTCCGGCGTGACAGACCGGCGCTCTAACCAAACTGAGCTACTACCCCGACCGGCGGAAATGAGGGCGTCCTCATTTCCGCCGAAAGTTACTCCCCAACCGCCTCCTGTCAAGCCGGGAAATTCCTTTAATTCGAATTAATTTTCCGCCAAACCCGCGGGGCAGCGGGCCGCTTCAGCCAAAACCGCGTTTGGCTTGCGGCTTGACAAGGGCCGGGAACCCCGCCATCTTTATCCGCTTTTAATCAAACTGTGACATGCAACCGACTTACAGACCATCCAGAATCAAGAGGGCCCGGACTCACGGCTTCCGGGCCCGCAAACGCACCCGCGCGGGGCGCAAAATCCTGGCCCGACGGCGCCGCAAGGGCCGGGCGCGGCTGGCTGTGTGACCGGCGGGAATTCGCGGCCATGCGTTTCCCCGCCCGGCAACGCTTGAGGCGCCAGGCGGACTTCGCCAAGGTTCGCGGGGCGGGACGGAAAAAAGAATGCGGCGGTTTCGCCGTCTTCGCGCGAATCAGAGAGGCGGGAGAGGAAACCGCGGAACCCAGACTCGGGGTGGTGACCTCCCGCCGGATTGGGCCGGCCGTAACCCGCAACCTCGTCCGCCGCGTCATCCGCGAAATCTTCCGCGCGCGCATGAAAACGCTGCCGGACGGCTGCGATGTAGTCGTTGTGGCTCGCCGCCGTTTCAGGCAATTCACATTCCGTGAGATCGAACAACAGTGGCTCCGGGCAATAGCCAAAATCACTCCGGTAAAAAAAACCACCCGGGATGCGACGTGACAGCCATGACATGCGGGAACCGGGCCGGGCGGCAAGCGCCGCCGCGGCAATGGCGCGGCTCTATCAGCTGGCCGTGTCTCCCTGGCTGCACGCGCTGGGGGGAGCGGGCTCCGGCTGCCGTTTCGAGCCCACTTGCTCGCGGTATGCGATCGAATGCCTGCGCCGGCACGGCTTTGGCCGCGGGCTTTGGCTGACGGCGCGGCGGCTGGCGCGCTGCCACCCGTGGCACCCCGGCGGTTACGACCCGCCTCCCTGATTCCCGCGCATCTCCCCTCCCCTTCCATTTATATCCTTTATTTCCAAGACCATTATAACCGGGATGGATAAAACCTACGCGACGATTGGAATTGTTCTGCTGCTGCTCGCCTTCGCCCTGATGTTCCATCAAGTGAAGGAAACGCAACGGTATCTGGAGGAGCAGCGGCAAGCCGAAGAACAACAGACGGCGCCGCCCGCCGGGGAAAAGCAAATTCCGGAGCCGCTCCCCGCCCTTGCCGAACCGGCCGCGCCCGAAGAAGCGCCGGCGGAAAGCCAGGAGCTTCCGGAACTGATCCAGGCGGCGGAAGAAGACGCATTTCTCGCGCCCGAAATGGAAGAGGAAATCTATTACCTGGAAAACGATTTTATCAAAGTGGCGTTCACCAATCTGGGGGGCGCCATCAAGGAAGTGGCCCTCAAAAAATACCCCGCCGAACAGGGCAGTCCGCGCCCTTATGTGTTCAATGCCCACCATGAAACACCGGCTCTGGCCATCAGCCTGTCGGAAACGGACGGGGGCGTGCGCGAATACGCCCCCGCTTACCGGCTGGCTTCCCGTGAAGATAACCGGATTGCCTTCATCCGGACGCTGCGGGCCGGTCTGGACGTTTGGCGCACATATGAACTGTCCAACGCCGCGGAAGGGCCGGAACCGTATGTCATTTCCCACACCACGCGCTTCAGCAATCAAACGGCCAGCACGTTCAACGTGGACCGCATCTTCGTCAACGCGGGCACGGCGGCCCCCACCGATGCCGACCCGCGCGGTTTCAGCTTGAACGCCGGGATATACGACGGCCATTCGGCGCAATTCACCGGTTTGAGCAAGTTCGAGGAAGGTGGTTTCATGGGATTGTTCCACCGCCCGGCGCGCCCGGAAGGCTTCCGCGTGCCCGGGCCGGCTTACTGGGTGTCGGTAAAGAACCAATTCTTCGCCGGCATTCTCACCCCCGCGAATCCCGGTTCCGGAGCGTATTTCAAACCGGTGGACTTTCCGCCGGGAAAAGACCGTCAAACGATCCCAAAAGGCATCACCGCCGCGCTGGAATGCGAGTTCCCGCCAGTCAAGGCCGGGGAAGAAAGCGCCTTGAACCTCGGCTATTACGCGGGGCCCAAGGAATACCCCCGCCTGTCGAAAATGGTCCAGCGCCAGGACCTGATCATGCAATTCGGGTGGTTCGGCCTCATCAGCAAAGCCATGCTGCACATCCTCATCGCCCTGGAACGGCTGGCCGGCAATTTCGGCGCGGCCATTATCCTGATGACGGTGTGCCTGCGGCTGGCGCTCTGGCCCATCACCGCCAAGGCCGCCCAGTCATCGAAAAAAATGGCCCGCCTCCAGGGCCCCATCAGTGAAATCCGGGAAAAATACAAAGACAACCCCCAGAAACAGCAGCGGGAGATGATGAAGCTGTGGAAGGCCCATAAAATCAATCCGGCCGCGGGCTGCATTCCTTTGCTGATCCAGTTCCCCATCTTCATCGGCTTCTACTTCATGCTCCGCAGCGCCTCCGAGCTCCGGTTCGCCCATTTTCTGTGGATTAACGACCTTTCCCTGCCCGACACCGTCGCCCGCGTCGCCGGTTTTCCCTTCAACCCGCTGCCGCTGGTCATGGCCGTGTCCATGTTCTATCAAATGCGCCTGATGCCAGCGCCCACGGTGGACTCGACCCAGCAAAAAATCTTCCAATTTATGCCTTTTATCTTTCTGCTCTTCTGCTACAATTTTTCATCCGGGCTGGTTCTCTACTGGACCATCTCCAATTTCTTCTCCATCTTTCAGCAGCTGATGACCAACCGCAAAAAAGACCCCGGGGAGGCCGGCCCTTCCGTTTCCCCCGCGCATCCTCCCGCCCAAGCCGCCCGTTCCCGGACGCGGGGTAAAAAATCAAAACGCAAATAACCCGAACCGCACACCGCCATGTCCGGCCACAGCAAATGGGCCACCACCAAACGCCATAAAGCCGCCATTGACGCCAAGCGCGGCAAGCTCTTCAGCGTCATGAGCAAGGAAATCTCGCTGGCCGCCAGAAACGGCGGAGGCGACCCCGAGTTCAATCCGCGCCTCCGCACCTGCGTGGCCAAGGCCAAGGCCGCCAACATGCCCGCCGAAAATGTCGAGCGCGCCATTAAAAAAGGCACGGGCGAGCTTCCCGGCGTCACCTACGAAGAAGTCACCTACGAGGGCTATGGCCCCGGCGGCGTCGGCATCATCGTCGAAGTCACCACTGACAACAAGAACCGCAGCGCCTCCGCCGTGCGCAGCGTCTTTACCAAGGCGGGCGGCAGCCTCACCTCGCCCGGCGCCCTTTCCTACAACTTCAACCGCCAGGGCCAATTCCTCATTGCCGCTGGAAAAACCACCGAGGAAAACCTCATGGAGGCCGTCCTCGACGCCGGCGCCGAGGATATCCTCAACCAGGGCGACCACTTCGAGGTGCGCTGTCCCATGAGCGAATTTGACGCCGTCTCCGGCGCGCTGGAAAAGGCGGGCATCGCCCCCGAAAACGCGGAAGTCGCTTACATCCCCGCCAGCCTCGCCGCTGTCAGCGATGCGTCAACTGCCCGCAAAGTCCTGCACCTGATCGAACAGCTCGAAGACCTCGAGGACGTCAGCCACGTTTACGCCAACTACGACATCGCCGACGATCTCCTCCAGCAGGCCGGACAAGCGCGTTGAACAACCGCGGAACACGCGCCAACGAAAATGGCAAATCCCAAGCCGGTCCGGACAAAAATCGCTTGGCGGTGAGCATTTGAGTGTGCTACAAGACAGCTGTCATGGATGCCGTATGGCTGGCCCGGCTGCAATTCGCGTTCACGGCGGGGTTTCATTACCTGTTCCCGCCGCTGAGCATCGGTTTGGGGCTGGGGATGGTGATCTTCGAAGGGCTGTGGCTGGCCACGGGCCGGGCCGTCTATAAAGCGGCGGCCAAATTCTGGACCAGGATTTTCGGGCTGATCTTCGCCCTCGGAGTCGTCAGCGGCATCGTGCTGGAGTTCCAGTTCGGGACCAACTGGGCGGCGTATTCACGGTTTGCGGGCGACGTGTTCGGCAGCCCGCTGGCGGCGGAAGCGATTTTCGCCTTCTTTCTCGAATCCAGTTTCCTGGGCGTCTTGCTCTACGGCTGGGACCGGCTGGGCCGCCGGCTGCATTTTTTCTCCGCTCTCATGGTTTGCCTTGGAGCGCACCTGAGCGCCTTCTGGATCGTCGCCGCCAACTCCTGGATGCAAACGCCGGCAGGGTATCACATCGCGGGAGAAGGCGCGGCAGCGCGGGCGGAGATTACCGATTTCTGGGCCATGGTTTTCAATCCCTCGACCGGCGACCGCATCGCCCACGTTTTAATCGGCTGCTGGCTGTCGGGAGCGTTTCTTCTCATGGCCGTCGGAGCGCATTACCTGTTAAAGCGAAAACACCACGATTTCGCCACCCTTTCGCTGAAGACCGGGCTGGTCCTCGCGGCGGTCTCATCCCTGCTGCAACTGGCCACGGGCCACATGAGCGCCCAAGGGGTGGCGAAACACCAGCCCGTCAAGCTGGCCGCCTTCGAGGGCCACTATCCCGAATACGCCCCTGCGGACCTCTATCTCTTCGGCTGGGTGGACGAGGAGGCGGAGAAAACTCACGGAGTGAAGATACCGGGGATGCTGAGCTGGCTGGTGTATTTCGACCGCGAAAAGCCGCTCCGGGGGCTGCGTTTTTACCGGCCGGAAAACCGCCCGCCGGTCAACCTGACATTCCAGACCTACCATGCCATGGTGGCCATCGGCCTCGCCATGACCGGATTGAGTTTCCTGGGCCTGCTTGGCTGGCGGCGGGGGTTTCTTTTCCGTTCGCGGATCCTGTTGCACCTCTGCGTCTTATCGGTGCTGCTGCCGGTTTTCGCCAATGAGCTGGGCTGGATTTCGGCGGAGGCCGGCCGCCAGCCGTGGCTGGTCTGGAACCAGCTGCGCACGTCCGAGGGCGTTTCCGCGGTGGTTTCCGGCGGCGAGGTGCTCTTCACGCTGATTTTCTTCATTGGCCTCTACCTTGTCCTTCTGGGGCTTTTCCTTTTCGCCCTTTATAAAATCATTCAAACCGGCCCGGAAGAAGAGGCCGCAAAACCGCCGCCCCCGCCGCCCGCCGGCGAAGCCGTCAGCCTCCCCCGCCGCGTCTGATCATGGAACCGCTCAACGTCATCTGGTTTGTCATCATCGGTTTCCTCTTCACCGGCTACGCGGTGCTCGACGGCTTCGACCTGGGCATAGGCATCCTTCATCTTTTTCACCGTGACAAGGCAGACCGGGACCTGGCGCTGCAAGCCATCGCCCCGGTGTGGGACGGCAACGAAGTCTGGCTGGTGGCGGCGGGCGGAGCGCTCTTCGCGGCCTTTCCTCCCGTTTACGCCACCGTCCTTTCCGGATTCTACCTGGGCGTCTTCCTGTTTTTAACGGGATTGATCCTGCGCGGCGCGGCCCTCGAGTTCCGCCACCACGGCGAAACGCCCCGCTGGCGCAAGTTCTGGGACACCGTCTTCGCGCTGGGCAGCTTCATAGCCAGCTTCGTCCTCGGTCTTGTCGCGGGCAACCTTATCCGGGGCATTCCGCTGAATGGAAACGGCGAATACACCGGCGGCCTGCCCGGCCTGTTCAACCCCTGCGGCCTGCTCTTCGGGATAACCGCGGCGGCCCTGTTCGCCGCGCACGGGGCGTTTTACCTGGGCTTGAAAATGGGCGAAGACAAGCGGGAGAACGTCCTCCGGCTTTTGCGCCCGGCGCT
>CAZYUX010000141.1:0-7145 GCA_964650745.1 uncultured Puniceicoccaceae bacterium
GTTTTCTCCCGCGTAGTCCAGACTGAAGGCGCGCTCATAACCTTTCTTCAAAAATCCCTGCCACACATCGGGATTCACCTTGGGCAGGTTGAGCAGCCACAGGTAAGGCAGCATCATCCAAGGGCAGACCAGCAGGGCCGGGGGAATAATCAGCCGCCCGGCTTTGCGCCAGCCCCACACCGCGGCCAGCCCCGCGGGCGCAATAAACAGGGCGGACTCGTAACGGGCGTTGGCCAGCAGCACGGCGCACAAAACCAGCACCGACAGGCGCCGCTCGTCCGGTTCCTCGAGGTAGCGCATCCCCGCAAGCAAACAGCCGGCAAGCAGAACCAGATTGAGCATCTCCATGCCGCCTCCGCACGCGCTTTTCGCCAGCTGGGGCACAGTGAGCCACAGCAGCGCCGCCGCCGCGCCGCCCCAGGACCCTCCCAGGCGGCGGCCCAGCCGGAAGCTCAAAAACAACAAAACCGGCGTGAGAAGAAAATTAACCGCGAAACTGTTGCCGGGGCGGCAGCCCGTCATATCATGCATCAGGCAGACCAGAAACGGGAACAGCGGCGGCCGTTTGTCCACGATGGGATCGAATTCCGTGAACCCCGCGGCCAGATGGTAAGCCCTCGTTGGGACGGACGCTTCCCGGAAGTGGTGCATCCGCATCGAGATTCCCAGCAGCACCAGTTCGTCGCTGAATATCTTGAACTCATGTTTTTCATGCGCGTGCAACAAAGCCGTTCCAGCCGCGGCCGCCGCCGCAATCATCCAAAACGCCTTGCCCGGCCGACGAGATCCCAATTCCCCCCCGCAGGCCCGCCAAAGCGCCCATCCAAGCCAGCCGGTTCCCAGCGCCATGAACCACCAGGCGGCGCGGGCGTAACAATACAGGGCCGTGTCCGGGGCCAGAACGCCCAGACCCAGCAAAGGCGCCAACACCGCCCCCATCGTCAAAACAAGCAGTTTTGCCACTGGCGACATGTCTGAAAACTCCTTCACAAAACTCTGATCCAATGAAAAGCTCAATGCGATAATTGCGGGCCGCAAACCCGCGCCGGCGCCGGCAGGCCACTTCCGCAATGTCAGGAAAAGGATTTGAACTTCCGGCGGAAATGGTTATGAGTTCCCTGCTGATGAAACACTCAACGGCTTGCTGCCTGTTTTTTTTGTGGATCGGAACAATTTTGGCCGCTCCGGAAAAACTGGATTTTTACCAGTCAGTCTTGAAAGAAGAAACCGCGCGGCTGCAAACCGGATCCGCCGCCGAACGCTACGAGGCCGCCCTGGCACTGGGGCGGATGGAGGAAAAGGCCGCTCAGGCCATTCCCGTTCTCATCGCGCATTTGGGCGACCTTGAAACAGTCTGGGTTCCGGGCGGCCAAAATGAGGGCGCCTTTGTTTGCCACGCCGTCCAGCTGGCCCTTGAACGGATTGGAGAACCTGCCGTGGAGCCGCTGCTCGACACCGCGCTGACATCCGCCCGCGGCCAGCCCGACATGCGGCAAAAAAACGCCATCGAGGTGCTGGGCAAAATCGGCGGCCCGCGCGCGGTTCCCCATCTCCTGCGCCAGCTGCGGAACCCCTCCGCCCCTTTCCGCCCGGAAATCGCCGCCGCCCTCGGGCAAATTGGCGGAAAAGGCGTCACCGAAGCTTTGCTCCGGGCCTTGAGCTATTCGGACCCGGCCCTGCAGCTGAGCGCGGCCCAGGCGCTGGCGCGGCTGGAAGGCGAAAAAGCCGCCCCCGCTCTCCTGCCGCTCCTCCAAGACAGAGACCCGGCGGTGCGGGGGGAAACCGCCCGCCTGCTGAGCCAAATGAAATACCAGCCCGCCGCACAGCCCATCACCCGGCTGTTTCTGGACGCCAATCAAGGCGTGCGCGATCAGGCCGTCAAAGCCCTCAGCCATCTTCAGCCCCCTCCGCAAGCACTCACCTCCTTGATAAAAACAGCAAAAAGAGCGAACCCTCAAATCGCCGGTTACGCCCTGCGGGCAATCCGCAACATCCGCGACGCGGAAGCAGTGGGTCCTTTAACCCAAGTGTTGCGCGGCGGATCCGCCGCCTTGCGGGAAGCTGCCGCCGAAGCCCTCGGCAACACCGGCGCGCCGGATGCCGTTCCGCCGCTGGCCAAACTGCTCGAAAGCCCCCGCCCGGGCTTGCGCCAAGCCGCCGTCGCCGCCCTTGCCCGCATCCCCAACTCCAGCGCCACCGCGGCGCTTTACCGGGCCACCCGCGACGATGACCCGCGAATCAAGAAAATGGCTGAAGAAGCCATCAGCCAACGGGACGATCCCAAGGCCTTCACCATCGCCTTGAATGACTTGAATCACAGCGACCCGGAAATCCGGCAAAACGCCGCAAAAAACCTTGCCCGCATCGGGAACCCGCAAGCCCTGCCCGCGCTGATCCAAACCCTCCGCTACGACCCCGCCCCGGATGTTCGTGCTCTTGCCGGGAAAGCGCTGGGGGAAACCGGTGACAAGAACGCCCTCGGGCCTCTCATCAAGCAGCTCCATGAAACGGAAGACAAAGAAGCGCGCAATTATTTGATCAACGCGATCAGCAACCTCACAGGCGCTTACCACCGCAACGGACAGGACTGGCTCCACTGGTACCTGGGCAAAATGCTGGCCATCGGCACCACCAACGGCGAACGCCTGGCCAGCAGCCGGGGAGCCAGCCTCATTGATGAAATCAAAGTTTACCGCAAATTCACCCGCGAACAGCTTTTCCAGCAAGCCGCCACCAGCCTGAATGACACGAAAATGCGCAAACGCCTGGCCGCCGTCGAGGTTTTGGGCGCCCTGAAAGACAAGAAAGCGGTCCCTCTCCTGAAGAAACGCTTCCAGGAAGACACGGCCCTGCAGCCTCACATCCAGCAAGCTCTGGCGGAAATCGAGAACCGGCGCCTGCCCCCGCTGACCCATTTCGGCATGATGCCCGGGAAGGATTCCTCGAATCTTCCCCTGGTTCAAGTGATGCCCCTCGCCGGAGCAAAGGAAGAATCCGCCCCCGAGGCCATGAACGTGGACGCTTTCCTGCAGCGTCTGCGCATTGACGGCATCGGCGGCACCACCGGCCACCCGAAGGTCATGCTCAACGGCCGGCTCTACGAAGAAAACGACATGGTGAACAAAAAGCTCCGCTTGAAAATTCACCGAATCACCGCCCGGGAAATCGTGTTCGTGGACTCCAGCGGAGAGAAACACCGCCGAAGCTTTTAGCCGCCGGAATCCGCCAACTCCAGCGGCGCGCGAAGTCAAAACCGTTCCATATCACGCGGCCGGCGCAAAGCGGTTAGCAAAAAGGCCCCCTCAGTTCTCTGTTTCAAAAACATGAAAAAACAATCGTCACGAAGCTTAAAATATGACTGAAAGAAAGCCATGGAACAGTTTCCATTTATTGTGACGGTGGACGGGGCGGCGGCGGCAGGCAAGACCTCCACATCCCTGGGGGTGGCGAAGCGTTTCGGTTTGATGCACTGCGACACGGGCCGGCATTACCGCACCGTCACTTTGCTTTGCCTCCAGAATGGCATCCCGCCCGGTGAGCCCCAAAGAGCGGCGGCGTCTCTCGGCGGCGCGAAAGTGGAAACGGAAATCCAAGACCACAGCGCCCTTTTGCGTCTCGACGGCCTTTTGCCCGCCGAAGGCGAATTGCGCGGCCCCGAAGTCAACCGGCTCGTTTCGCCTTTTTCGGCGCTGCCGGAAGTGCGCCGCTTCCTCCTGGGCTACCAGCGGAGCCTGGCCGGGACCGCTGCCGAAAAAGGTTTTCGGGGCCTTATCATGGAAGGGCGCGACATCGGATCGGTGATCTTCCCCGGCGCCCCATATAAATTTTTTCTGGAGGCCGACCCGGCCATCCGAGCCGGCCGCCGGAGCCGCGAAGGCTATCAAGACGCCATCGCGGAGCGTGACCGGACAGACTCGGGCCGTAAAAACGCCCCTTTGACGTGCCCTGAAGGGGCCGCCCGCGTGGACACTTCCCGCCTGTCCCTGAAAGCTGTCATTCGCGAGGTTTGCGGCATCATTGAGCGGGGGGAATCCAAGACCGGATGACGGCGGGCATGGAATCATCCTTTTACACTTTCTGCCGCTTCTGGGTGAAGGCTTATTTCAAGCTGGTTCACCGGTCGAAGTGTTTCGGGGTGGAACATTTTCCTCAAACCGGCCCCTTCATCCTGGCGGCGAACCATTGCAGCTTTTATGACCCGCCCCTGCTGGCTTACCCGCTCTCCCGGCCCCTGCACTTTTTCGCCCGCCGCAGCCTCTTGCGGCACAAGCTCCTGGGCCGCCTGATCCTGGCCTTAAACACCATTCCTGTTGACCGAAACGCCGCCGACATCGGCGCGCTGAAAAAAGTGTTCGCCGTGCTCAAGCGCGGAGAAGGCGTTCTCATGTTCCCGGAAGGCACCCGCGCTCCTGACGGGCGCCCCGGGCCGCCCCAAAGCGGCATCGGCATGGTGGCTTGCCGGGGCGGGGCGCCGGTGGTGCCCGCGCGGACCTTCGGCGCATACGAAGCCTGGGGCAAACAGAACCGCTTCCCCCGCCCCCTGCGGCCAATATCGGTAGTTTACGGGCCGCCTCTGGCGCCCGGACAATTCGATCCCGGTTCCGCCGCCCCCGACCGCTACGCCGAAGCCGCCCGGCGCATCATGGACGCGATCCTCGAACTGCGCCCGCCCCCCGGCTCTCCGCTTTGACATCCCCTTTTCACACGGTATTTTGTGGCACTTTGATTTTGACAGCTTTGATTTTTATTCACCATACTGCGCACATTAAAGGCCAAGTATGCTCGGGGCTAAAAGCATGTTAGGAAAGACGTTCGGTTTTTTCTCCAATGATGTCGGGATTGATTTGGGGACGGCCAACACCCTGGTTTACGTGCGCGACAAAGGCATTGTGCTGAACGAGCCGAGCGTGGTGGCCATCAATAATGACAGCCGTGAAGTCGTGGCCGTGGGGCTGGAAGCCAAAAGGATGCTGGGCCGCACCCCCATGAATATCACCGCCTTGCGCCCCATGAAAGACGGCGTCATCGCCGACTTTGAAATTACCGAGGCCATGCTGCGCTACTTCATCGGCAAAGTGCACCACACCATGAAGTTCGCCCCCCCGCGCGTCATCGTCGCCGTCCCCTCCGGCATCACGGAAGTCGAGCGCCGGGCCGTTCGCGAGTCGGCCATTCACGCGGGCGCCCGCGAGGTGCGCCTCCTGCAGGAACCCATCGCCGCCGCTATTGGAGTGGGGCTGCCGATAGACGAGCCCACCGCCAACATGATCGTGGACATCGGAGGCGGAACCACGGAGGTTGCCATCATCTCCCTCTCCGGCGTCGTTTACAGCAAAAGCATCCGCGTCGGGGGGGACGAGTTCGACACCTGCATCATCAATTACATGAAACGCGCTTACAACCTGATGATTGGAGAGCGCACGGCCGAGGAAATCAAAATGCGCCTGGGCTCGGCCGCCGCCCTGGATGAAGAGCTGACCATGGAGGTGCGGGGGCGCGACTCGGTGGCCGGCCTGCCCAAGACCCTCCACATCACCTCCCAGGAAATCCGCGAGGCGCTCCTGGACACCGTGGGCGCCATCAGCGAAACTGTCCGCAACGCCCTCGAACGCTGCCCGCCCGAGCTTTCGGCCGACTTGGTGGACCGCGGGTTCGTGCTGGCTGGCGGCGGCGCGCTGCTGCGCAATTTGGACCGGCTGTTAAGCGACTCCACCGGTTTGCCCGTGTTCGTGTCGGACGACCCCATCAGTGCTGTGGCCAACGGCACCGGCGTCGTTTTGGAGAACCTTCACTGGCTCGACCGCACCGGCAGTTAAATAAAATTAACAGGCGGCGCCCCGCGCGCGAAAACCGTTTCCGCGCCGGGTTTTTTCGTTTATTTCGCGGCTGAAACCCGCCATTCTAACCGCTGTTTTGACCATAAAGTCTTTCCATCAGAACAAGCCCGTTTTAGTTCTCCTTGCCGTTCTGGCCGCCTGGTGGGTGGCGCCCGCCGCCGTCAAACACTTCACCCGGACCGGATTTCACGAATTCCAGGCGCCGGCCTGGACCGCCCTCTCCTACCTGCAAGACCTGCCGCGCTACTGGAGCCTGCGCGGCCACTCGAAAAACGAGCTTATCGAAGCGGGCCGCGACTTGGCCCGCCTGAACGCCGCCTACGAGCTGAAATTACAGGAACTGGAAAGCTTGCGCCGGGAATTGAAGAGATGGGAAGAACTGCTCTCCCTGCCGCCCCGCCCCGAATTCCACTACGAGCCGGCCAGGACCATCCTGCGCGACCTTAATGGATGGTGGCACGAATGCCTCATCCGCAAAGGCCGTCGGCATGGCGTTACCGAAGGGGCCGGTGTGGTTTGCGCCAGCGGCGCCGTGGGACGGGTCAAGGAGGCTTATTTGCATACCGCCCTGGTGGAACTCGCCAGCAGCCCCGCCTTCCGCATCGCCGCGCACCTGGACGGCGACCCGCGCCCCGTGGTTTACCAAGGCGCGGCAGGCAACATCCTCACCGCTCCGGGAGGGAGGGTTTCCAACGTCCCGGCAGACATTACACCCAAACCCGGCGCGCCCATGAAACTGACCACTTCTCCGCTGGGCGGCACCTTCCCCGGCGGCTTGCCCATCGGCACCGTTCACGACTTGCGCATCAGGGAGGACGGGCTTTTTCAAACCGGCCGGGTGGAACTCGACCCGCGCCGGATCAGCCTGCGCGAAGTCACTGTTCTTATCCCTTTGCAATCTCTTCCCCTTCCATGAAAAACGACCGGCGGCATCTGCTTATTCTTTTGTTCAACTGGCTTTTTTTCCTGCTGCTGACGCGCGTCAATGAGCTCGCCGCCCGGGGATCCTTCAGCCTTCACCTCCCCGTTCTCTGCCTGCTGTTTCCGGCCTTGTACTTTCGCCTTTATCCCGGTTTCGCCGTGGCCGGTCTGACAGCCCTTCTTATCGCCTCCAGGCAGCCCGGGGCCCTTTTTGGTTTCCTACCCGTGCTGTATTGCGCGATTTTTCTCCTCCTGACGCTTTCCCGGCGGCGCGTCCGAAGGGAAAAACCCAGGCATACCGCGCTTCTGGCCTTTTCCGGCAACGGCGCGATCCTCCTGGCTGTCACGCTTTTCATGGCGCGCGGCGCGGCGGGCGGGGCGCTTTAC
>CAZYUX010000142.1:0-7108 GCA_964650745.1 uncultured Puniceicoccaceae bacterium
TGACGGCGGCGCCCCGCAAGTCCGCGCCCAGCTCTTCTTTCAGCGCTTTTTCCAGTCCATAACCGTCGGTGTTGCAGCCATGGTAGCCTTGCGCCACTCGTTTCAGCGTGTTGACCGCGCCCATCCGGCGGGCGGAAGGTTCCATGTCCGCGACCAATCCCGCCGCCTGAACCTTGTGGGGAATCGTCAGGTTCAGCCCGGCGAATCCTTTATCGTGAAACAACGGCAGCGTTTCCGGCAAATGTTCAGGCGGGACATCAAACTTATAGTAACGCCATCTGGCGAAACGCGCGTCCTTTTGAGCCATGGCCTTCAGCGCGGCATTGTGCATGGCCGGGCTGATGGAATGGCCAATAGGGTGTCCCAGAACGGCCAGAGGCGTCCCTTCCGTTTTCCAGTTTTCCAAATCCGCCAAAGTGTAAACGGCACCGCTCATCTCATCTGCTCATCCTCCACTCTTGCTCTCGCGGCAAGTGTTTTCCGGCAGTCTTTATCCGCCCCGTGTGATTGCGGGGAAACGCAAAGGCTTGATTCCCGGAGAGAAAAGACGCCTTTTGCTGTTTATTCAAGCTGGAAGCGGCGGCCCTCGTCGAGCATGACGAGGTAGTTTTCGAGGGGGATGTAGTTGGCCACGCTATTGCCCGTCCCCAGGCAGTAACCTCCGCCTGGCTGGCAAACCTCGAGCGTCTCGCGCACGCGCTTTCGGATTTGATCTTCACCGGCCCGGCAGAGGAAGTCCACGTCAATCCCGCCCAAAATGGACATTCGATCCCCGTATTGTTTTTTCACATCCCGCACGTCCTCGATGGTGTCCTCGTAGGAATGCTTGGCGTCTATTTTAACGTCTTCGATTAAGTCCTCGTAGATGGCGTTAAGGTTGCCGCAGGCGTGCAGCAGATACGGCCGCCCGGCGGCGTGGGCCATCTCCGCCATCTTTTTATGCCCCGGCATGACAAACTCCCGCAGGTCGTCCGGGCTGATGAGCGTTCCCGTCTTGTGGCCCATGTCGTCGCTGCCCCAGGCGATTTTCACCCGGTTGAACTGAAGGATCAGCCTGGCGGCTGCCGTATTGAGCTCAAGCAGGCGGTCGCAGATCGCCTGAACGAGCTTGCGGTCGTCATACAAAGTATAGCACAACGTCTCGTAGCCCATCAGCCAGGTCAGGTGCTCGGCGAAGTGGCCGAATCCGCCGCTGCCGATGACGCACATGTCATCCGGCAGGTTTTTTTCATGCCATTCCAGCGCTTTAGTTGTGAATTTCTTCGGATCCGGCCACTGGTAGCGTTCGAATTCCTCCCAAGTCGTGACGGGGCCCTTTTCCGAATCAATAAATGTCCGCCCGCCTTCTTTTTTCGTTGCCGCCGTGTCTTCGGTGGTGGAGCGCCGCAGTTCCATCTCCATCCCCTCGATGCCTTGGCGCACGAAGTCATAGCCGAGGAACCGCTGCACGCGGAGCTGCCGTTTCTGGTGAAAGAACGGGTCGCCCTCATCCAGCCCCTCGCGCAGGCCGAACCGCCTGATGACCGCCTCCTGGATTTCCCAGTCCAGAAACAGCTCGATGTGATGCGCCCTCGCCGGCGTGCCTTTGCGCAGGACGCAGTCCCGCAAAGCCTTCCAGTCCGGCGTCACCGTGGTTTCCAATAATTTGGCCATGCCTCAAACTGGATTGTTCGCCCGCAAAAAGCAACCTTTCCGCGCCGCGAAATCATGCGCTGTTCGCGTTTGTCTTTTTTTAGTCACTTTATTCTTGCCTGGCCCGGCTTCCTTTGCCCCATTGTTCTCATGCAGCTGACCTTCCAAAACCGCAAAGCCGTGGTCACCGGCGCCGGACGGGGCATCGGGTGCGCCATCGCCGAGCATCTGGCGCACTGCGGCGCCCTTGTTCTTTGCGCCGACCTGAAAGAGGAATTCTGCGCCGACACCGTGGCCGCCATCGAAAAGGCGGGCGGCCAAGCCAAGGCCTTCGGCGCGGACGCTTCCGACCCCGCCGCCGTGGCAGCCGCCGCCAAAGCCATCCTCGATGAGCACGGCGTGGTGGATATTCTCGTCAACAACGCCGGCATCACCCGGGACGGCCTGCTCCTGCGCATGTCCGATGAACACTGGAATCAGGTCATCTCCACCAATTTGTCCAGCTGCTTTTACTGGGCGAAGAATCTGGCTCATCCCATGGCCCGGCAGCGCTGGGGGCGCATTGTGAGCATCAGCTCCGTCATCGGGCTGATGGGCAACGCCGGCCAGGCCAATTACGCCGCGTCGAAAGCGGGCGTCCTCGGCCTGACTAAAAGCCTGGCCCGTGAATTCGCCGCGCGCAATATCACCGCAAACGCTGTCGCGCCCGGTTTTATAGACACCGACATGACGCGGGCGCTGGACGAAAAAACCCGTGAACAAATCCTTAAAAACATCCCTCAACGCCGTCTGGGCACTCCGGCAGACGTGGCCCGCGCCGTCTTGTTCCTCTGTTCGGAGGAAGCCGGCTACATCACGGGGCAAGTTTTTGCCGTTGACGGCGGCATGGTGATGTGAAAAACCTCTTTCTTCTTTTTTCAAACCATCTCAACCTATGGCAGACAAATCCATCGAACAGCGCGTCAAAGAAATCATCATCAACCAGCTCAACGTCAATGACGAGCAGGTGACCGCGGAGGCTTCCTTTCTGGACGATCTGGGCGCGGACTCGCTCGATATCGTTGAATTGATCATGGCCTTCGAGGAAGAGTTCAAAGATGAAATCCAAGGGGAGATCCCCGAAGAAGAAGCGGAAAAACTCCAAACCGTCGGCGACGTCATCAAATACATCGAAGACAAAGGCGCTTCTTCCTGACAAAGGCCCCGCGGCAAAAGCGCAACGCCATCCGGCAACTCCGGTTCAGCGCACATGGAGACCCGGCATGAGAAGCGGCGGGTAGCCGTCACCGGAATGGGGGTGATATGTTCGCTGGGCGGCGAAGCGGATGAAGTGTGGCGCCGTCTTCTGGCCGGGCAAAGCGGCATCGGCCGCGTCCAATCTTTCGACCCATCCCCCTACCCTTGTCAAGTGGCGGCCGAGGTGCGGCAATTCAATGCCGGAGAATGGATGGCCCCTAAGGAAGCCCGGCGCAACGACCGTTACGTCCACTTCGCCGTGGCCGCCGCCAAAAAGGCTCTCATGCATGGCGGCTTATCCCCCGAAAAAACGGACCGCGCGCGTTTGGGCGTCATTATCGGTTCAGGCATCGGCGGCCTGCAATCTCTTGAAACCCAGTCCCGCCGCCTGCTTGAGATGGGGCCGCGCAAGGTTTCCCCCTTCATGATCCCCATGATTATCGCCAATATCGCGGCGGGCGTGACCGCTATCGAAACCGGGGCGCTGGGACCGAACTTCGGCGTGGTCAGCGCCTGCGCCGCCGCTTCCCACGCGATCGGGGAAGCTCTCCGCGTCCTCCAGCGCGGCGAGGCGGACGCCATGCTCGCCGGCGGCAGCGAAGCCGCCGTCACTCCTTTGGGTTTCGCGGGTTTTTGTTCAATGAAAGCCTTGAGCACGTCATTCAACGGCGCACCCGCGCGCGCCAGCCGCCCGTTCGACAAACGGCGGGACGGCTTTGTCATGGGTGAAGGCGGCGCCGTCCTTCTGCTCGAAACATTCGAGCGCGCCCAAAACCGCGGCGCCGCGCCCCTGGCGGAAGTCGCCGGCTACGCCGCCAGCTGCGACGCCCACCACATCACTTCCCCCGACCCGGACGGCAAAGGCCTTGTCTTGTGCCTGCGCGGCGCTCTCGGCGACGCCGGACTGAAACCGGAGGAGATTGACTATATCAACGCCCACGGCACCTCCACACCCTACAACGACCGCACGGAAACCCGGGCCGTTAAAAAGGTGTTCGGAGATCACGCCTATCAATTGAAGATGAGTTCGACCAAATCCATGACCGGGCACCTGCTGGGAGCTACTGGCGCTCTCGAAGCCATCACCGCCGTCAAAGCCATCCAGACAGGCCAAATCCCGCCCACTATCAACTGCGAGGAGCCTGACCCGGAGTGCGACCTCGACTACGTGCCAAACAATGCCATCGCCCATCCCGTCAAAACCGCCATGAGCAACAACATGGGCTTCGGCGGCCAGAATGCCAGCCTCATTTTCCAAGCGTTTGAGAATTGACGGCGGTGACGTCCGTCAACGGGCAATATTATCCGCAATCGCCTTGATGAAGGATTTCCGGCGCTCGTCGTAGTTGTCTCCGGCCCGGTCCCGGGTCATGACGATGACCAAATCCAGCTCCGGATCGATAATGAGGATCGCGGAAGAAGCCGCTCCGTGACCGAAGGCTTTACCGCTCAGGCCTTCGTCCCCCATCCACGTCATGCCGATGCCCCATTCCGTTTCCGTGGGCTGGCTCATGTGCGGCGACAGATTGACCGGCAGCATCTTCTCAAAAGTCTCTTCGCTGAAGAAGCGCATATCCCCGTAAGCCCCGCGGTTGAGTAACATCTGGCCGATCCTGGCGATGTCCATCGGGACGCTTCTCGATCCGCCGCAAGTATCGGTCACATTCGTGTGTTCGCAGCCCAGCGGCGCGAGCAGATGATTGCGATAAAATTGCGGGATGGCTTCGCCGGAAATCACTTCGATGATCTTGCCGCCCAGCGCGTAACCGGCGCCGTTGTATTGATGCTTTTCCCCGATTTCGAGATAGGGATAATATTCTCCGATAAGCTGGTCGAAGTCGTTGAGGTCATCGCCCCAATGGCCCCAAAGCCCGTTGATGTGCGTGTAGCAGTCGCGCGCCGTCAGGGGCCGGTCAGTTTCATAACCTTGAAACGCGGGGAGGTATTCAGCCACAGGAGCATCGAGTTTCACCAGCCCTTCGTCCACCAGCATCATCATCAAAGTGGCGGACAGCAGTTTGGTGATGGAAGCCATCCAAAGCGGGGTTTCCAGCGTCAGCGGCTTGCCGTCAAGTTCACCGTAAGCTTTATGCAGGACAATCACCCCGTGCCGCGCCACGCAGACGCCGCAAGGCGCACCCGAATCCCCGGCCCAGGACTGAACGGCGGCATCTATCGCTTCGGCGGCGCCGGGCTTCATCCCCGCTGCATCGAGTGAACCGTTCCGAATCACCGGCGCCAGTTCGCCTTCGATCTTTTTGGGCCGGTCAATTTTGCCCGCGTATTTGTCATCGAGACCGCCGAGTTTGCGCTTCATTGTGACCCACCACTGCCGGTCCATTGCCCAGGCGTCCTCCCAAGGCCTCAACGGCGGTCCATCCGGCGCGGTTTCGGACAAACCCGCCAGCAGGACCGCCGAGCCTTGATTCGTGGAATAGGAATCCATGACCAAGTTCTTGAAATAATCCCCGATGACTTCCGCTTGCCGGCCGGCCGCGCCGGGATCAACACCCAGTTTCTCATCAAAGACCAGCGAAGCGTGCTCGATTTGCGCATCCCTCCAGTGAAATTCCACGGGAGACTTGTAGAGCGTCACGTAGCGCCGCCGGGCCGGGCCGTTTTCGGGAAGGATACTTACCACCGCGCCGTAACGGCCGGGCTTTTCCGGGACTTCCACTTGGTGGTGGCTGCGGTCATAATACGCGGTTTCAATGCGGTAAGGGCCGATCAGGGCTTCCGCTTCATAAGGCCGGGCGAAATCGCACTCGGGAAAGGTGCCGCCGGAAAAAACGAAAGGCTGGGCAACGAGCTTCTGCTCCATGAGTTTTTTTGCCCGCATCATATCGGCGTCCGGCAGCGTTATCACGTCCAGAACCAGCCCTTCCATCGTCACTTTCAGGGGGCCGCAGGGCTGGCCGGGAAGCGGCATGGGCAAATGCATTTGCGCCAGAAACCTTCCTTTGTCTTTTTTGAACGGACTTTCCGCCAGAAGCTTTTCGCCTTCGCGGACTTCGGCCATGAGACCCGCCACATTCAAGGCTGACGCCACCTCCACCTCGACTTCCCGCATCTTTTTATAGCGTGCCATGACGGCGGTCTGAACCGCCGGGCTGGCGTTTTCCGCCAGGCGGATGCGGTGCATGTTGGAAGAGTTGATATGCGTCTCCGTTCTTGGGAAGAAAACGGCGGTCCGTTTCCCCGCGCCATCGCGGTCGCAGACGTAAAGCTGGAATCCCGCTTCGCGGCCCGCCTCCGGCTCGATGGGCAGGTTTTTCCATGGCAGGAGAACTTCCACGCAATAACCGTCCGGCGTCTTGCGGGCGGCCTGGACGGTCTCCAGCGCGGGTTTTTTTCCCCTGTAAGCGCGGTGATCGTAATGGCGCCAGCGCATTTCCGGATGCGCCGGGTCCGCGCCGGGAGCGATGACCAACTGGTAAAAATTAGGATCCCCCTTCTCTTCGGCAACGAATATCTCCAGACAATCGGCCTGATGCAACGAAGAATCGTGTTCATGCTCGCTGGGGTCGTCGTCTTTTACCGTGACGAGGAGCAACAAACCTTCCTCGTTCCAGCCCAGCCGGAAGCGGGGATCGAAGTTGTCCGGCGATGTCAGGGAACCGTTGATAATGCCCATCAGGTTGACTTGAAATCCCTGGCCGGCCCAGTCGGCGGGACTGGCGTCCACTGTCACGCCCTCCACTCTCGGCACGTCGTAAACCACACCTGCCCCGGAGATGCCGGCGGAAAGCAGCAACACCGCCGTTCCAATAAAAAGAGAGGTCCACAGTTTGATTTTCATGCCCCCACTACCATCCCGCAAAACAGGCCGGGTCAAGGCTTAAAGCGCTTCCAGGCGGCGGCAAACCTCGTCAATGAGAAAAGCGGGAGTGGAAGCGCCCGCCGTCACGCCCGCGGTTTTGTATTGGGCCATCTCTTTTTCATCCAGCTCATTGGCGGACTCGACATGATAGACGGGGCGGCCTTGCCGCCGGGCCAGCCGGGCCAGCCTTACCGTGTTGGCCGAGTGCCGCCCTCCGATGACAACGAGCGCCTCCGCCCCTTTTTCGGCCAGTTCGCCCACTTCTTTCTGACGCTCTTTTGTGGCGGCGCAAATGGTGTCGAGAACGGCCGCCCCGGGATGCTTTTCTTTCAACCGTTTGGCCGCGGCCTCGAAATCCTCCGTCAGCATGGTGGATTGCGAGACCAGCAGCACTTTTTCCTTCATAGGCGGCAGGTTGTC
>CAZYUX010000143.1:0-7025 GCA_964650745.1 uncultured Puniceicoccaceae bacterium
ATTTCCGGCATGGAACACCGCGCCAATACAGAAACGCTGAAACCATTCCTGAAAAAGCTCAAGGCGGGAAAATCCCTGCTGCTGCTGGCGCTGGGCGATTCTAACACCGACAACACCCATTTCAGCGGCGGCTGCAAGCAGTGGCCGGAACGGCTCCACACCCGCCTCAAGCAAGTTTACCAAACACAGAAACTGCTCCTCCTCAACGCGGGAGTTTCCGGAGACACGGTCGCGGATGTCCTGCAGCGTTTCGAGACGGATGTGGCCCGTTTCCGGCCGGACTTGACCATTCTCTGTCTGGGCAGCAACGATGCCAACCGGCTGACCGGCGCCGCCTTCCGCAAAGGCATGAGCCAATGCCTGGACCGGCTAAAAGAACTCGGATCCAGTGTTCTTCTGCGCACTCCGATTCCTGTCTGGCAAAAGGACCGGGGATACAACCGCATCTGGAAACAGGACACGAAGCTGCGGAAAAAAATCGCCATTATCCGGGAGCTGGCAAAAGAACGGGCCTTGCCATTCGTGGATGTTTATCAAATCTGGCTCGACGAAGAGCAAGCCGAACGGCTGGACATGCATGATCTGATGGCGGACGCCGTTCACACCAATGCAGCGGGCCACCTGAAAGTGGCGCGGAATCTTTATCCCGCCTTCGGCATCCCCGCCGATCAGGAATAAAAACAAGCTCTTTCCCTTCTTCCCCTGGAGCGCAACGGTTGACGGCCGCGCCGTTCCCCTCCATATTACCGGCCGGACAGGAAAATCATGAGCCAGTCAAGACACACGCCGGTTGCGGTGCTGTTTGGGTTAAGCTTTTTTCTGGCGTTTTCTCTGCCGGGGAAGACGAAGACACCCCTGCCGGTCTTTGTCAGCATCCCGCCCCAGGCGCAATTCGCGGAGCGCGTGGGCGGCCCGCGGGTGGCCGCCGAAGTCTTGCTTCCGCCGGGAGCGAATCCGGCAACGTATCAGCCGACGCCCAAACAGATCGCCCGGCTTTCGAGGGCCAAGCTTTACTTCCGCATAGGCGTGCCTTTCGAGGAGGCTTTTCTCCCTTCTCTTTCCGCTTCCTTAAAAAACCTGCGCATCGTGGACACCCGCCAGGGCATAACCTTGCGCCGCATGGACATCGAAGCGGACGGGCACAGGCATAACGGGAGCCCGGATCCGCACATCTGGCTCTCTCCGCCGCTGGTGAAACGGCAGGCGGCCGCCATCCGCGACGCCTTGATTCAAGCGGACCCCGCGGGGCGGGAAGACTACAAGAAAAATTACGCCGTCTTCGCCGGCGAACTGGAAGCGCTGCACAGGCGCCTCACACAAGCGCTGGGCCCTTTGAAAGGCCGGGAAATTTTCGTTTATCATCCCGCCTGGGGTTATTTAACCGATGCTTACGGTCTGAAGCAAACACCGGTGGAACTGGAAGGCAAGGAACCCTCACCCCGGCGGCTGGCGCGGCTAATTAAGAAAGCCAAAGCCAAGGACATCCGTGTCATTTTCGTTCAGCCCCAATTCAGCCGCAAAAGCGCCGCGGCCCTGGCTCAAGCGATTGGCGGAACGGTCGTCCCTCTCGATCCCCTGGCAAAAGATTACCTGCAAAACATGGAGGCCATGGTCCGGGCCATTAAAAAGAATCTGGAGGCCGAGTGATGCCTGACCGGCCGGTTATTGAAATGCGGAACCTGTCGTTCTCCCATGGCGGTCCGCCCGTGCTGGAAGATGTGAACCTGATCATCCGCGAGCGCGAGTCCGTCTGCGTGGTTGGCCCCAACGGCGGCGGCAAGACAACGCTGATGAAACTTGTCCTGGGTTTGCTGCGCCCGGCCGAAGGAACAGTCCGCGTCTTTGGCGGGGATCCGGAACAAGCCCGCCCGCGCATTGGCTATATGCCGCAGCACATGGGATTCGATCCCCTTTTCCCTATCAGCGTGCGGGAGGTCGTTTTAATGGGCCGTTTGAAACCGGGCTGGACGATCCTGCGCGGCCGGCGGGACCGGGAAGCCGTCCATGCCGCGCTGGATAAAATGGGACTGGCTGACAAAGCCGGCCGCTCCTTCGCCTCCCTCTCCGGCGGAGAACGCCAGCGCGCTCTCGTGGCGCGCGCCCTGGCCGCCGAGCCGGAACTGCTCATCCTTGACGAACCGGCGGCCATGATGGATCCCGCCGCCGAAGAACAGCTTCTCGATAAACTGCGCGAACTGCATGACCGGATGACCCTCATCACGGTCACGCACGACTTGGGCTTCGTCTCCCAGTTTGTCCAGACGGTGGTATGCGTCAACCGGCGGGTGCTGCTCCACCCCACCAGCGAGATCACCGGGGAAATCATCAGCGAAATCTACGGAAACGATCTCAAGATGGTTCGGCACGACCACCGCTGCTCCGAAAAAGGCCATTCCCATGTCTGAATTTTTAAAAACGCTGGCGGATCCCGCGACGCCTTTTCTGCGTTACGCCCTGTTGCTGGGGATTCTCAGCAGCGTGGCTTTCGGCATCACGGGATCCTATGTGGTGGCCCGGCGTCTGACCGCCATGGCGGGGGGCATTGCTCATTGCGTCCTCGCCGGCATCGGTCTGGCCCTTTTTCTTCAGGCGCGCTACGGGTGGGACTGGTGTCAGCCGCGCTTGGGAGCGGTGGCGGCGGCCTTGCCCGCGGCAGTCCTTGTCGGCATCATCAGCCTCCGGGCGCGGGAGCGCGAGGATACCGCCATCAGCGCCCTTTGGGCGTGCGGCATGGCGGCGGGACTGCTTTTTCTGTCTAAAACACCCGGTTACGTGGACCCCATGAGTTACCTCTTCGGCAACATCCTCATGATCACATCCCGGGATCTCTGGCTGGTCGCCGCTCTCGATGCCGTCATCATTGTCCTCGGTCTCGGTTTTTACCGGCAGTTTCTCGCATTATCTTTTGATGAAGAATTCGCGGCCCTGCGGGGTGTCCGCGTGCAAGCACTCTTTCTGCTGCTGCTGATTTTAACGGCGCTGACGGTGGTGCTGATGGTTTCGGTGGTGGGCATCATCCTCGTTATCGCCCTGCTGACGCTGCCCGCCGCCGCCGCCAGCCGGCTGACCGGCCGCCTCTGGAAAATGATGCTGCTGTCGGGCATGTTCTGCATGTTTTTCATCACCGGAGGCATGGTGATGAGTTTTATTTGGGACCTGCCCACAGGCCCTGTAATCATTCTCCTGGCCGGAAGTGTTTACCTGACAGCTTCCTTGGGGAGTCCCCTCAAGCGGGGATAAGGTCTGGGAAGCGCCGGAATCCGGCGCTTGACCCCTGCGCGCCCTCGCCGCGCTTCTTACCCCTCGGCGTGGTTGAGGACGGGAATGAAGTGGCGCCAGGATTCTTCCACACCGTCCCCCGCGGCCACGGACACGAAGGGCCGCCACTGGGGACGCCGGGGCTTGCGGCGCAGGCGCATCCCGGCCTCGTGCGGCAGCCGGTTGGCCTTGCGGGCGTTGCACCGCAGGCAGGAAGAAACGACGTTCTCCCAAGAGGTTTGCCCCCCGCGGTCCCGCGGGATGACGTGGTCCAAATTCAACTGATAATCCGCGAAACGCCTCCCGCAATACTGGCAGACGAAGTGATCCCGCTGGAAAATGGACCTCCGGGTGAACTTGATTTCCTTAACCGGCAGCCGGTCGTAATGGCTGAGCAGCAGAACCTTTGGAACCAGAACGCGGAAACGGACCGTGCGCATGCAGCTGCTGCCGTTGTCCGATGTCCGGGACATGGAAAACTCAACCCACTCCTCGGAGTCGAAGACGTGGTAATTTTCCTCCTCGGAATGGATGACACGGGCGTGATCCTGAAACAGCAAACCGAAAGCCCGTTTGACGCCGACGATGTTCACCGCCTGCCACAGGCGGTTCAAAACCAGAACCCGATGTGAAAAACCGTTCATTTTTCTCCCGCTCTCATTGTTGCGGGAAAACCGGCGCTTTGTCAACAATACCGTTAATCTGCAACGTTCCCGTTCATGAAATATCCGGGCTGTCCCGGCCGGCTTTTAAAATGGAATTTTCCGCCAAATGAAAAGCGGCAGAAGCGCGCGGAAATTACGCGCGCTGGGGGTTGTCCGCCCGCCTTGGACAGTAAAAAACCGCTGGCGCCGGTGCCCGGCAGGTAAGCGCCGCTTCGTTGCAAGCGCGTCAGTCCCAATTCCTCCATGAGGATATCGGTGAAAACGCTGAATCCGATGGTTCGCCCCGGAACGCTGCTGATGATCCCGAGTGTCGCCGCGGCAAGGATGGCCCAGCCGTAAAAAAAGGGCCTCTGGGCCGGGGCAAAAGGGAAATTGGGCGGCCAAAGCCTCACTCTAATATGGCGCAGGAGCCGGCGGGAACGGTGCGGCCTTCGTGGGTTCGCGGCTCCCCGGAAAAATTGGCTCTTACCGCCAACCCGCTGGCGAACTCCGTCTGTTCGGTCAGGCCGTCGTCGTCCCAATACTTGTGGGCGGTCATTTCATCGAGGCCGATTCGCTTGTGCCACTCGTCCACGCGCAAAGACGCCTTGAATTGCTCCCGGCGCCGGCGCCAGTTGTCCAAGTTTCCGGCGGGCCACATTTTCGCGTATCCCCACAGCATATCCTCCAGGTCATCCGCCGCCTCAAAGTCTCCCGTGCCGGAGCGGTAGCGCAAGGTGACCGTGGCATCGTGATAAACCAGCGGCCAAAGCGGAATCGAGACACCGGGCGCGCGCGCGTGCCGGTTCTCGAAAAAGTCCACCCACGGCAGGCAGAAATCGGAGCCGATTTCGCTCCCTGTGATCATGCCTTTGCTCTTGTGAAATTTGAGAAGCTCCAGTTTGGCCTCGTAATCTTCCGTCCGCGTCAGGCGGTGGTCCGGATGCCAGTCCTCCTGAAAGTGGGCGCCGCCAATGGTATCGAGGAACGTTCCGCGAGGATTGAATTTTTTGAAATACTCCCAGTTGCGGCGCATGTAGCGGCTGGCTTCGCGGGGGTTCATCACGTAGCACCGCCCTCCGTGCCAAGTGCCGCCGGGCTTAAGGCGGCCGTCCTGGCCGCGCATGACGCCGTCCGGAAAATCGGGCCGGCGCGGATAGGTGTCCTGGTAGTTGTCGTGCAGCAGAGCCACAAAGGGATCCTGTTCCGCCAGAATGGCCGCTAATTCCTCCTCGGAGCCGAGGGCCGGCTCGGCGGGCCAGACATCGGGATGGGTTTCGTCGTAGCCGCCATCGAGCCAGCCGCGCAGATTGAAATAGCCGCGCTTCATGCCCAGCTCCTTGGCTTCCCGAATGATCTCCGCCGCGTCGCGGTGGGAAATCAAGACCTGCGTCTGGCCGTCCCGCTTCTCCACTTCCGGCGGGATGGGACGCATCCCCAGCAGGCAGTTTTCCTTGTGCTCAGTGTACGCCTGGAAAAAAGCGACGCAGCGCCCGCCTATAAGGTTTGCCACGGAGGGAACTTCTTCGATTTTTTCCCGCAGGCTTTTGAACAAGCCGTTATCTTTTGCCCAGCCGCGGAACTTTTTCGCCAGGCCCACGTAGCCGCCGCTGGAAAAACCGATCCGCAAGGAACGCCTGGGAGACCAGCGCCCCAGCGTTTTCTGCCAGCCGGCGCAGGCCGCCAACCGGCTTGTGTAAAGTCCGCTTTCGCCATAGCCCTTCCCGGCGATGGCGATCCAGCCGTTATCGCCCCTCAACCCTCCGAACCACCGCATCCTCCAGCCTGCCGCCGGCATGCGGAAAAGTGACTCGGGGATCGGCTGCTTCACCCATTTGCCGATTCCTTCCGGCAAAACAAGACTGTCCGACTCGATAAAGGGCGGGAAAATGAGCGAGGGAAGGCTTTCCTCAATATCCTCAATCGTGAATTTAATCCAGCCGCCCTCCAGTTCAACTCGGCAAGTGAAACTCCCGCGCGGGTCGCGCAGCGGATCCAGCACCGTCACCCGCAGGCCGCCGCCGTCTTTTGCTTCGGCCTTGAAAAACGAAGGATAGCGGTCCATGTAGCAGCGCTCCTGCCGGTTCCAGATGGCGTCGTCCGAAAGCGGCCCGTTCTCCTGGTAACAGACCGGCATCATCCGCCATTCCATCCCGTTTTTATGGTCCTTCAGAACGCCTGAAAAGTCCTCATTCAACTCGATGCCCGCGGCATCATTATCTAATTTGAGAATCGTATTCATGATGTGAAACCGGACACCCTTGGCAGATTTGCCCGCCAAAAGCAATGCCAATGGCTCCGAACCTTCAAGGCCGCCGAAGAAATCCTTTTGCCGCGCCTTCCGCGACTCTTCATGACGTATGATGCGGGGATCCGGACTAAACGCTCCACCGCCGGAAAGCGATTGTTTGAGAAAAGTTGCGCGTTTCGCCGGTGAAATTTTTGCGGCTATTCCATCGGCGAAATTTGTTTAACGGCTTCAACGAGGGCGAGGATGTTTTCGTATGGGACGTCAGGCTCGATGACGTGGGTGGGGGCGAGGACGATGCGGGCGCCGTCTCTGGCCCATTGCGCGCATTCCGCCACAGCCGCCCGGACGTCCTCCGGCGCGCCGTGCGGGAGCGTGCTTTGAGTGCCGATGAGGCCCCAGAAGGCGAGCTTGTCTTTATAGCGCCGGACGACACCCGGCGCGTCCATGCACTCGGGCTGGACGGGATTGAGGATGTCAATGCCGACTTCGATAAGGTCCGGGATGATCGGCTCGATGGCGCCGTCGGAGTGGTATAGGATCCAAACTTTATCTCGTTCGGCGGCGCGGACGGCGTCCACGATTTTTTTCAGGCGCGGTTTCAAGTGTTCGCGCCACATTTCCACGGACATCATCATGGCTTTCTGGGTTCCCACGTCGTCGCCCAGGCGGATGACGTCCACCCCGGCTTCGCAATATGCCTGGACGCCCTTGAGGGAACGCTCCGTGAACCAGTCCAACAGCCAGGTTCCGGCGGGATTGCCTTCCATCAAGTCGAGGAAAAGGTTGTCCATTCCCCGCAGATACCAGGAGGCCTCGAAAATAGTGCACTCCATGCCTCCCGCGGACGCGAATCCGGCATCGTGTATTTCTTT
>CAZYUX010000144.1:0-3867 GCA_964650745.1 uncultured Puniceicoccaceae bacterium
CGGGCTGGATGCAGGCGGTGGCGCCCGCTTCAGCGGCGGCGATAAGGCCGTCCGGGAAAGGGAAGAAAGCGTCTGATGCAATGATGGAGCCTTGCAGGGGCAGCCCGGCTTCGCCCGCTTTCCAAACGGCGAGCTTCGAAGCGTCCACCCGCGACATTTGCCCGGCGCCGATGCCGAGGGTGCGTTCGGCCGCGGCGTAAACGATTGCGTTGGATTTGACGTGTTTGACGATTTTCCAGCCGAACATCATCGCTTTCCATTCCTCGTCCGTGGGGGCGCGTTTTGTCACGACTTTGCATTCTTCCGGTGTGACCGTCTTCAGGTCGCCCTCCTGGACGAGGATGCCGCCGGCGGCGGAGCGGATCTGCTGCAGAACGTCCGTTCCGGGAGCGGGTTTAGCCGTCATCAGGCGCAGGTTTTTTTTCTTCGCGAAAAGTTCGCGGGCTTCCGGGCTGAACTCCGGGGCGATGATGACTTCGCAGAAAACCTCCCGGATTTTTTCGGCCAGGGGTTTTTCAAGGGCGCGGTTGACAATAATGATGCCGCCGAACGGAGATTGCCGGTCCGTGGCGAGGGCTTGTTCCCAGGCCTCCGCGAGGCCGCCGCAGCTGGCGGCGCCGCAGGGGTTGGTGTGTTTGAGGATGGCTAACGTCGGCTTGTCAAACTCTCCGATGAGGTTGATTGCGGCGGTGATGTCGAGGATGTTGTTGTAGCTGAGATCCTTGCCTTGAAGCTGTTCGAAACGGGACCAGAAATCGCCGTAAAGAGCGGCTTTTTGGTGGGGGTTTTCCCCGTAGCGCAATGTTTTGGAGTGGGGCAGGGAGAGTTTGTAATTCGGCGGCAGCCCTTCCTGTGTTTCCAGGCTGGGGGCGATCGTTCGTGTTTCCAGATAATCGGAGATGGCCTTGTCGTAAGCGGCTGTGCGGCGGAAAACCTTCAGCGCCAGTTCTTTCCTCACCGCCGCCAGTTTTTCTTCGTCGCTGAGGGCGCAGAGGACGCGGGAGTAGTCCGCCGGGTCGCAGATGACGGTGACGGCGGCGTGGTTCTTGGCCGCGCTGCGGAGCATGGACGGTCCGCCGATGTCAATGTTTTCAATGGCTTCCTCGAAGGCGGCATCCGGCTTGGCCACTGTTTCCTCAAAGGGGTAAAGGTTAACGGCCAGGAGGTCGATCAGGGCGATGCCTTGTTGTTCGGCTTCGGCCATATGGGCCGGATTATCCCGGCGGCAGAGCAGCCCGCCGTGAACTTTCGGGTGGAGGGTTTTGATGCGCCCGTCCATCAGCTCGGGAAATCCCGTGTGGCCGCTGATGTCGGTGACAGGCAGGTCTTGTTCCCGCAGGAGCTTGGCCGTTCCTCCGGTCGAGAGAATTTTATAACCGTGGCGTTCCACGAGCGCCCGGGCGAATTCCGCCAGTCCTTCCTTGTTGCTGACGGAGATTAAAGCGAGTTTTTCCATGTCGGTTCTCATCACACGCTGCCCGCGCCTCGAAGCAAGGAAAAAGAAAAGCGGCGGATGGCGGTCCCGGAAGTGACAATGTCAAACATTCGCATGTTGAAAAACCCCGTTCCGGCTTGGCGGAACGGGGTTTTTCGAAAAATCATCCGGGTCATTTCGGCTTCCGAAAGCCGGATGCGTTTGGATGGACTTTATTGCGATTTTGGGAAATCAATCAATTCCCCGGTGCAGGAGTCCGTGAACCAGCGGCCGGAAGGACCGCCCGCATAATACCAAAGCCAGCAATCGCGGTCGACTGAATAGAGCCAGGGGTAACTCTCGGCGGCGTAGAGCCATCCGGCTTCCAAGTCCCAGAGCCAGGCCGAATTTTCCGTAACCGGGAGGACATACCACCAGCCATGCTCGAAATGCCACACCCACGGGAAATACTTGTTGGCGATCCAGCCGGTGTAGATCGAGTAAATGTCCAGAGGCAGCGTGGCGAACACGCTCAAAGGATACTGGTTGACGCTTACGGCTTGTCCGGCGACGGTGATTGTGCCAAAGCGCGCCAACGGTGTGTTGTTTTCCTGCATCTGGTAAGTGATGGTGCCGTCGCCATAACCGCTGTGGCCGGAGACTATGGTGAGCCAATCCGCGTTGCTTTGAGCGTTCCACAGGCTGTCGGTCACAGTGTCGGCCGTCAGCGATATCGTCCCCTGCTGTGTTTCATTGTCGTGGTCGGCTCTCGTTTTATCCAGAGTGAATTCGGCCGGCGGCGAGATGTTGACGGTTCTGGTGCCGCCGTTGCTCGACTCAATCACGACGTTGCCCATGGTGACGGGCAAGGTGAAGTCTTCCGGGACGGTGACGGACACGTTGACCTCCGTCTCTCCACCCGCGGCGAGGTTGAAGCTGGTGGTGTCGAAGACCACGTTTTCATCGGTGATCGTGCCCACCGGGCCCATGAAATAGACGCTGACACCTTTGAGGTCTTCATTGCCGCTGGTTTCGGTAATCGTGACGGCGAATTCCTGGACGGAGCCGGGATCGTTGGACAGCTCGAGGTGCGCCGGAGACACGGAGAAAGAGGCCAGCTGTTTGAGGTCCTGGAAAATGAGCGTCGTGGAGCCTTCAATGGCTGTCACCGTGGCGGTCGTGGCCAGTTTCTGGCCTTCGGTGATGTCGCCTTCCTGTGTGTCGGTGGATACCACTTCGCCATCTTCGGTGCCCTGGATGGTCAATTTATAATCGCCATCACTTGTTCCCACAAGCTCGATGCGGTAGGACCCCGCCTCGGACAAGGGAATGTTGATGACTTGAACGACGTCTTCCGGGATGTTGCCGTCTTGCGGAAATGGGATCGGATCTCCGGTGGGATTGCCCTCGGCGTCAGCGTTGTATAGCAAGTATTCGGAATCCGGAATGTTGGTTTCGACGGTCATGCTGTCGTAGTTGATCCCGGTGTGCCGGCCCAGGGGGTCGTAGATGTGGACATCGGCATGGGAGGCCAGCAAGACGGCCAGCCGGGCATCCACGCCTTCCGGCAGAGTGCGGGTTTGCAGGGCCATCACGCCGAAGGCCGTGTCCATCACGGCGCCGCCATCCAGCCAGTCGCCTGTGTTCCATGAGCCGTTGCCCTGCTGTTCGGCGGCCAGCACGTCCGTGAGGTCGCTGAACCAGTCGTGTTCGCCTAATTTGGTTTTATGGCTCATGACCAGCGCTTTTGCCATGGTCACCCGCTGGTATATCCGGGCATTGGTGTAATTCCAGCTGTAATTGGCGGCGAGCCAGTCCAGCAGTTCCAGCACTCTGGCGTCGTCCGTTCCGATGCCGCACAGGGCGTAACTCCAGACGCCGGCGGCGGTCATGCAGGGTGTGAACCGGTCATCCGAAGGGTTATACAAGCATCCGCCGTTGTAATTGTGCGCGCCTTCCCGGCACCTGTCAATCCACCCTATGGCGGCCTGATAGGTGCTGTTGTCCGCGTCGGCGTCCAGGCCCAAGGCCCCGTCGGAGGCGGAGAGGCCCATCAGGGACCACTGGGAGTTGGAGAGGTCGCCGCTGCCGCCTCCGTAATAGGAGAATGAGCCGTCATAATCGCTGCCTTCGGAACGGTATTGGGCGGTGATGAGCCAGTCGCGCATTTTAGCCAGCTCGTCGTGATAATCGGGGTTTCTCGAGGCGGCCAGGGCCATGATCGCCATGGACGTGCAGTAATTGGGATACGAGCCAAGTGAACCGTCCCACGTCTCGCGGTCGGCGGGGATGCGGCTCATAATGTAATCCAGCCCGTTGGCCACGGCGGTGTCCTCGCGGGAGTATCCTGCGTTGAGCAGGGCCAGAACGGCCATCGAGGTTTCAGCCACGGGGTATCCGTAGTTGTACCACGATCCGTCTTCTTGCTGGTTGCTGAGCAGATACATCAGCCC
>CAZYUX010000144.1:3877-7012 GCA_964650745.1 uncultured Puniceicoccaceae bacterium
AGCCCCCGCTGAATCATGTGGGAAACGAGCCTCCGCACACGGATGGAAATGGTGTCCTCGGCGGTGCCGTCAACATCCGTCGTGGTGATTTCCAGGGAGGCCGAGCCGCGGTAATTCGTCGTCGGCGTAAAGGTCAAACCTTCAAGAGCGGCGTTGATGTCGGTGATGGAGCCGCTGAACGTCATAAGGGCGTCGTCCGTGCCGTCACCGCTTGTGAAGGTCAGGCCCGCGGCACCGGCGAGGGTTAGCGTGCCCCGCGTGGCCTCAAGCGTCACCTCCAGCGATGCCGGGTTGTCGGCGTCGCTAACGGAGATTGGATTGCCGCTGGCCGTTGAAAAAACCAACGGTGTGTTCACGGCGGCGCTTTGGTCTCCCGGAACCGTGTTGCCGGGCAGAAACGCTTGAAGTTCAAGAGTGCCAGCCCACAAAAGCATGCCGGCAAACAGAATTTTCAGTGTGGTTGATTTCATCGGATGGATATCAGGTTGAGTTGTGTGCGGTTAAAATTGGCCTATTGGGCGGCAAAAAAGGATGGGCCGTCCCGCCCGCGGTTGCATTGTTCGTGAGACATGAGCGGTGCATTAAAATTATTATTTCCATAAAGGCAAAATAATTTTTCTGGAAAGTTTTCTCATTCCGGACTTCCATTTTTGACACCGTGTTGACAAAAAGAAAGTTTACGGCAAAAATATCGTTGCCTTAATCCGTTATAAGTCACGTCAGGCTAATACCTGTTGAGAGTTTGGCCGCGGATCCGGATTTTCACCGGGATGCCGGCGCGCTTCGCTTAAACGCTCTCTACTCGGCAAAGACCGGCTTGACGGGATCGCCGGGAGAAAGCAGCCCTTGCTCGTCGAGGATCACAAGATCGCCGGGCGCGAGCCCTTCGAGGATTTCCGCTTTGTTAAGGCTGATGAATCCGGGTTTCACCTCGCGCTCGCGGACCCGCCCTTCTGCGGCCACGTAAACCTTGCGGCCGATAAGAGCGCGCCGGGGGATGATCAGCGTTTCTTCGCGCTGGGCCTTCTCGAGCACGGCCTCGCCGGTGACTCCGGGCACGAGATTGTCCGGCTCCGCGTCCACTTTCAGTGTGAGGTCCCGCGTTTTCTTGTCGGCGTCCGCGACCGGGGAGATGAAATCCACCGTGCCGGTCAAGGTCTGAGCGGATGCGCCGGCGAGCCGGATACGGGCGGTCTGGCCGCGGGCGACACCCGCGAAATCCTCCTCGCTGAGGGTCATCCGCACGGCGCGGCCTGGCGCGATGAGGCGGCAGACGGCGTTGCCCGCATACAGCCAGTCTCCTTTGAAGTGGTATATTTCCACGATTTTTCCGTCAAAAGGCGCCCGCAATTCCATCCGTTCGAGTTTGTTTTCCAGTTGCCGGATTTGCGCTTGGAGCAGGCCGTTGCTTTCTTGCTGGTCAATTTGTTCCCGGGCCAGCCAGATTTGGAGTTTCTCAAGCTCGCGCTGGCGTTTTTCCAGCTGGTCTTCGGAAGCCGCGCCGTAGGCGATTTGCTGCCGGATTTTCTCGATTTCCTCTTTAAGGCTGGCAATGTCGCGGGTCTGCGTGTGACCCAGCGCGAAGCGGTCCCGGGCTGCTTTGAGGCGGATGCGCAGCTGGCTGAGCTGGATTTCCACGTCGGTGGACTCCAGGGCGCAGAGCAAATCCCCTTTTTTCACCTCATCCCCTGACTTGACCGGGATTTCGCGAACCCTTCCCGGCACCTCGGTTTTGATTTGCGCATCGGCGCTGGCGAAGACTTTGACCGTCCCGGCAACGGCGTCCACCGCAACGCCTTTGGCGGCTTTGGCAACTTGGACCTCGTGGCGGAAGAACCGGCTCTGCCACCACCAGCCCGCTCCCAGCAGCGCCAGGATGGAAACCAAGCTGATTTTCAGCCGCGCGCTCATGAGATCCGGAACCGGTTTGTAAAAATGAAAAACATTGGAGGATGCATTAGATAGGGGCTGGCAACCGCCAAAGCAAGCGTTTAGCCATAATGCCGGGCAAGAGCGCGGGCGGCCGCTTTTGGAAAACCGGGGCCGCGGTAAATGAAACCGGTGTAGATTTGCACGAGGCGCGCGCCGGCGTCCATCATCCGTTCCGCGCAGTCCGTGTCAATGATTCCTCCGGAAGCGATGACGGGCAGCCGCCCCTCCGTGGCGCGGCAGATGTATTGCACAACGGATAACGCTTTTCCAAAAAGCGGACGGCCGCTCATGCCTCCTTCTTCGGTAACATGAGCGGAAAAACCGGGGCGGCCCACAGTGGTGTTGGTGGCAATAATACCGTCAATGCCCGCGGCGGCGGCGGTTTCGAGGATGGAATCAATTTCCCGGAAAGCAAGGTCGGGCGCGATCTTGAGCAGCAGCGGAACTTGTTTCCGGCCCGGCTCCCCGGCCTGGCCGGGGCTGGCGCCGCGCAGAGCCTTGAGCAGACCGGAAAGGTGTCGGCCCTCCTGGAGCCGGCGCAGACCTGGCGTGTTGGGGCTGCTCACATTGATGGTGAAGTAGTCGGCGTATTCCGCCAGGAGGTTAAAAGAGCGCAAATAATCTTCCGCCGCTTCCTCGAGCGGCGCGGCGCGGGATTTGCCGATGTTGATTCCCAGCGGGATATGCTTCGCTCCCAGGCGCAAGCTTGCTTTGAGCGGCGCGGCCACCGCCGCCGCCCCGTCATTGTTGAAACCCATGCGGTTGATGATGGCCTCGTGTTCCGGGTAACGAAAAAGACGGGGGCGGGGATTGCCCGGCTGCCGGCGGAACGTCACCGTGCCAATCTCAACGTGGCCGAAACCGAGGGCGGCGGCGGCCCGCCAGAACCGGGCGTTTTTGTCCATCCCGGCGGCCAGGCCGACGGCGTTGGGAAAGACCAGCCCGAAACACTCGACGGGCCGGATGCCGGCGGGACGCCGCCACCGCTCAATCCGGCGGCAAAGCGCGGGGCTGCCGCTCAATATCCCCAGGCCGAAGGCCGCCCAGTCGTGCGCCCGTTCCGGATCCTGGGTGAAAAGCAGCGGCCGCAATCCCTTTTCATAAAAGGCTCCCATTTCCCGTTAATTTCGGATATCCGCCGCCGAAATAGGTGATGTCATAGGCTTCCTGTAAAAAGGAAAAGGGTGTAATCTCCTTTGGGTC
>CAZYUX010000145.1:0-4889 GCA_964650745.1 uncultured Puniceicoccaceae bacterium
TTTGACGAACATCACATTCGGGCCGGAACACCCCTTCCAAACGGCGGCCTGGCGCTGGGCGCCGGCAGCGGGGCCCTCGTCATCATCGGCGCCGGGGGCGAGCTCCGCCACATCTTTGATTCGGAGGCGGGGCTGTTGAACGGCGAAGCGCGGGCGGTTTACCGCGACCGTGAAGGCGGCTTGTGGCTGGCTTTCGACAACGGCATAAGCCGGCTCCACTGGCCTTCTCCGCTTTCCTTCTTTAATGAAAACCACGGCTTGCGCGGCGCGGTCCTGTCCGTGACACGCCATCAAGGCGCCATTTTCGCGGCCACCACCCGGGGCGTTTATCAGCTCAAACCGCGGGAGTCCGGGCGCGTGGCTGAGTTCCAGGCCCTTGCCGAAGGCGAGTCCTTTTTCTCCCTGCTTTCCACCGAAAACGGCCTGCTGGGGGCTGGCCGGTCCGGTGTTTACCGTTTTGAAGGCGTCCGCAAAAGCCTCATTACGGAAGGGCGGCAATTCGTCCTCCACCGCTGCCGGGATGCTCCCGGCACCGTCTTCGCGGGCCACAGCCAGGGTTTGGCTGTTTTGCGCCAGGAGAACGGCGAGTGGCTGCATGTTGACTCCTTGCCGGGCTTTTCCGAAGAAGTCCGGAATATCGCGGAAGCGTCCGGCGGAGAGTTTTGGCTGCAAACTTACATGTCTCCCCTTTCCCGGATTGATTTGGTCGAGGGATACAAACAGCCTTTCGGCCCCGAACAAGGGCTGGTTCTGGGCCGCAATTACCCCTTCGTTCTGGACGGCCAAGTTTACTGCAGCAACCGCAACGGCCTTTTCCGCTTCGACGAGCCGAACATGCGCTTCTCGCGCGGCGGCCTTCTCGGCCCGGCATTCGCCGGGGGTTCGCGGATGGTTAATTTACTGAGACCCTGCGGCGAAAAAAGCTGGCTCATCCACAGCCAGGGGGAGACCGCCTTTTTGAGCCGCAAGGCTGATGAAAAGCTTGAGTGGGACAACCGCCCCTTCCGCCTGTTTCAGGGCGAGCCTGTTTATTGTTTCCACCCGGAGGCTGGCGGAGCGGTTTGGATCGGCACGGAAACCGGGCTGATCCGGTTTGATCCCGTTATCGGAAAAAACTACGCCAGGGACTTCTCCACCCTTATCACCGAAGCGCGGTTCCTGAAAGAGGATGCTGTTCTTTTCGGCGGTTATGCCTCGGGATTTCACGGCGGCACGGAATTCCCTTACCATGAAAATGCCCTGCGTTTCGAGTTCGCCGCCGTCTCCATGGACACTCCGGAAGCCGAATACCAATACCGCCTCGAAGGTTTGCACGACGGCTGGTCCGCCTGGACCGGCGAAAATCACAAGGAATTCGCCAGTCTCAGAGAAGGCTCCTACACCTTCCGCGTCCGCGCCCGCAACTTCTCCGGCCATGCGGGCGAGGAAGCCGCCTTCGCCTTTTCCATTCAGCCGCCCCTGATCCGCTCCTGGTGGGCTTACGGGTTCTGCCTTCTGCTGGCCGCGGGTCTTCTTTACGCGCTGGCGCGGGCTTTCCAGTCGCGGCTCGAAAGCCGGAACAAGCAGCTCCAGTTTCTGGTGAGCGAGCGCACCAGGGAAATCAACCGCCAAGCCGGAGAAATCAGCGCGAAAAACGAGGACCTGGACAGAATCAACGAAGAACTGACACGCCTTAATAATGAAAAAAGCCAGTTGCTGGGCATTGCCTCCCGCGATTTGAAGAACTCCATCCTCGCCGTTCACGGCATGGCCGGCAAAATCCTCGGCAACCCGGATAAAATCCCCGCCCAAACCCGCGATTACGCGCGGGAAATTTACCGTTCGGCGGACAATATGATGGAGGTTGTCAACAACTTGGCCAGCGCAAAAGCCATCGAAAACGGCGCCCTTGAGCTGCGCAACCAGCCGCTTAACATCGTCCCCATCCTGAAAAGCGCGGTCGGCAACCGCCGGTTGCGGGCCGAAATGAAAGGCATCGTCCTGCGCTTCTCCGTCTCCCAGGATCCCCTCAGCGCCTTCGCCGACGAAGCCGCCCTCGGGCAGGTCCTTGACAATCTTATCTCCAACGCCATCAAATTTTCCCCAGAAGACAAACACGTCAGCGCGCGCGCCGAAGACCGGGGCCCGCTGACGCGGATCGAAGTGCGCGATGAAGGGCCGGGCCTGAGCGAAGAGGACCGCGAACAGCTCTTCAAAGCCGGAAAGCGGCTCGCTCCCAAGCCCACCGCGGGAGAACACTCGAGCGGGCTGGGCCTTTTCATCGTCAAAAAACTGACTGAGGCGATGAACGGCCGCGTCTGGTGCGAAAGCGAACCCGGAAAAGGCGCGCTCTTTGTCGTCGAACTGCCCAAAACCCGGAAAATCACGCATACACCAGTCATTTTCGCCACCCTGACACAAGCCCCTCAACGCTAATTTGACCGGCATGGCTCTTTTGCGCGAAATTGCGGACTTTTGCGACCGGCGGACACGCCGGGCGGAGATTCCCGACCACCCGGACGCCTGCAACGGTTTGCAAGTCGGCAATGCGGGCGAAGTGACGAAAATCGGGGCGGCGGCGGATGCCGCGCTCTCCGTTTTTGATCAGGCCAGCCGATCCGGAATAGATTTTCTCATTGTCCACCACGGTCTTTTTTGGCAGCCTCTCCGGCCCCTGACGGGAAGCGTTTACGAAAAGCTCCGCCTGCTCATTCAAAGCGGCTGCGCCCTTTACGCCAGCCATTTGCCCCTGGACTGCCATCCGCAAATCGGCAACAACGCTCTCATCGCACAACAACTGGGCCTGACAGTTGCGGAGTGGTTCGATCCCTTCGAAGGCATACCCATTGGCGCGATCGCCGAATTCAATGAAGACCGGGCCTCTCTGCGCCAGGCTCTGGAAAAACTTTTCCCCGGAACAGTGCGCGCCATCGAGTTCGGTTCCAAAGCGCCCCCGCGCGTGGGCATTGAAAGCGGGCGCGCGGGGGGTTGCATTGCGGACTTGATTCGCGGAAGGGCGGACACCCTTGTCACCGGCGAGTTGCCTCACCACTTTTTCAACACCGCCAGGGAGGAAAAACTCAACCTGTATTTATGCGGCCACTACGCCACGGAAACCTTCGGCGTGAAGGCGCTGGCTGCGGAAACCGCCGGCAGGTTCGGCTTGCCATGGGAATTTATTGACACACAATGCCCCTTGTAAAACCTTCCGCCTTTTTATCTCCAATTTTTTCAAATATGAAAAGCATCGGCATCTTGAACGGCCCCAATCTCGACCGGCTCGGCAAGCGCGAGCCGGAAATTTACGGAACAGCCACGATGGCCGATCTGGAAGACCTGTTGCGCCGGGAAGCCGAAGCCGCGGGAGTCCAGGCCGTTTTTTTCCAGTCCAATCACGAGGGCGCGCTGATTGACCGGATTGCCTCGTGGGCGGAGGAAGGCGTGTCCGGCCTGGTTATTAATCCCGGCGGGCTGGCCCACACCAGCGTGGCCTTGCGGGACGCGGTCGCCGGCTCCGGCCTTCCGGCTGTCGAGGTTCATATTTCAAACATCTGCCGGCGGGAGCCGTTCCGCCACCAGTCGCGCACCGGCGGGGCTTGCAAAGGCGTGATTTCGGGCTTGGGGCTGGCCGGTTACGCGGCGGCGCTGCGTTACCTGGCTGATGAAGGCGCCTGATCCGGCCCCGGTCTCCCTATCCAGTAACGCGGGGGAATGAACCGCCAGTCCAATCCCGGCAAAGCCTGGCGCGCCGGCGTGGCTTTGTCGAAATATAACACCAACCGGTCCTCCGGCTTCATCTTATCCGCCCATGCCTGGTAAGCGGTCAAACGCCGCGTTTGGTAAATCTCCGCGCAGATGAGCGAGTCCTCGGGCGGCATGAAACCGGTCTCATAGCCGAGGATATACCGCCAGGGCGCGTGCGGGAAGTGATAGAAAAAGTCGTAGAAAACCCGCATGTCCGTCGCGTAAACGGTTCCGCCCTCTCCCGGAAACCAGCCGGGTTCCTGGCCGCGCAACACCTCCAAAGCGCGGGACTCGGCAACAGGATTGCGCCGCCAGCGCTCGCGGTGGGGGAACACCGCCGCCAGGCACAGCGTCACACCCAGAAACGCCGCCGCCGCCAGCCGCCAGGGGCTTTTTTCCCCTGTGCGCCTGGCGTAATAGTCCTGCCAGTCCAGACAGAGCCAGACAAAAAGCGCCGGAAACCCGAACTCATACCAGAACCGCATGATGTAAAACCCGCCGGCCCAGCCGATGAGAAACAGGAAGAACGCCGGATGGGTAAAACGTTTCCGGGGCCATTTGTCCCGCGCCGCATGGAAGAGAAACACCGCCACAATGAATACGCCCACGGCTGGCGGCATCCGCCACGGCTGCAGCTCGATGACTTTGAACTCCGGAGCATTCCCCCGAAAAAGCACATAATGGAAATGCTGAAAATGATAGCGGAGGAACTGGACCGGCTCGCCTGTCAGCAACATTCCGATGGCCGCGCCCGCCACCGCGCAACCCGCGAGCATCCAAAACGGTTTCCAGCGTTTGTTGAGAAGCGCCGAGGCCGCGACCGCCGCGAGGGGCAGCCCCAGCAAATACGCCACCGCCCGGATCCACACCCGCAACGCTATCAATATAATGAAAAACGCCAGCAGGCGCTTCGACGTTGGATTGCTCTCGAACCGTTCCCATAAAAACAGGATGCTCATCAGCACAAACGCCGAAAAATTCAGCGGCCGGGCATCGAAAACGCGCTGGATAAGCGTGATATCCAGCAATGCAAATATCAACAGCAGCAACAGGGCCACCTCGGGCCGCCGCAAAAAAAGGATTCCCGGCAGCAGAAAAAAGAGCGCCAGCACAAAAATGTTCAGCGCCAGCAAAGCGTCCTTGTCCAGACCAGCCCTCCGGTGGAA
>CAZYUX010000145.1:4899-6934 GCA_964650745.1 uncultured Puniceicoccaceae bacterium
AAAAACTCCAGGACCCAATCCCATCCCGGATGCGTCTTCAAATCAGGGTCCAGCCCTTCCCGCAGAACAATCACTTCGCCCCACGGCTTGCCGGAGACCGCCTTGGCCGCGTCTTTCAGCCCGTCCGTTTGCGGCGCCCATCCATAACTCATCACCCAGCCCGTCATCCCTGTAACGCAAGCCAGCGCTATGACCGTCACTATCAAGGGCATCCGCGCTTCCAACATCTGCCGCCCGCGCTCTAACATGGGCACATCAGGTGCGAAAAACGGCGCCGCGTCAAGGCCGCGGCCATTTCCTCCTTGACCCGAATGCGAAAACCGGACAGAGTGCGGACCCATGAAAAAGGCCTCCAAAACGGAACCAAAACGCCCTAATATTTTGTGGATTTCCTTCGAGGACACGAATCCCTGTTACGGTTGCTGCGGGGATCCTGTGGCGCGCACGCCCAACGTGGACCAGCTGGCCGCGCAAGGCTGCCGCTGGCCCCGCGCCTTCTCCACCGCCGGCGTCTGCGCTCCCGCGCGGGCGGCCGTCATCACCGGGATGTATCCCATATCCGTTGGGACTCACCATATGCGCGTCAAGCATCAAAACCGCCGCGCGCCGGAGCTGCCCACGCCCTACTCGGCGGTGGTGCCGCATTACGTCAAGTGCTTCACCGAATACTTGCGCGCGGCGGGCTATTACTGCACTAACAACGTCAAAACCGACTACCAGTTCGACCCGCCCTTGACCGCTTGGGACGATCTCAGCGACAAAGCCCACTGGCGCAACCGGCCCGGCCCGGAGCAGCCGTTCTTCGCGGTGTTTAATCCCACCCGCACCCACGAGAGCGGCATGTGGGAAGAGAAATGCCCCGAGCCAACGTTTGACCCGGCGGACATGCGACTGCCGCCCTACTTTCCCGACACCCCGAAGGTCCGCGCCGCCATGGCCCGGATGTACACCAACATTGAGCACAATGACCGCTACATGGGCCAACTCCTAAAGGAGCTGGAAGAGGACGGCCTGGCCGGAAACACCATCGTTTTTCACTGGAGCGACCACGGCCCGCTGCCGCGCGGCAAGCGCTGGCCCTACGATTCCGGCATCCATGTGCCGATGATCGTCCGCTGGCCGGGCGGACTCGAACCGGGCAGCGTCAGCGAAGATTTGGTCAGTACAGTTGACTTGGGTCCGACCGTGCTGTCGCTAACGGGCCTTGAAATCCCTGCGCACATGCAGGGGCGGGCCTTCCTCGGCCCCAAGGCCGCGCCGCCCCGCGAATACGTCTTCGCCAGCCGCGACCGCTACGACGAATCCTACGACATGGTCCGCGCCGCGCGGGACAAACGGTTCAAATACATCCGCAACCGCCGCCCCGAGCTTCCCTATTTGTTGTGGATACCCTACCGCAACCGCCACCCCATCATGCGCGAAATGTGGCGGCTTTACATGGCCGGGGAGTTGAAAGGCCCGCAACTGCTGATGTTCCAGAACCGCCGCCCCGTGGAAGAATTTTACGACACGGAGACCGATCCCTTTGAGATCAACAACCTGGCGGAGAAGCCGGAATTCCAGGACGTGCTCCACGACCATCGCACACGGCTCCGCCGCTGGATCGAAGCGACCGGTGACGAGATCGGCAAGGCCTACTTGCTTCCCTGACGCGGTTCGATCACCACCATCTGGTGCACGCCAAATTCCGGCACGTCGACTTCGAGTCGCCCGCCCTGGAAATCCCAAGTTTTCAGTGGTTTTCCTTGCGGTTGGAGTTCCACGCTTGCTGGCTGAACCGGCATTCTCACCGAGACGCGGCAGGCGGGTACCGGCGGCAACTCGTTGATGCTCGTGTACCGCCGGCGTCCCAGTCGTATCACTTCCCGCTGGCCCGGGGCCATGTTGACCAGGTGGAGCACGTAACGGTTCGGCTGGCGGCGGAGTACGATTTCGACCGTTTCGGGCGCCGTGGTCGTCACGTTCCGCTCCCCCACGGGGGCACATTCGTGGAAGACCGCCTGCAAGACATTCATGGGCACCGCGTTGGTGCCGT
>CAZYUX010000146.1:0-6881 GCA_964650745.1 uncultured Puniceicoccaceae bacterium
GCCTTTGTTGTAACTGAACTGGAGCCAGCGTCTGACCATTGGCGGAAAGCCGTGAGATAATTGCGCGCCACTTAACAGCCGCCATTCCCTTCCGGCAACGCTTTTATTCGGAAAACCGCCGCTCTTTTTCGGGCCGCCCTTTCTTTTCCGGGGCTTGCTTTTTGAACCCGGACGGCTTTAACTTGCCGCTGTTCCGACATAGCGAGAGTAGCTCAGCTGGATAGAGCTTCGGATTTCTAATCCGGCGGCCGCGGGTTCGAATCCCGCCTCTCGCGCCATTTTCGCCAAACAAGCATTCATGGTTAAGACCGAAGACATCACCCGCATCGTTTGCCAGGCCCTTCAGGAACTGAATGAAGAGCTCCACGTTCCGGAACTGGACCGCCCCTCTCCGGAAACCCCCCTCTACGGCAGCGGATCTTGCCTGGACAGTATCAATCTCGTCAGCCTGATTTCGGACATTGAAGGCCGCCTGCTTGACGAGCTTGGCCGGCATGTTGTTTTGGCCGACGAGCGGGCCGTCAGCCGGGCGCGCTCCCCCTTCCGCTCAGTTGAATGCATCAGCGATTACATTATGGAGCTTTTGCGCGAACCTTCCACTCCCCCCGAAACATGACGGACGTTTACCTGCGAGCTTTCGAGCCGGACGATTATAAGCTTGTCAACACCTGGCGCAAAGCGCCCGGGCTTTATGACTATACAGTAGGCAACGCCGCCTTCGTGTCCGCCGAGCGGGACCGCCGGTGGGTCGAGGGAAAAATATTCGCCGATCCGGACAGGGAGATCTACTGGGCCATCGCCGAAAAAGACGGCGGTGAAATGATCGGATACATAAGCCTCAACAATATTGACCTGCGGAACCGGAAGGCCGACTGGGGCGGCATCATCATCGCCGACCCCGAAAAACGCAAGGGAGGGCGGGCCATGCGGGCTTCCGTCCTGATGCTCCGTTACGCCTTCGGCGAGCTCAACCTCCACCGCCTGACCGGGCACTGGCTGGCCGAACACCGCTCTTCCCTCTTTCTCGGTATCAGTTTGGGGTTCAAAAAGGAAGGCGTGCTGCGGGACTATGTTTACAAAAAAGACCGGTTCCGCGACGTCATCGTCATGTCCCTGCTCAAGCCGGAGTTCGAAGCCGCGCGCGGGGATTTATATCCCGAAATTCCGGAAGATGCCTGAAGGCGTTTACGCCCGACGCGTGAAAAAACCGCTCGACCAGGCGGGCGCCCTGGTTCTGCTGGTTTTGCTTTCGCCGGTCATGGCGGCGGCGGCGCTGCTGGTGCTTCTGTTTCTGGGCCGGCCGGTTCTGTTCGTCCAGGAGCGCCCCGGTTTTCACGGAAAGCTCTTCCGCTGCCGCAAATTCCGCACGATGAAAGACGCCCGCGACGCCTCCGGCAGCCTGCTTCCCGACGGGGCGCGCCTGACCCGGCTGGGCATCTTCCTGCGCAAGCTCAGCCTCGACGAGTTGCCCCAGCTTTTCAACATTCTCAAAGGTGAAATGAGCTTTGTCGGCCCCCGGCCGCTGCTGGTTTCGTATTTGGACAAGTACACCCCCGAGCAGGCCCGCCGCCACAATGTCCGGCCCGGCATCACCGGCCTGGCGCAAATCGGCGGCCGCAACGCCCTGCGTTTCAGCCAGCGCCTCAAGCTCGACGTCCAATACGTGGACCAAATCTCCTTTTGGCTCGACTTGAAGATTCTGTTGAAAACCCTCCTCGTCACCCTTCAGGGGAAAGGCAACATTCCCGGCCAGGACGTCCGCGACGTGGACGACCTCGGATTTTACGAATCCGCCGGGGAAAATTGATTTCTTTCCGGAGCTTCCCGCGGCCAGCCGGCGACGGGCGCTTACACCGGCTTGCCGTCAGCGCCGGGGCGGCCGATGTCGAGGTGTTCCTTTAGCTGGGCGGCGCCGGTTTTACCGGTGAAATATTTGTTGGCGGCCCGCAGGTAGCCGCAGCCCAGCTTCAAGGCCCGGGCGTAATGGCTGCCGTTATCCGCGCTGAAAGCGGCGGCCGCTTCTTCCGCGCCGGCAGTCCCGCCATGTTGGATTTTCCGCGCCAGGGCGATAACCGGATCGGCCGCGTCATAAAAATTGGGCCCGGTGATGAAGCGCTGTGTCTTTTCCGGTTCCGGCTCGCGAATGGCCGCGGCGTAACGGTCCAGATTGACATAGAACCGCTGCCGCAAAGCGAGAAGCCGGTCCAGCCAGCCGCTGGCGTTTTCAACATCAGGTTTGAACGTGTGCAGCTCAATCAGAGAGGCTTGCAGCAGAGACTGAAACAGGATTTTTATTTCCGCCAGCCCTTCCGGTTGTTTCGCGAAGATTTCTTCCGGATAAAGATTGTCCCGCGTCCCTGCGTAAACCGTCCGGAGGATAAAGGCGTCATGATAGATGCTGCATTCCTTGGGTTTTTGATTTTCCCCGGCGCAAAGGCGGCGGAAAAGCGGCTTCATTTGCCGGTCCGCCGCCCGGTGCGTCAGCCAGCCAAGGACAAACGCCAGTTTCTTTTTCATTTGGCGGTCCAGGGTCCGCTTATCCCGCCGGTCGCGGAAATCCTCCAGCAACACCGGGCTGCAGCAGTCGCCCGCTCGCGTGAGCGCCCCCAGACGGGCAATATCTTTATGCGCGGCGGCCGCTTCCTTGAAAGCGGGGCAAATTTCCGGCAGGACTTGCAGGATCCTCAAGCAGTCGTCGCAGACGGCGGTATGGGTAATGTTTTCAGACACAGTGCGGATAAACAACCGGCTGCCGCCCCGCGCCTTTTCACTGAGCCGGCTTTTTTTTCAGGCGAATGCTGTGCCAGTCCAAATCGCCGTCTTCCCGGCGGGTCAGCTCCGCCATGGGGCGTTTGAAAAACCAGGGCGTCTTCCGGGGGTCCAGCGAAACGAACACCTTGCGACCTTTGACAGTGTAGGAACCCGGCGTCTCGGCGCTGAGATCGAAAATATGCATCAGAGGGTCTTTTTCCACCGCCGCCGCCGTGTAAAGCGCGGTTCCGTTCTCTTTGAATTCGAAGGTGTGCTCGTAAGTCACCGTTTCGTAATGGCCCGCGCCCGTGTATTTGCCTGGCAGCGGAGGCAATGACGCTTCAGGCGGCGGCGCGGGTTCCGGCTCCGGAGACGGGGCGGCGGGCGCTTCCTTCTCGCGCGGGCACCCGGCGGCCAGGAACATCACGGCGCACAAACACAATAATTTCTTTATGCCCATGAGGATCGTGTTTAACTCAATTCCGCTTCCGCCGCAAGACTGAATCCCCGCGCGCTTGCGGAAAAAAATCTTTCCCGCCGCCCCCGCTTTCTCCAACATCTTTGCTTCCATGCGCGGGTTTTTCAAAAAATTCAAAGACGGGCTGAAAAAGACAACGCCGACCTTTTACAAGGCATTTGGCGGCGCGGGCGGTTTGTTCACGAAAAAGCTGGACGCCGCCGCGCTGGAGGATCTCGAAGAAGCTCTCTACGGGGCGGACCTCGGCGTTGAGACAACCGCCGAGATCATGGATGAAATCCAGGCCGCTTATAAAAAAGAAAAAGAGCTGCGCGGCCAGGAAGCCGCCGCTATTGGCGCCGCCGTTCTGCGGCGTGTCCTCGAAGGGGCCGAGGGAAAAATCGGGCTGGGGAAAAACCAGCCGGAAGTCATCTGCGTGGCCGGCTACAACGGTTCCGGAAAAACCACCACCGTGGCCAAGCTGGGCAAGCTCTTCAAGGATGACGGCCATGCCGTTATCCTTGGCGCTTGTGACACTTTCCGCGCCGCCGCCAACGAGCAAATCAAAACCTGGGCCGGGCGTCTCGGCCTGGATCTGGTGGCCAGCCACACCGGGGCTGACGCCGCCGCCGTGGCCTACGACGCCTACAAAGCCGCGGTCCAGCGCGGGCGCGCCGTCCTGCTCCTCGACACCGCCGGGCGTCTCCACACCAAGACCAATCTCATGGAGGAGCTGCGAAAAATTAAACGCGTCCTGCAAAAACGCGATCCCGCCGCTCCCCATCACTGCTGGCTGGTCATTGACGGCAGCCTCGGCTCGAACTCCATCGAGCAGGCCCGCGTCTTCCACAAGGAATTCGGCCTCACCGGTCTCATCGTCACCAAGCTTGACGGAACCAGCCGGGGCGGCGCTCTGGTTGGCATTTACCGCGATCTGAAGCTGCCAATCTATTTCGCAGGCCTCGGCGAAAAGCCGGACGACCTCCAGCCCTTCACGATAGACTTCTACGTCCGCGCCCTCTTCGGCCTGGATGAATAAAACGAGCCAATTCTTCCTTCCGGCATTCCTTTTCGTTTAGCTCAAAATAAAGCCTTGAGCCGGGGAAGAAAAGGGATTTCAGTGCTCCAGACCGCTTATGAATGCAGAATCCGCCACGACATCCGCTTCGCCGGCGCATTTGCGCTGCGAGTTTTTGGAAAATCCGCTGGGTATAGACGAGCGCCAGCCGCGCCTCTCCTGGCATGTCAGCGACCCGCGCCGGGGCGCCGTCCAGACCGCCTGGCAGATCATCGCCGCCACCGCGCCGGAAAAACTCAACGACGCCTCCGACCTGTGGGACAGCGGGAAAACCATGGGCGATGAGAACTGGGCGCTCTACGCCGGTCCCGTTCTGCTCTCCCATCACCGCGTTTACTGGAAGGTTCGCACATGGGACAAGGATGGCCAGCCCTCCCCCTGGAGCGAGCCGGCGTGGTTCGAAACAGGCCTTCTCGAGCAGGGCGAATGGCTTGCCCGGTGGATCGGCAAGGCGCCCCCGGGCCGGGAGGACAGCCAGCCCTGCCCTTTCCTGCGCAAAGAATTCTCCATCGAAAAGCCAGTGGCGCGCGCCCGGATTTACGTGACCGCCAAAGGGCTTTACGAGCTGTATTTGAACGGGAAACGCGTCGGCAAAGACTGTTTCGTCCCCGGCTGGACGGACTACCGCAAGCGCTTGCAGTATTTGACTTACGATGTCACGGAATTACTGGCCCAAGGCCAAAACGTCCTTGGCGCCATCCTGGGGGACGGGTGGTTCTGCGGCTATCTCGGCTTCAAAGACAACCGCTGTCACTACGGCGGTCATCCCTCCCTCCTTTTGCAGATGGCGCTGGATTTCAGCGGCGGCTCCCGGCAGCTCATCGTCAGCGACGCGAGCTGGAAGACCGCCTTCGGCCCCCTGCTCAAATCCGACATCTACAACGGCGAGACTTACGACGCCCGCCGCGAAATGCCCGGTTGGGCCGAACCGGCATTTGACGGCCAAGAGTGGAAACCGGCCGAGGTTTTTAAAGCGGATAAAGCCATCCTCGAGGCCAAACGCTGCCAGCCGGTCCGAAAAATCCAGGAGATCCAAACGGTTGAAATGACCGAACCCCGGCCCGGCGTTCACATTTTCGACCTGGGCCAAAACATCGTCGGATGGATCCGGCTGAAAATCCGCGGCCCAGCCGGGACGAAAATCACGATCCGCCACGGCGAGATGCTCCAGGCGGACGGCACGCTCTACACGGAAAACCTGCGCGCCGCCAAGGCTGCCGACGAGTATATCCTCAAGGGCGATGAAGAGGAGGTTTACGAGCCGCGCTTCACGTTTCACGGATTCCGCTACGCCGACCTGACCGGCTGCCCGGAGCCGCCGGAAAAGACGGACGTCACCGGTGTCGTCTTGCACTCGGACGCCCCGCCGGCGGGAACCTTCGAGTGTTCGCACCCCCTGGTCAATCAGCTCCAGAGCAACATCCGGTGGGGGCAAAAGGGCAACTTCCTCGAAGTCCCAACCGACTGCCCGCAGCGCGACGAGCGCCTGGGCTGGACGGGCGACGCGCAGGTCTTCATCCGCACCGCCTGCTTCAACCTCGACGTCTCCGCGTTCTTCGTCAAGTGGTTCGGCGATCTGGCCGACTCCCAGGCCAAAGACGGCTGCGTGCCGCATGTCGCGCCCAATCTTTTCGACAAATGGGAACACGGTTTCGCCGCCTGTGCCGACGCCATCGTCATCTGCCCCTGGGCGCATTACTTAAGCTACGGCGACCGGCGCGTGCTCGATCGCATGTTCGAGCCGATGGCCAAGTGGGTCAACTGGCAGAAAGGCCCCAAGGGAAGCAAAAACCTCGTCCGCAACAACTGGGGTTTCGGCGACTGGCTGGCCATTGACGCCCCGGACACCAACTCCGGCTACCCCACCACGCCGCACAACCTCATCGGCACGGCTTACTTCGCCCGCACCGCCCGCTTGCTGTCCCGTATGGCGGCCATCCTCGGGCGCGAGAAGGAAAGGAAAAAATACGAAGCGCTGCACAAGCGCGTGAAGCGGACCTTCCAGCGCGAGTTCATCACCCCGGCGGGCCGCATGGTTGGCGATACCCAGACCGCTTACCTGCTGGCCCTGGCTTTTGATCTGGCGCCGGAGAAACTCCGCGAAAATATGCTCCAGCGGCTGATTGACAACATCGAGGGCCGGGGGTGGAAACTGAGCACCGGCTTCGTCGGCACGCCGCTCTTGTGCCCGGTGCTGACGCGGTTCGGGCGCGCGGATGTGGCCTTCCGGCTCTTGTTTCAGGAAGAATACCCCTCATGGCTCTACACCGTCAAGCAAGGCGCCACCACCATGTGGGAGCGCTGGAACAGCTGGACCAGGGAAAAAGGCTTCGGCGAGGCGGGAATGAACTCCTTCAACCACTACGCCTACGGCTCCATCGGCGAATGGCTCTACGAAACCGCCGGCGGCATCGGCGCGGACCCGGAGCGCCCAGGCTACAAACACATCGTCATGAAGCCCGAGCCGGGGCGCGGCCTCGGCTGCGCCAAGGCGGAATTGCTCTCACCGCACGGGCTTGTGAAGAGCGAGTGGAAAGCGGCGGATGGCCGGTTCCAGTGGGACGTCACCATCCCCGCCAATACCACCGCCACGGT
>CAZYUX010000147.1:0-6868 GCA_964650745.1 uncultured Puniceicoccaceae bacterium
GTTTACGACGGCCAGGCGCAGGTTATCCGGGAGCGGGCTTATGTCTGGGGTCTGGACCTGTCGGGCAGTTTGCAGGGCGCCGGAGGCGTGGGCGGTCTGTTGATGGTGGAGGACGTGACGCATACCCGGAATTACTACCCTTGCTACGATGGCAACGGCAATGTCACGGGGCTGATGGACCCGGCTTTCGGGGAGGTTTTAGACGGTTCCAATCTCGAAGGCCGGTGGCGCTTCAACGGCAATGTTCTGGACGAGACGGCAAACGACCGGGACGGAACTCTCAACGGCGATGCCACATATTCCAGCACACGCAAGGAAGGGGATTACTCGCTTTCGCTTGACGGGGATGGGGATTACGTGCAGGTTAGCGGGTACAAGGGGGTGACGGGGACGGACGCGCGAACGGTCATGGCATGGATCAAAACCAGCGCATCGCGGAGTCAAACCATTGCCTCGTGGGGCGCGGAGGCCGCGGGGCAGAGGTGGGAGCTGCTGGTCGGCAGCTCGGGGAGGCTCTGGGCGTATACGGGGGACGGTTATGTCAGCAGCGAATCAGCCGTCAACGGCGGCCAGTGGCGCCACGTGGCCGTGACGTGGGAGAACGACGGCACGCCGGATGTCCTGGACACCAGGTTTTACGTGGACGGGGAGGAGGATTCACTGCGCGATCAGGAGGCCGGGACTGTCAGCACGGGCGACGCGGCCGGCGTGCGGCTGGGCCGTTCCAATTGGAGCAGCTGGGATTTCGAGGGGCTGATCGAGGACGCGCATATCTATAGCCGGGCGCTGGAGCCTTGGGAGATCGCCCGCGCCGCCCAGCGGACGCCCCTCGCCGCCGAATACGAATACGGCCCCTTTGAAGCGAAAAAGGGAGGCCGAGTCAATTTCGCTTCTTCTCTCGCTTCTGGAGAGAAGTATTTCGCGGCTGCCGGCAAGCCCTTGACATGGGAAGGGGAAGGCCGGTAAAAATCTTTCCGGTTAAGTAGAATCACCAAAGGAGGTAAATCTTATGAACGCGATCAAGGGACCGGCGATATTTCTGGCGCAGTTCATGCGGGACGAAGCGCCTTTTAACAAACTGGAAACGATCGGCCCGTGGGCGGCCGGGATGGGCTACCGGGGCATTCAGATTCCCGCCTGGGATGAGCGCTGCATAGACCTCGATAAAGCGGCCAAGTCGAAAACCTACTGTCAGGACTACTTGGGGAAGCTGGCGGAGGCGGGCCTGGAGCCGACGGAGCTGGCGGCCCATTTGCAGGGGCAGGTGCTGGCCATGCACCCGGCTTATGCGGAGGGTTTCAGCGCCTTTCACCCAAAAGGGTTGAAGGGTGCGGCCAAGACAAAGTGGGCCGCGGACCAGCTGAAAAAGGCGGTCCGGGCCTCGGCCAACCTTGGCACAAAGGCGCTGCCGGTGATGTCGGGAGGGTTTGCCTGGCCCATGATTTATCCTTGGCCCCAGCGCCCGCCGGGTTTGATTGATGAGGCATTCAAGGAGCTGGCCAAGCGCTGGAAGCCCATCCTCGACTTGGCCCGGGACAAGGGCGTGACGATCGCCTACGAGCTTCATCCGGGCAGCGATGTGTATGACGGTGCCACCTTTGAGATGTTCCTCGATTACACGGACGATCATCCGGCGGCTTGCATCAATTACGATCCCAGCCACTTCGTCCTGCAGCAGCTCGATTACCTCGAGTTCATCAGGCTTTACGGGGGCCGCATCACCGCATTTCACGTCAAGGACGCCGAATTCAACCCTTCGGGCCGGGTAGGGGTCTACGGCGGCTACCAGGACTGGGCCGGGCGCGCCGGGCGGTTCCGTTCCCTGGGTGACGGCGAGGTGGACTTCAACCAGGTTTTCACTTTATTGACCGAGGCGGGCTACCGGAGCTGGGCCGTGCTCGAGTGGGAGTGCTGTGTCAAGTCACCCGAACAAGGCGCGCGCGAGGGCGCCCCTTTCATCGAAGCCCATATTATCGAGGCCACCAGTGTGGCTTTTGACGATTTCGCCGGAGCGGCCACCGACAGCAGACGCAACCGCCGCATGCTGGGTTTGATGTGAACCGGAACCTTGCGGTTGAACCTTAAAGCAGGAGCAAATTATGGAGTCTTGGAAAAGGAAATTGAGAATGGGGATGGTTGGGGGAGGCCCGGACGCCTTCATCGGCGCGGTGCACCGCACGGCCGCCGCCATAGGCCAGCAGACGGAGTGCGTGGCGGGCTGTTTTTCCCGCGACTACAAAAACACGAAGAAAACGGGCAAGGAGCTGTATTTGAAGCCCGCCCGCTGTTACCGCACGTATCAGGAAATGGCGGAGAAGGAGGCGGCCCTGCCGGAAAACGAGCGGATTGACTTCGTCTCGGTTGTCACGCCGAACAAATCCCATTACCCCATCGCCAAGGCTTTTCTGCAAAAAGGCTTCCATGTCGTCTGCGACAAGCCGATGACCTACAGCTTGCGGGAAGCTCAAGAGCTGGTGAAGCTGGTGGAAAAGACGGGGCTGGTTTTCGCGCTGACGCACAATTACACCGGGCATCCGCTGGTGCGCCATGCCCGCGAACTCTTCAGAAGCGGCAAAATGGGCGGTGTGCGCAAGGTGATCATCGAGTATTTGCAGGATTTCCTGGCCCAGCCGCTGGAGAAACTGGGGCAAAAACAGGCCTCGTGGCGCCAGGATCCCAAACAGGCCGGCATCGGCGGCACCCTGGGTGACATCGGTATCCACGGCTTCAACCTGTTCGAGTTCATCACCGGCGATCCCGTGGCCGCCGTGTGCGCGGACAAGACGGGATTCCTGCCGGGACGCAAGCTGGACGATGACGTCAACATCCTGCTGCGGCTCAAGGGAGGCGGCAAGGGGCTGCTCACGGCCAGCCAAGTGGCGACGGGCGAGGATAACGGATTGAAAATCAGGATTTACGGAACCGGGGGCGCGGTTATCTGGGCGCAGGAAAATCCGAATTACCTGGAAGTGCTGCACTCCGGCAAGCCGCGCCAGATATTCAGCCGGGGCCACGCCGAATATCTCTCCAAAGCGGCCGCGGATTGCACCCGCATTCCGCCCGGGCATCCGGAGGGTTACCTGGAGGCTTTCGCGACGATTTACGACGGGGCCGTCCGCGCCATCCGCGCCCACATCAAGGGCAAGCCCTTGCCCGCGGAAAAGTATGAGTTCCCGTCGGTTTATGACGGCCTGCGCGGCATGGAATTCATTTCCGCCGCCGTGCAGTCTTCCAAGAGAAACTCGGCCTGGATTAAGATGTGATTGAGCGGCAACTGGCGGCGCGTTTCCGGCAACGGGCGCGGCTGTCACTTCGCCCGGCTTTTTTGGCGGATGGCCCGGAGCTGTTTTTGGATGAACTCCTCGGCGCGGTCATTTTCTTTATCGGGGTCGCAGACGCGGAGAAGCTCGCGGTGGAGGCGGCGGGCGATATTGGGGTGGTTTTCGATGCAGTTGTGGAGTTCGTCAGGATCCTTCCGCAAATCGAAAAGCTGATCCGGCGCCCCGCAGTAGCGGATGTATTTCCAGCGGCCTTGGCGGATCATATAGGAGCTGGCCCGCGCGCCGTGGCCGTGGTATTCGGAAAAGACCGCGCGCCGGTTGTCGTTGTCCGGAATTTTCTGCAAAGGTGTCCCAACCCAGTCTTTGGGGTGTTTGGCTTTGAGGCAGCGGAAAACGGCGGCGCGCGCGTCGTGCAGGTCCACCGGTGTTTGAACTTCTTTTCCGGAGGCGAAATCCGGCCCGGCGGCGATGAGGGGCACGCGCGCGGAGTCCTCGTAAAGCGAGCACTTCCACCACATTCCGAATTTGCCGCACATCTCGCCGTGGTCGGAAGTGTAGATGACGTTCGTTGTCCCGGCGAGGCCGGCGCTTTCGAGAGTTTCCATCAGCCGGCCCAGCTGGCCGTCCACGTAAGTGACACAGCCGAGGTAGCCCCGGCGCAGGCCGCGGATTTGAGTTTCGGTGAAAAGATGCGTCTGGAAATGAGTGCGCAGATCTTCGGCGAAAGGATGCCAGGCGGTTTCATTTTCCAAGTTGCAGGCAGGCAAATCGCCGCCTTGCGGATACAGGTTCCAAAGCTCGGGCGTGGTGTAGTGGGGGAAGTGGGGCGCGCCGACGTTGACCGTCAGCACCCACGGTTTTTTTAATTTTGGCGCGGTGTCCTTCAGCCAGGCCGCGGCCCGCTCCACACACTGGTTGTCGCCCTGGCGGGTGTCTTTTGCGGGACCGTAGCCGTTGGCCCGTTTCTCCGCTCCTTTGCGGATATGCAAAGGATGGCGGCGGATTTGGGTGTCGCCGGGCCAGTCCCGGTCGCCCGGCAGGAGCATTTCCGTGAAGCCGAGTTTTTTTCCGGGCGCGTAAACGTCCGTCTTGCCGATGTAGGCCGTGTGAACGCCTTGCCCGGCGAGAACTTCGCCATAAGAGGGACAGTCCGGATTGAGTTCGGCTGTGCAGTTGCTGTAGGTTTGCAGCTCGTGCGCCCTCCGCCCCGCCATGAAGGCAGAGCGGCTGGGCAGGCAGAGCGGCGACGGGCAGTAGGCGTGGCGGCAGACCGTGCCTTGCCGCGCCAGCCGCTCCATGTTGGGCGTGTGGATAAACGGGTGCCCGAAAACCGAACTGAAGAACGGGTTGTGCTCATCCGATACGAATAGAAGAACGTTGCTCATGCGGTTGACTGAATCGCGCTTTTCCGAAGCTCATTCCACGGAAAGCGCGCCACTCAAAAGTTCAGAACCCGCGGATTGCAAATAAAAATTCGCCGTTGCCCTGGAATGGATGGAAAACATCGCGGCCGGGGGGCGGGTTTTGCCCCCGTCACAAATCCAGCGGCGGACAGCCGCCGTTGACGGGGTCCACCACCCGGACAGGGCAAGGCGGGCCGCCGCCGTTGCCGCCGGTGTAAAAGGACTCGACGAGGGCCACCTCGTTGCAGTCCCGGCTCAAGTGGGCCAGGTAGACCTGCCGCCAGCGGGGTGATTCCACACCGCATAAAAACGCGCGGGCGTCGCCGTTCGAGAGGTGGCCGTGGCGGCTTTTGATGCGCTGCTTGAGGCTCCAGGGCCGCGATGGATGCTCATCCAGCATGCGCGGGTCGTGGTTGGATTCAAGCACCAGCACGTCGGCCTCGCGCACGTGCGCTTCCACCAGACGGGGGATGTAGCCGAGGTCGGTGACCCAGGCCGCGCTGGCTCCGGTTTCTTCACTCCCGTCCCGCTTCTGTTTGAAGACGTAGCCGACGGGGTCGGAGGCGTCGTGCGGCAGGGAGAAGGCGGTTATTTCCAAATCGCGGAAACGGAAGGGCAGGCCGGTTTCGAACACCCTCCAGCGCATCCGCCGGGTAAGGTTTTCCTGGGCTTTGCGGGCGGTGTCATGGTTGGCAAAGAACTGGAGATGGGAGAGCTTGCCCAGGCCGCGCAGGCCGCCGGCATGGTCGGTGTGCTCGTGGGTCAGGAAGACGGCATCCAGCGCGCCGAGTGAAACCCCCCGGTCTCCGAGCATCGCCCCCAGCCGCCTCCCGGAGAAACCGGCGTCAATCAGCGCTTTGCAGTCCTCCGTCTCCAGCAGGGCGCAGTTGCCGGAGCTGCTGCTGCCCAAAATTTGCAGGCGCATCGCCATGCCCGGTCTTTGTTAACGCTTTGGCCGGAAAGGGCAAACTTTTTCTGAAAATACGCGTGCCCAGGCGTCAATGTCTTGAATCCGCGCCTCTGGCGGCCAGAGCCATCATCTGCATGGGCTTTATCATTGCCGGTCCCCTCGTGGACGGTTGACGCCACGCGTGAGGCGCGGCTTACCGCGTGCCGTCCGCCTGCTGGGTCCGCGATTCTTGCTGCCTGATTGCCTGTTGCCTCCGGTTGACGTAGATGATGCCCAAAGGAAGCAGGATGCTGTATGGAATCCACATGAAGTGCCGGTACGGATTGGGCAGGCCGAGAAGCAATCCGAGGAAAATCAAAATCGCAATCCAGCACACGGCGGCCGACTTGACGATGAAGGCGCGCTCGCGCGGGCCGTTGGTGTTCTTGATGCTGAAATACGTCCCGATCACGCCGCCGGCCAGACCGATGACGCTTCCCGCAATCCCGCCGATCCACCCCCACATGGCTCCTGAATTCATTTGCTTATCCTTTCCGCAGAACGTTGGCGATAACCTGCCAAAAACGCCTGAATACACTTGACTTAACCAAATTCATGCCCCGCGTTTTTGGTCAGGTTAATTGCGTTGTTATGCACAATTTTACATTTAGTATTGACTATGGATTACAAATGAATTTCCAACAAGCCAAAATAATTGTTTCATCTTTAAAAATCTTTTTTCCAGTAAATGTGCTTTTTCCTTCTGCAGGCCTGTCACACATTGAATAGAGATCATTTTATTTTTATAAATTGTAATAAAATGTAAAGCTCGCATTCTTAAGGTTAAATCCATACGCTGCATATCTTGTTGAAAAATTAACATCGCACCCTTTTGTCGATCCAGTGTTATAGGTTTAGAACTTATATATTCACCACCGCTGGGAATTATTTCCTTCAATACATCTTTTGAAAATAAATAGTCTAATTCTTCTTCTGAAATACTATAATTATCTTCAATTGGTATTTCTTTTACCATGAGCACAATACTATCAAAACCGTGCCCATTTTCACTAGTTAACAATTGAATAACATTAGGTCTAATCCCTTCTTTAATAGCCCAACTCATCGGAAATTTTATTTCAAAATCAACACCTTTTGATTTGTAATGATTTTTTGTTCTATATGATTTAGTGAATCCTTCCAAAAATTCTTTTTCTGGATTATTTTTAAATGTAGGATTGTTATTACTCCGGAAATGATAGTTTTGACATTCATTAGGCGGCGTATTGCACTTT
>CAZYUX010000148.1:0-6838 GCA_964650745.1 uncultured Puniceicoccaceae bacterium
GGGTAGCGGAAGGGGGCCCGGCGGGGCTCGGCAAGGTTGTAAAGAAGGGGGATGGAGTGCACCGCCAGGAGGAGCCCCGCGATGGCCAGTTTTTCCAGCGGCCCCCGCGGGTGCGTGCTGTCGAGCAGAATGTAAAAGAAGCCGCTGCCGAAGATTATCATCAGCGGCGCCAGGTAATGCGCGGGCAGCCGTTCTGAAAGCCCGTTGTTGAAAAAGGGCTGCAGGGAGAGCAGCGCGAGGATGGTTGCCGCCGCGCACCAGCGCAGGACATTCGCCTCCCGCCGCCGGAAGCGGTAGAGGCAGCCGATAAGGAAAAACGCGCTGAAGGCGTAGGCGCCGCCCGACCAGATGCGTTCCCGCCAGTTGTCTTTGATGCCGCGCAGGCCTTTGTTGAGGATTTTCCGGAAGCTGAATTCCGGCGGCGCGGCGTCCAGCTGGATTTTGAAGGTTTCCGGGTCGGCGGTGGGGTCATCCGCCTTCAGGCGGAAGTTTTGCGCGGCGAGGGCCATGGGGTGTCCGGTCCAGGTTATGTTGCGGCGCATCCAAGGGGCCGTCACTATCAAGAAGACCGCCGCGGCCGGGCCGAGGGAAAGGGCCAGGGATTTACCCCTGGCTCCCCAAAGGCAATAGCCCGCGAAAACCAGCCCGGTCAGGCCCGCCGAATATTCCGTGAGGAAAAGCAGCGCGGTGATGAGGCCCGCCCCGGCGCTGAGGCCGATGAAGCTTCCGCTTTTGAATTGTTTCTTTTCAGCGTCCCGGTTTTCTTCCAGGCGGCTCCACAGGTGGAAAAGCAGAAGCACCAGGAACATGGGCAGGCTCACCCCTCCGAGCAGGAGGACTTCATCCCACAATCCGGCTGACAGCAGCACTCCCAGCAGCGCCGCGATGCTGGCCCTTTGGGAGAAAATCCGCCGGGCCAGCAAACAGGTCAGCAGACAGACGCCCCAGAATAAAATGAGGTTGACCCACAGCAGGAACGTGTCGCCGTTGTAGGATGGGGTTTCGCGCGTGCCTTCGGCCACGGGGTCTTTCCAGACGGCTTCCCGCCAGCTTTCCGGAAGCGTCTTGAGGCCCAGGGCCAATGTCAGCGGATACAATGGCGCGTGGTAAAGGTCCGGCAGCGGCTTTTCCGGGCCGAATTCCCAAGTGAAATCTTCCCGTTCTTTGGCCCGTTTTTCCAGGAAGGCGAGTGTCTGGGGGTATATGACGGGCGTGGTGAAGCCTTTGCCTTCGGCCAGCTGCCGGCCGATGAGGGCTTGTTCGCAGGTGATTTCGGTGGCCGGCCCCTGGTGGCGCTTGTAGGAAATATAGGCGGAAAAGACGACGATGAAGGCGCACATGGCGACAACGCGGGCAGCCGCGCGCCCCCCGCCCTCGTCTATCCAATGCACAATGTTTTGGGTGCCGGTTGCCATGGCAGCGTATCAAAAAAGACGGGCCGTTTCTATCCGGTTTGACGGCGGCCGGATTTGGGGACGTCCAGGTCCGGCCATTGCTGGATTTTTCGGTGAAGGGTCCGCCGGCTGATGCCCAGCAGGCGGGCCGCTTTGGTCCGGTTGCCTCTGGCTTCAGCCAGCGCGTTGCGCAGCAACCGTTTTTCGTTTTCCTCGAACGACAATGGATTGGCGAGCGGGGGAAAGGGTTTGCCGGAACTCTCCCGTTCCCAGTATTTCGGGTCCAGATCGAATTCGCTGATTTTTCCGCCCCGTTTCATCACCACCATGTTCTCGGCGAAATTGCGCAGCTCGCGGATGTTTCCGGGCCACGAGTAGTTTTGCAGGATTCGCATGGCCCCGGGCTCCAGGCGCGCTTCCGGCAGGCCGTTTTCCCGGCTGTAAAAGCGCAGGTAATGGTGCAGCAGCGGCGGAACATCCTCCGCCCGGTTCCGCAACGGGGGCATGACCAGCTTGACGACGTTGAGCCGGTAGTAGAGGTCTTCGCGGAACCGGCCTTTTTTCACCAGTTCCTCCAAGTCCTGGTTGGTTGCCGCGATGAGGCGGACGTCCACGCCCAGGGGCTTGACGCTGCCTAACCGCTCGAAGGTTTTGGTCTCCAAAAAACGCAGGAGTTTGACTTGGATGGAAGGGTCCACCTCGGAGATTTCATCGAGGAATAATGTCCCGCCGCGGGCCGCCTCGAACCGGCCGACGCGCCGTTCGGCCGCCCCTGTGAAAGCGCCTTTTTCGTGGCCGAACAATTCGCTTTCGAGCAGGTTCGCCGGCAGCGCGGCACAGTGCACGGGCACGAACGGCCCCCGTTCCCGCCCGCTGTTCTGGTGGATGGCCTGGGCGATGAGCTCCTTGCCGGTGCCGGTTTCCCCCTCGATCAGCACCGTGCTCCTGGCTGGAGCCACCAGTTTCACTTTCTCGATGATTTCGGTCAGCGCTTTCGAGTTTCCGATGATGTCTTCGAACTGGTATTTGCGGTCCAGGCGCTGGTGCAGTTTCCGGTTCTCATCCTCCATTTTCCGGCTTTTCAACAACCTTTGGATGAGCAACTCGAGGTGTTCGAGGTTGACCGGCTTGGTCAGAAAGTCGTCGGCGCCGCGCTTCATCGCCTCGACCGCCGTCTGGACGCTGCCGTAGGCCGTCATCATAATAACCGCCGGCCGGTGCGCCTGGCGGATGGCCTCGTCAATGACTTTCATGCCGTCCGGCCCGGCCATTCGCAGGTCGGTCAGCACCACGTCGAACTTTTCGCCGGCGAGCAGGTTGAATGCCTCTTTGGCATTTGCGGCGAGGTAAACTTCGTAGTCGTCCTCAAGGGCCTGGCGCAGCCCTTCCCGCGTATGTTTTTCGTCATCAACAACTAATACTGTCTCCGGCATTTTCTGCACTATGCGTTTCAGTCATTCAAAAGGCTCAACTTGCGCAATTTTGTCCCACCGGGCAAGGTTTTTATTGGCGGTTTTTTTAGATTGATTCAGGCTTTATGCCTGTAGTAAGGAAGCTTTATGAAAATTCGAATCCATAATGCAATGGCCATTCTTGGGCTGTTCGCGTGCGCGATCCTTGGCGGCGGCTGCGGTGTGCTGATTGTGGCTGGCGCGGCGGGGGCGGGGGCCGGCACGATGTCTTATTTGAAAGGCAAACTCGAGGTCACCCTCGACGCGGATATGGAACGCTCGACGGAAGCGGTCCAGGATGCGCTGAAGGAATTGCATCTGCGCGTTATCAGCGAGAAAACGGATGCTTTGTCCGCCGAATTTCTTTCCCGAACGGCCCAGGACAAAAAAGTCACGATCAACTTGAACAAAGTATCGGATGAGGCGACGCTGTTGACGATTCGGGTTGGCACGTTTGGGGACAAGGTGCTCTCGACTCAAATTTACGATCAAATCAAGGAAGAACTGGAAGACAAATCCTTTTTCGGGAGATAACCGCACAACGGAGTTAAAATGAGGAAAAAATTTTTCACCCGTTCCCTTTCCATTCTGGCGGCGTGCGCGCTGCTCGGCCTGCTCTGCGGAGGCTGCGAAACTTCCGGCGAGCGCAAAATCAAGTCCTCCGCCTACGCCATGGGGCGGCTGGAGGCCGTGCTGAATTATTCGATGGACCAGACCGCTCTGGCGGTGCTCAAGGCCATGCGCTCTCTTGGATATGAAAAAATCCGCGCCGGGACGGACACTTTCAAGGGCGAGTATGTTTACCGCATGCCGGAAAGCGGGCGGGTGACCGTGAACATAGAGCGCACCGGCGCGCGGGAATGCCGCATCGCCATCCACAGCGGACCGGACGGCGGCCGGAACCTTGCCCGCAAAATAATGCGGGAAGTGGAAGCATGGCTGTGAGCCGGGGCCGGCGCGCCCGGCCGTTTTGGCGGTGGCTGTGGGTCCTGCTGGCCGCCGGCTGCGGGAACGGCGGCATTGAAACCGGAAGGGAAAAGCCGGAAGAGCATTGCGCCGTCCGCCTGCAAACCGACTGGTATGCCCAGGGCGAGCACGGCGGATTCTACCAGGCGCTGGCTGGCGGCTATTACGAGGAGGAGGGCCTGGACGTGGAAATCCTCCAGGGCGGCCCAAACGCCATGACCACCCGGAAAGTGCTTCAGCGCCGCGCCCATTTCGCCATGCACCGGGCCGACGCCGTCATCATCCACATTGACCAGGGGTTGCCTCTGCAAATCGTGTGCGCCACCCTCCAGCACGACCCCCAGGCCATCCTGCTGCACGAGGAAAACCCCATTGATTCTCTGGCCGGGCTGGACGGGCAAACCGTCATGGCGGTCCCCGGCCTGAGCTGGATTTCGTATTTGAAAAGGAAATACAAGATAGGCTTCACCGTCATTCCGGGCGATTTCGGAATGGAACGTTTTCTCGCCGACAAGTCTTTCATCCAGCAGTGCCTGGCCACCAACGAGCCTTTTTTCGTCCGGCGGCACGGCGCAAACCCCAAAGTCCTCCTTTTGTCCGAGAGCGGCTTCGACCCTTATCACGTCGTTTATGCCCGCCGCGATTTCCTCCGGGAACAGCCCGGAGTGGCGGAGAAATTTGTCCGCGCCTCGATAAAAGGCTGGCGCGAATACCTTTATGGGGATCCCTCGGCCGCTGACGCCCGGATCATCGCGCTGAACCCCCGCATGACACCGGAGTTCCTCGCCTGGACCCGCGCGCGTCTGGTGGAAGGCCGTTTTGCCGCCGGCGATCCCGAAAAAGGGGAAAATATCGGGCTTCTAAAAGCAGAGCGCATCCGGGAATTGACCGGCGAGTTGCTCTCGCTGGGGCTTATTGAGCGGCCGCTGGAAGTCCGGGACGTCATGACGTCCCGTTTCCTCCCCCGCCCCGCGGCTCAAACCGGAAAATAGCGTGTTTTATTTGGAGGCGGCCGAAACGCTGATTTCCTCCGCGCCGCCTTTCTTGGCCTCGTCCATCACCCGCACCATGAGGCCGGATGACGCCTGCGGCTCGACCTCGATGATGACCGGCACCGTCTCTTTGCGGATACGCTGGGCGACGGTCGCGCGCACTTGGCTCAGCCCGATTTCGCGGTCGTCATAATAGATATTGCCGTTTTGGGACACGAACAGCATAACCGGCGCCGAATCGGAAACTTGGGATTCCGTTCCCGCTTTGGGCTTGTCCACGTCTATACCCTCTTCTTCAACAAAGACAGTGGTGACAATGAAGAAAATCAGCAGGATAAAGACCATGTCAATCAACGGCGAGATGTTGATCTGGACATCTTCCTTCTGCGGAGAGAATTGACGGCGTTTTCCCATTTCCTCAATTAATAATTTACAAAATTTTGACAGTCACCATAAGAAAATACCCTTGCCGCGCAAGCAAATAAATCCGCATGCCCGGGAAATTTATGCCCTTCGCACCGCGTCTTTCCGTTTTCGAATTCCGTTGTCAGGCGGGAAAAAGCTGTCAGCCCCATCGGGCGGGCTGGCCGGTGACGCTGATGACACTCTGCCACAGGTCTGATGCGGGGTTGAGCTGGCGGCGGCGGCCCTCAATGGCTGCAAAGGGAATATGTGTAAAAACGCCGTGCCAGCGGCCGACCAGCATCCCGGTCTTGCCCGCCATGGCCGCGTGGACGGCATACCGCGCCAGATCGGCGCAAAAAACGCTGTCCTGGCTGTCCGCGGGAACGCCGCGGATGATGTAACTTGGATCGAAGTATTTGACATTCACCGCTTCGTCCCAGGCGGCAAAGGCCCGGTTGATTTCTTTTTTAAGGAACAACCCAACGTCACCCAGGAGAAGATTGCCTGAAGCATCGCGCTCTTTCGTGGTTTCGAGCAGGCGCTGGCCCGCTCCTTCCGCCACGACGGCGACGGCGTGTTGTTTGCGTATCAGACGCCGCCGCAGGTGATCGAGAAATCCATTTTCACCCTCCAAAACCAGCGGCACTTCGGGTGTCAGACAGTAATTGGCATCCCCGCTGGCGAGGGCGGCGTGAGCGGCGATGAAACCGGCGTGCCGGCCCATCAGTTTGACCAGGCCGACGCCGTTGCGGGCGCCTTTGGCCTCGACATGCGCGCAGGTGATGACCTTGCGCGCCTCTTCCACGGCCGTCTCGAAACCGAAGCTTTGGGAAACCAGCGGGATGTCATTATCAATGGTTTTCGGCACGCCGATGACGGCGGTTTTCAAGCCCCGGCGTTCGGTTTCGCGGCTGATTGCCCGGGCGGCCCGCATAGTGCCGTCACCGCCTACGGCAAAGAGCATATTCACGCCAAGCCGCGCGAGCGTGTCCGCCATCAGGGACACATCCGCCGGGCCGCGGGAGCTGCCCAGAATCGTCCCGCCCAGCTGGTGTATGTCCTCTATCCGCTCTTCCGTCAAAAGCTCGGGCGGCGGATCCGCTTCCGGCAGCAGACCTCCATAACCGTACCGGACGCCGTAGATCTTTCGCACGCCGTGCAGATGCGCCAAACCCATGAAGATGCCGCGGATGATGTCGTTGATGCCCGGGCAAAGCCCGCCGCAAGTGACAATGGCCGCGGCGCTCCCGGACCCTTCAAAATAAATCTTTTCCCGCGGCCCGGCCTTTTCAAAACTCAACTCATCCGCCCGCCCGGGCATGTGAATATCATAACGGACCCGTTCATCATCGCTGGTTGGCCGAAAATCCCATTCCTCCGCGCGCGCCCCAAAGAACAAGGGCGAAGGAATATTGCACTCCCCCAATGTTTTGACGGTCAAATCCTCCGCGTTCGGTTCCATCTTCATATGATTAACATAATCCCAGGCCAGCGCCGCGCAAAAGGGAACAAACCGGGGCGGGGCGGGCAAGCATAAAAGAGGGGGAACGGGCCGGGTGAAGCGGCGGCGCAGCCGCCCGGCGTCATTGCCAGTTTTCTTCACCTCCAAGACCGAGATCCCGCTTGAGTT
>CAZYUX010000149.1:0-6821 GCA_964650745.1 uncultured Puniceicoccaceae bacterium
ACCTGCGCGAGGTGCAGCGCCGGGAGCTGGAAGCGCTGCACCAGTGCTACGCGTCCCTCGAGCACAAGGAGGCGATCGCCGCCTTCCTCGGCAAGCGGGAGCCGGACTTCCGCGCCGCGCGCCGCGCGGGGGGCTGACCGGGAGCCGCACCGCGGTCAGGGGTCGGGCTCCGGCGGGCGCGCGAGGAAGCGCGCAACCAGGGGAAAACGGCGGCCTTTCTGGCCGATTTGTCCGGGCCGAAAATCCGTGTGGGCAAATTTGCGGGCGGGCGCGTCGAGCTGGCGGACGGGCAAAGAGTGACCGTCACCACGCGCGATGCCGAAGGCGGGCCGGGGCTTATCCCGTCCCAGTATCAGGCGCTGGCGCGCGACGTCGGTCCGGGCAGCCGCATTCTGCTTGATGATGGCAATCTGGAGCTTGCGGTCGAATCGGTGGAGGGAACGGAAATCCAATGCAAAGTGGCGGACGGCGGGGTCCTCTCCGACCACAAAGGGATGAATTTGCCGGGTGTTCACGTGTCCGCGCCGTCGCTGACGGAGAAAGACCGGGCGGACGCCGCGTTCGCCCTCGGTCTGGGCGTTGATATGCTGGCGCTCTCCTTTGTGCGGCAAGCTTCTGATGTTTTGGAATTGCGGGCTTTGGCGGATAAAAAAGGCGCGGATGCCGCCTTGATCGCCAAAATCGAAAAACCGGAGGCCCTGGAAAACATTAAGGAAATCCTGGAAGCGTCGGACGGCATCATGGTGGCCCGGGGAGATTTGGGAATTGAGCTGGCACAGGAAAAAGTGCCCCACGTGCAAGATCAGCTCATCCTCCTGGCCCGATCCAGCCGCAAACCCGTCATCGTCGCCACGCAGATGCTTCAGTCCATGATGGACAACCCCCGCCCTACCCGCGCGGAGGTGACGGACGCGGCCCACGCCGTGCGCAGCGGGGCCGACGCCGTGATGCTCTCCGGCGAAACCGCGGTGGGGCGCTATCCGGCCGAGGCGGTGAAGATGCTCGACACCATTGCCAGGCAGACGGAAGGCCTGCTTTGGCGGCAAGGCGCTTTCGGCGGTTTGCGGCAAGACGCCGCGCGCGGCCAGCCCGCCCCGGTGGAAAACGCCGTGGCCGACGCCACCGCCATGCTGTCGAGGGATCTGCGGGTGCGCGCCATCGTGGTGGTTTCTTACGGCGGGCGTTCCATCGCCGTGATGAGTTCCGCCCACCCCGCGGCGCCCATTGTCGGCGTCTCCGCCGGCGCCGCGGCCGGGGGTCTCGCCTGCCTTTTGTGGGGGGTGTTGCCGGTGACGGTGGAAAAGTCCCGTTTGCGGGATATTCCCGGTTTGGCGAAAAACCTGGCGGGGCGATTCGGCTTGGCTTCCCGGGGCGAGCGCATCCTTGTCGTGCGCGGCTTCAGCAGCGATCCCGCCAAGAACAACCCCGCCGTTTCCGTTGTTACGGTTTGACTGTCCTTGAGAAAACTTGCGCCTGACCGTTATTTCCCGCTGATACGGTAGCCGACGCCGCGGATGGTTTCGATGATGTTGGCGTCTTCGCCCAGTTTCTCGCGCAGGCGGCGGATGCGGGTGTCAATGGTGCGGGTTTCGGTGTCATAGTTCCACACGTTCACGAGCAGGTTGTCGCGGGTTTGGACCCTGCCCTTGCGCTCCATGAGGAATATCAGTTCTTTGATGTCGAAGGGTTTCGAGACATAATCGTCGGCTCCGGTTTCCAGCCTCTTGATGCGGCTTTCCGTTTCGGTTTTTGCGGTTAAAAAGATGACGGGCGCCTGGCCGAGGCGGGGGTCGGCCCGCAGCTTCAAATGTTGCGGAATCGTCACAAGAGAGCCAACTGTTCTTAACCTAATCCGCGGGGGGATGGGGTTTCGCGGGGCGGCAGGCGTTTTTTTGCCAGGGCCACCCACAGGATGCTGATGTCGGCCGGGTTGACGCCGCTGATCCGGCTGGCCTGGCCCAGGTTGGCGGGGCGGACCTGCCCGAGGCGCTGGGCGCCCTCGCCGCGCAATCCTTTTATATCCTTATATGATATATTATGAGGTATTTTAACTTTTTCAAGAGAGCCTTGTTTTTCGATTTGCCTGATCTCGCGCTGGCGGTAGCTGCGGTAACGCAGGCGGTAAAGCGTTTCCGTCTGGACGGGTTCCGGCAATTTTAAAAATGCAGCGGGCAAAGCGGCAATATCTCCGCCTTTTCTCACCCAATCGCCGCAAGTGCCGCCTTTGGCTGGCATGGTCTCGAGTTGAACGGTCCATTTTTCAACACTGGCGGCTTTTTGCTTGATGAGGGCCTTGCGGCTGGCTGAAATCAAACGGCAGCGTTCCGCATACGGCAGGAGCCGGATTTCCGCGCTCCCATGATTAAATAACAGACGGTGTTCCGCCCGGCTGGTGAACATCCGGTAAGGCTCGACAACGCCCTTGGTCACGAGGTCATCTATCATGACTCCCGCATACCCTTCGTGACGTCCAATAACGAGAGGCGGCTCGTCGCGCGTTTTCAGGACGGCATTGACTCCGGCAACCAGCCCTTGGGCGGCGGCTTCCTCGTAACCCGATGTGCCGTTGATTTGGCCCGCCAGGAAAAGATGCTCCACTTTTTTGGATTCGAGGGAGGGCTGGAGTTCCTGGGGGGGGGCATAATCGTATTCCACCGCATAGGCGGGCCGGAGGATAACGGCGTTTTCCAGTCCCGGAATGGTCGCGGTCATTTTTTCCTGCACGGCGAAGGGCAAACTGGTGGAAAGACCATTCACATACCATTCGCCGGTATGCGCGCCCTCAGGCTCCAAAAATAGACGGTGTTCCTCATGATGGGCGAACCGGACGAACTTGTCTTCGATGCTGGGACAGTAACGCGGGCCTGTTCCTTGGATTTCTCCGGCGAAAAGGGCGGACTGTTTCAAGTTGTCCAAAACCAGGCGGCGGGTTTCCGCGCTGGTGCGGGTGATCCAGCACGACATGCGTTGCTGTCCCGGCGGCCAACCCGGGCGCCGCTGTGACAGATGTTCCACGTGGAACAAATCTTCCCCGGCCCGGGTGTCATAAAAAGCGAAGAAGGCCGGGTTTTCATCCCCGGGTTGTTCCATCATCTTTGAAAAGTCCAGTGAAGCGCCCAGCACCCGCGGAGGCGTGCCTGTTTTCAACCTTTCCAAAGGGATTCCAGACTGGCACAGGCTTTGCGAAAGTTTTTTGGGACAAAAGTCCCCCATCCGCCCTCCTTCGGTTTTGCTTCGGCCTACGTGCAATATCGAGCTGAGAAAGGTTCCTGTAGCCAAAACCACGGTTTTTCCGTAAAAATCGGCGCCAAGATGGGTCTCCACCCCTATTGCGCGGCCGTTTTTGAGGATCAGGCCGGTAACTTCCGCTTGAAACAGTCGCAAATTCTGCTGGATCTCCAGCGTGTGCTTCATGCGGAACTGGTAGACTTTTTTGTCGCACTGGGCGCGCGGCGCCTGGACGGCCGGTCCCCGGGAAGCGTTCAAAACCCGGAACTGGATGGCGGTGGTGTCGGCGTTCATTGCCATTTCGCCTCCCATCGCGTCAATCTCCCTCACCAAATGTCCTTTGGCCAGCCCGCCGATGGCCGGATTGCAGCTCATCTGCGCCGTGGTGTCGAGATTGCCAGTCAAAAGCAAGGCGCGCGCGCCCATGCGCGCCGCCGCCAGAGCGGCTTCACACCCCGCGTGCCCCGCCCCGCAAACGATAACATCATAAGGTCTTTCCCGGTCCGTTTTCATTTGCCGATGCAAAAAGAGGCGAAAACCCTGTCCAGCACCTGTTCGTTATCAATTCTGCCTGTTATTTCTCCCAAAGCGTCCAACGCATCCCTTAAGTCACTGGCAATTAACTCCAGTGGTTCCTTGCGGGAAAATTTGCGCGCCGCTTCATTAAGCCCGTCCTTGGCTGTCCGCAAAGCTTGGGCATGGCGGGTGCCGACCACTATGGCGTCTCTGTCCGGGATGATCATGTCACTTTCCAGTAAATTTTTCATTTCATGGCGAAGCTCATCAATGCCGTTGCCTTTGAGGGCCGAAACGCGGGACCGGGGGAGTCCGGAAGGAATCCCGTTCAAATGGCGGCTCCCGGGCAGATCCGTTTTATTTTCCACCACAATCGTTCTTGTTAAATTAAAAGCTTCCGGCAATTTTACGTCTTCCGCGGCACTATCAAGAACCAGCAGTTTCATACAGGCTTCCGCTATTTGTTTTTTTGTTTTTTCGACACCGGACCACTCCGCCTCCGCGTCTGTTTCCCGGAGCCCCGCCGTGTCAATCAAGCGGAACAAATACGGGCCCATGCGCATTTCCGCCTCGATATAATCGCGGGTCGTCCCCGGATCCTTGTGGACAATAGCCCGGTCTTCCCCGAGCAACGCGTTCAACAAGCTGCTTTTACCGGCGTTGGGAGGGCCGAAAATGACGGTCCTGACTCCTTCGCGGACAACCTCTCCGTAACCTTGAGTGCCGGCAAGGGTTTCCACTTCATTGCTTAATGCAGACAGGTTTCGAGCCGCTTCCGCGCCGTCTTCCGGCGGCAGATCTTCTTCCGGAAAATCCAAGTAAGCCTCGCAACGCGCCAGGACATCAACCAGCCGGTCCGCCAGCCGCTGGACGGCCCGCCCGGTCGCCCCGTCCAGCTGTTTTTGGGCGATTTCAAGGGCGCGGTCGCTCCGGGCGCGAATCAAGTCTATCACCGCTTCCGCCTGGCTCAAATCCATGCGCCCGTTTAAAAAAGCATTCCGGGTGAACTCCCCTGGCTCTGCTGCCCGGCACCCCCGCCGCAGCAAATCCTCTATTACTTTCCGGACGATAAACGGGTTGCCATGTGTTGAAATTTCCACCATCGGATCCCCCGTGTAAGATGCTTTTTCTTTGTAATAGATAAAAACAACTTCGTCAATTTCCTTCCCGGTAACATCCTTGTAATACGCCGTATAAGCGCGGCGCGGAACAGGGGAGGGGACGCCGAAAACGGAAGTTACCAAGCGGTGACTTTCAGGGCCGCTCACCCGCGCCAACGCCAAAGCCGACTCTCCCGGCGGCGTTGCCGGAGCCACAATAGTGTCTTTCCCAATCATCTGAAATTTTCCTGGCAATCCCAAAGTAAACCTCTCCAATAGGCGGATCCCCGGAAAATCTCAACGAGAATAATCTCCCAAAGGCTCTCCGTTTCATTTATCTCCGGGAGCGGTTCGGGCCTTTCTGCAATCCCTACCGGTATTGAAACGTGATGCGGACAGCCTGGCGCTCGCCTAACGCCGCCGCCATCTCATCGGTCCACTTGCCGTAAGGCGCGGGCGACTTGACGGCATCCTCGCAAATCAGCGTGGCCGTTTTACCGGCGGAGCTTTGAATAACCTTCAGATCCTTGACCTGCCCTTGCCGGGTCAGGAAAAATTCAATTTCCACTTGTGAATGCATTTCCGCGTAAGAACGCCGCGTCTGCTCAGCCAGCAGATTCCACCGCCAGGACACCGCCTCGAACATCCGCTGCAAGTAATCTCCAAACTCGCTGAAATTCGCGTCAATCGCCATGCGGCCGGCCCGCGACACGCCGCGGGCGGATTGCTTCAGCGGCCCCGGAGGCAAACGGGGCGCGAGCCGCGGACGGGGCAGCGGCGCTCCTTTCAGCGCTCCCGCCTCCTCTTTTTCAGCCGGAACGGAGCCGGACGCCACCGTCAGCGGGTTCAATGCCAGCGGCACGATTTCCCGTTCCTGGCGGGATGGCGCCGGATCTTCCGCGGCAGACGGTTTCAGATGGCTGCCCATGCCTTCCGCGTCCGCCGGCGCGGGGACGGCGGCCCGCGTGAAATCCGGCGCGGACGGCGGCGGAAGGCTTTGAAACTCAGGCATTTCCGCGCCAGCCTCCGCCTCTCCTCCTGTTATCAACAAGGAACCTTCCAGCTTTTCCTCCATCAAATTACCCTGAACGATTTTCGGCGAATCAGCCTCCTCTCCATTCACTCGCGGAGTGCGGTCCGGGCTCGAATCCCGGACCGGCTCAGGTTGAGCCGACTGTTGGTCGCGGTTCGAAAAATTGCGCGTCTCATCGGGAGGGCTGGATGGCGCGTCAGGATTCGCCTCGACAAACCTTTGCCGTTCCGGATCAGGCCTGGCGGCAGCCATTTCGTCCCGGACCTCGCCCGCGTATTCAATCTCCTGATGCCGCGCGCGGCCGGAAAACGCCTCCGGACCCATCTCCCAAGGCACGAGCGCCGCCAGCATCAGATGCGCGATTGCCGTTGCCAGCGCCGCTCCCAGCACCGCTCCCCGGTCCGCCGGTTCCTCCGGAAACAGCCCGGGCGCGCCTTCTTGAGGACGGTGCATTTCTTCAGCCGGCATACGCCGCATTCCTTTGCCTTTCAACCTATTGAACGGAATAAAGTTTTCAAGCCCGCAAAGCCGGTGCCCGCTGGCCGCGCGGCAACGCGTTCGCGCCGGCAAAAATAAGTTTGACCCCCGGCGATTCGCCGCTTCACTTGAAAACCGCAGTGCGACACTGCGGGGCCGTAGCTCAGTTGGAAGAGCGCGTGAATGGCATTCACGAGGTCGTCGGTTCGATCCCGATCGGCTCCACCATTGATGGTCAAGGAATTACCCTCCGGCCGCTGCCGCATGACCCTCCTCTGTCAGATCATGTCTCGTCTGCCGCAGATCAGGCCGCATCCAAAAACCCTGCCCCCCCGTAAACTGATTTATGGGTGCGGCCCAATCATTGACATAATCAGGATTTCCCAGTATAATGTCTTTTCGAGATGTTCACGGGGGATTGCTAATTTAGGATAGACACCGGGGATTTTTCCCTCAAGATGGAGGGA
>CAZYUX010000150.1:0-6583 GCA_964650745.1 uncultured Puniceicoccaceae bacterium
GACGCTGGGGAAAGCCTGCCGGTATGCCTACACGGCGTATTTCAACGGGCTGGCGGAAGTGCTGTCCTACGCTTTGTCCCGGGAGGAACCCTGGCGGCAAACCGCCGTGGTGCAGGATGAAAACCTGCGCCAGAACATTCCCCAGCCGGCCCGGCGGTTTCTTTACGCCAAATCCGTGCGCTCCTACTGGGGAAACACCCAGCTCTTCCGCGAAGGAAACCGGCTCCGCTGGGTCGTCAACGAAGGATCATGCAACATGATCAACACGCTGGATTTGACAGTGGACATGGCGTTCTTCGAGGCCCGGCGCCACCCATGGCTCCTGCGCAACGTCCTCGACGCCTTTGCCGATGAATACAGCTACAGGGACGAAACGCATTTCCCGGGAGATGAAGGTTCCCATCCCGGCGGCCTCTCCTTCACCCACGATCACGGCTTCCGCAATGTTTTTTCTCCGCCCGGATACTCCCACTACGAGTGCCGGAACCATCCGGCCTGCTTCTCTTACATGACTTGCGAAGAACTGTTAAACTGGCTCCTCTGCGCCGCCATTTATTACAAAGCCGCCGCGGACGCCGCATGGTTGCGGCAACGGGCCGGACTCATGGCGGACTGCCTCGCCTCCATGCAAAACCGCGACCACCCCGATCCCGCCAAACGCAACGGCCTGATGAGCCTCGACTCAAACCGCTGCGGCCGCCAAAGCGAAATCACCACCTACGACTCGCTCGATCCCAGCCTCGGCCAGGCCCGCAACAACGCCTACATGGGCGTCAAGAGCTGGGCCGCTTATCTGGCCGCCGCGTGGCTCCTGAAAGAGGACGACCCCATCCGCTGGAAGAAAGATACCGCCGCCGCCGAACAGTCCGCGCGGTTGGCGGCGGGCGCCATCACCGGCGCCTTTGACGAAAAACTCGGTTACATCCCCGCCATCCTCGAAGGCGGGGACCGGTCGGCCATCATCCCGATTGTCGAGAGCCTGGTCTATCCCGAACAACTGGGTCTGGCGGAGGCCGTCTCGATGGACGGCCCTTACGGAGCTTTTATTCAAACATTGAAGAAGCACCTGGAAAACGTCCTCGCGCAAGGGAAATGCCTGTTTCCCGATGGCGGCTGGAAGATCAGCGCCAACAATGACAATTCCTGGATGAGCAAAATCTTCATCAACCAATATGTAGCCGAAAAAATCCTCGGCCTCCCCCCGGACCCGAAAGCCGACGAAACCCATGACCGCTGGTGGCGGGAGGGATGCGCCCGGCACTCGGTGGTTGACCAGGTGATCGCGGGCCGCGTCCCCGGCGAGGGCGCCACCTACCCCCGCAGCGTCAGTGCCATTCTCTGGCAAGACCTGCGCGCATAAGGACGGGCAGATCATTAAGAGACCGTCAGCGCAACCGGGAAACTTCCCGGTAAAGCGCTTCGGCTTCTTCCGGACTCTCAAATTCCACCATCGCGTAAACACCCCTGGTCCCTATGGCGGCAAGCAGGGGCAGGACTTCGGCGGGTTTAAGGCCGATTGCCTGGACGGATTTGCCGGCGGCAAGGATGCGCCGGTAGAGGTCATACCAATGGGGATCGCCGCCGGAGGGAACCTGAGGGTCCGGCGTCCACTCAATGGCGTCGAGGGCTTCGATGGATAGCAGCGCGTCCAGGTGGCAGAGGCACTGGCTGCCGTCGAGATGGAACATCGAGTGGTCCAGCCATTCGCACTGGGCTTTGAGCGAGGGCGCGACAAACCGCCGGAACATCTCAGGAGAAATCATGGCGGAGGCGTCGCACTGGAGCTTGGCGGTCTTCCCCGGCCCCCAGATGGCGAAGGCCCCAAACGCCGAGCTGCCGTCTTCCAGCTTGATAATGTCGTGGATGCGCTCATACACCTCGAACCAGGCCGCCGTGATTTCCTCCACTTTTTTTTCCACCCACTCCGGACGTTCCGCCATGTCCATGAGCAGCGGCTCCGTTCCGCGCAAGTTGGCCAGAATGTCAATGTTCTCGATCAAATCGGGGCAACCGGTGAAAAACTTTCCCTTTCCCGCTTTCGCGGTCTCGCGCGCGACATCTTCGATGACGCGCCACCAGCGGTTTCCGGCATCGAAGCGCGCCGGCGGCAATCCTTCCGGTTCCGTCTCATTTTCCCAGCAGGGGTGATACCAGACCGTTTCGGGAGAAAATTCCGGTTCCGCGCCCAGGACAATGGCCAGCGTGCCCGGTCCGAAATCCGTCCAGGCGATGGGGAGGATGTCGGCGGGATAAGCCTGATTGGCCTTCATCCATAAGTTGTGCCGGGCGCGCCAAACGGCATCCGTGTGCCGCCCGGCCAGTGTCGCCGGCTTGGGTTCGGGGTAAGGGATGTCCAAATGCGGTTTGGATGCGGGGATGCCAGTCCATGCCCCCAGCACCAAACCCTTGCGGTTCCACCAGTCAACGAAATGTTGCCGGGTTTCATCCCAGTTTGGTTTCCATGCGCATTGGGTCATAACGGATCGGATTGCGTTGCGGCGGGGCCAGGAGGCGCGGCCTCTACCGGGTTTTAATAAGGTACTTCTCGACGATGCTCTTCAAGGGAACGGCGGGAGCGCCTTTGCCATTGCGGTGCAAAAGCAGGTTCTCGTAATCCGTCTTCCATATCAGCGTCCCGGGCGCGATGATGCCCTTGCTGCCCGGTTCTCCGGTTCCAAGAAGCTGGTAATCCCTGCGGCCGGGTTTGCGACGCGTGTAGAAATGCTCTTTCGATACCACGTAATCGAACAGCCGGTGCTGCGCGGGGAAATCACCCGGCTCGAACCAGAGCTTGATCTCCCGCTCCGCATCGGCCGCGTTTCCGGAGGCGTGCACCGCGTTGTCAATCAATTCGCCGCTGCCTTCGGAATAATCCATGTAGCCAAGCTGGGAACGCAGGGTAATCAAGCCTTTTTCCTTGGCCAGCCGCTTGGCTTCCTCCGGTTTCGTTGGCCCGAAATATTTTTTAACCCTTCCGACGATCTTTTCGCCTTCATATACAATCGCCATCACCCGGCGTTTCTCCGGCTGCGCGGGATAATGCAGCTCTCCCATGATGTAGCGCAACGTGGCGTTGAAAAAAGGCTTCCCCTTGATGTTCGCGTAATGCTCCTCCGCCAAATCCCGCGACACCCGCACGACTTTCGCGCCCGCGATCACCGGATTGTGCACCGCCGATACCCGCTCGATGATGAACCCCGTCAGCGAATACAGAAGCGCATCGGGTTTGATTAAAACAAGAGTTTGCTCAATATTTTTCCGGTTAGCCTTCATGAAATACTGCCAGCTCGAATCCTGCGGCGCGCGCCATGGCCGGAAAGTTCAACAGCAATCCCCGCCCCGCGTCAAGGCCGCAGACTGGCGGCGTTTTCCCGAATTCTGAACCGTTTTCAGTTCCATGTTCCCGCAGGCATTTGTTTCCCCCGCCTCCGGCGCCGCTTCTGGACCGCGGGAAAAACTCCATCCGTTGATTCCGCCCGCGAAACACGCAAAAAAAACTTGCCCCGGAGGCGGACAAAATTAGTTTGACTCCCCTTTGACAGGCATGTCCCGTTCGTCTAGCCAGGCCCAGGACTCAGGATTTTCATTCCTGCGACAGGGGTTCAAATCCCCTACGGGACGCCAATTTACGGTTTCGTTGGCCGCAAGGCCGCACGGACAGATTGGTTCTTGAAGCTGATTGCAATTTTGGCTGCTGTTCCAACTATTCCAACAATGGACAGTCCCATCCGCACACTTCACGAAAAATGCCGCGGAGCAGCCTCACAAGCATCACAAACAGCTATGCGCGAAAAACTTGGATTGATTATTGGGGAACTGCGCCGCCGCCGGCAGGAGGGCGATGAGTTCGTCTATGTGGCCGGCGAGACATTGAAGCTTTTGAAAAACGCCATCGGGAGCGGCGCGGAAGACGCGCCGCGGCCATCCGCCTTTAACACTGTCGAGTTGCCCCCGCCTCCCGCGAGGAAGACAACAAAGAAAAAGACCCCGAAAAAGGGCTGCGGTGAACCGCTTCCCAAGCCGCCGGTTGTTGAGCTTCCGGAAGGAAACAAACGCGAGCGATTGGAGTGGCTTCGAAACCGCGTCCTCAACTGCCCCGTCTGCAACGCCCACGTGCGCCCCGGCAAAAAAATCGTCTTCGGCGCGGGCGACACAGACGCCGCCATCTTTTTCTGTGGCGAGGCCCCGGGCGCCGAAGAAGAAGAACAGGGAGAGCCTTTCGTGGGCCGCGCCGGCCAGCTCCTGACCAAGGCTATTCAAGCCATGGGCCTCAAGCGCGAAGATGTTTTCATCGGCAACATCATGAAATGGCGGCCCGAAATGCCCGACATGAAATTCGGCAACCGCCCTCCCACCCGCGAAGAAATGGACTTCTGCCTGCCCTACCTCAAAGCCCAAGCCGCCATCATACAACCCAAAATCATCGTCGCCCTCGGCAAAACGGCTGTTTGCGGCCTGCTCGGCCGCGACCCGGCGGACCCTTACCTGAAAATGGGCGATTTGCGCGGCCACTGGCTCGATTTCTCAGGCATACCCTTCATCGTCACCTACCACCCGTCCTATCTCGTGCGCAACGCCTCGATGCGCGCCAAACGCCTCTTTTGGGAAGACCTCCTGCAAGTCATGGAATACGTTGGCCTGCCCATTTCCGCCAAACAACGCGCCTACTTCAAAAAATAACAGCCGCCCGCACCGGGAACAAGAACGGCATTGCAAAAAATATGACGCAATATCCGCTTGACTGTCATACCCCGTCTTTCCATCCATGAAACTTGCCGCCGGAACAACCCGTCAACCGCCATCTCCACCGCATCCATGAAAGACACACACATCCAAACCGTTACCGGAGCCCTCGACGGCTTCCGCGTCGAAACCCCCAGCTGGGGCTATGCCGACACCGGAACGCGCTTCGGCAAGTTCACCCAGGACGCCGCCGCCATTGACTTGCGCGACAAGCTGGCCGACGCCGGCGAAGTCCACAAGCAGACCGCCTGCTGCCCAACCGTGGCCGTCCACGTCCTGTGGGATTTCCAGCCCGGCCAGGATCCTAAAAAAATCGCCGCCCTCGCGGAAAAACACGGGGTGAAAATCGGAGCGGTCAACCCCAATGTCTTCCAGGACCAATGCTACAAGTTCGGCTCCTTCGGCAACAATAATCCCAAAGTTCGCAAAGCCGCCCTCGATCATGTCCTCGACAGCGTCAAACTGGGCAAGGCCCTGAAAAGCAAATATCTTTCGCTGTGGTTCGCCGACGGCACCAATTACCCCGGCCAGGACAACGTCCGCCAGCGCAAGCGTTACTTCGAGCAATGCCTGGCCAAAACCCACAAGGCGCTGGGCAAAAACCAGATCATGCTGGTCGAATACAAGCCCTTCGAGCCGGCGTTCTACTTCACCGACATCGCCGACTGGGGCATGGCTTATATTTTCGCGAAAAAGGCCGGCCCCCAGGCCAAAGTCCTCGTGGACACCGGCCACCACTACCAGGGCCAGAACGTCGAGCAGATCGTCGCCTTCCTCCTCGACGAGCAGATGCTGGGCGGCTTCCACTTCAACGACCGCCGCTACGCCGACGACGACCTCACCATGGCCTCGATTGACCCCTACCAGATATTCCGCATCTTCAATGAAATCCACGGTTACGCCCATGACGCCGGCGGGTATCCGGAAATCGCATACATGGTGGACCAGTCCCATAACCTGAAACCCAAAATCGAAGCCATGATCCAGACCGTGATGATGGCCCAGGAGCTTTACGCCAAAGCCGCCCTTGTGGACCAGGCCAAACTGAAGCATTACCAGAAGAAACAGAAAATCGTCGAGGCCGAGGAACAGCTCCAGCAAGCCTTCCGCACGGACGTGACACCCGCCCTCGAACAGTGGCGCGGGCAAAACGGCGCCCCCGCCAACCCCCTCCAGGCCCACCGCGACAGCGGTTACGCCGAAAAAGCCGCCGCAGGCCGCAAAAAACGCCGCGCCAAACTCGGCCTCTCCCAGTCCTCCAGCTATGCCTGAGGAATCAGTCAGAATTGGACCGGTAAAAGGTGACTTTATCGCGCCGCCGGAGGCCGACGACCGCGACGAGCGGCCGGACGCGCTGCCCGCGCAGGAGGAGTTCTGGAAACCGCCGACGCGCTTCGGCTCGATCCCCGTCGAGAAGGAGCCGCTGGGCTGGGACCGCCACCGGGGCTTCCGCAAGCTCTTCCCCCAGGTCATGCTGCCGTTTCAGGTCGTCGAGCGCGTCGCCTTCGGCCATCCCGACCTCGAACCCAACCGGCTCTTCTGGGGCGACAACCTCCACGTCATGCGCCAGTTGCCCAGCGAGAGCATTGATCTGATCTACATCGATCCGCCCTTTTTCTCCGGGCGCAACTACAACGTCATCTTCGGCGACCAGAACGAGCTGCGCTCCTTCTCCGACATCTGGGAAGGCGGCATGCCCGGCTACCTGATCTGGCTCAACGCCCGGCTGTACGAGATGAAGCGGTTGCTCAAGAAGAGCGGTAGCATCGTTCTGCACTTGGACGAGCACGCAGTCCACTACACGAAGATTGAGATGGATAAGGTCTTCGGCCACACGGCC
>CAZYUX010000150.1:6593-6799 GCA_964650745.1 uncultured Puniceicoccaceae bacterium
TGGAGGCAGATCAAAGAGGTACTTTTCAAACAAGCACGATTCGTTGCTGTGGTATGCGCGCGCAGGCAAGGACGGGAACTTCTACTTTGATGTTGACGCTATCCGCGTGCCCTACAAGGAAACCAGCGGCTATGCAAAAGGCGGCATTGTGAGTGCTTCCGGCAAGAAATACATGCCCAACCCCAAGGGAACTCCTGTTGACGATA
>CAZYUX010000151.1:0-6797 GCA_964650745.1 uncultured Puniceicoccaceae bacterium
CATCCCTCCATCTTGAGGGAAAAATCCCCGGTGTCTATCCTAAATTAGCAATCCCATATTTTTTCATTTTATGAAGAAGGTTTGAAGCAACAGGCCAGCTTGGACAGGCTGCAACTCTGGTTTAAGGCGTGAATTAGTGTGAATTTTGGCGGGTGAGTGATTGCGCGTCAACGCTTTTATTGCCGCGGACTGACGCCGCCTTTTTCACCCTGATGATGCGGCAAATGCGCGTCAATTCCCCAAGGTTGAAGGAGCGCTCCGCCAGCGTTTCCATCTCGTAATGCCGGGCCAGTTTCCGCCACCGCTCGTCCTTTATGGATGCTTCCGCTTGTTGAAACGTGCCCATAATGTAAATCTCCCGGTAAACGCCCCTGTCCAGATAATCCGATATTCCGGCTGGATGTTCCGCCGCCGCGGACAGGTGGACGGCCGCCCGTTAATTGATCGGCCGGGGGCGTGGCGGTGTTGGAACGGACAAGGCGCAATCCGATTATGCAGCTGCCGTTGTTGTATGGAGTGTCGCCGTAAGGAAGGACGGCGTTGGTCGTCCTGTCTTCGGGATAGAGAAAGCCGCCGCCCATGACCGTGTGGCTGTTTTGAGCCGAGGGGTCGAAGTGATCTCCGGCATTGGGCGTGTCCCAAGTGTATTCCCAGACGTTGCCGATCATGTCGTAAAGCCCCCAGGCGTTGGCGGCCAACTGTTTTGTTTCGTGCGTGGTCCCGCCCGCGTTGCTGCTGGTCCAGGCGTAAGTCGTGTCACTCGAAGCCGAGCCAGTTCCCGCTTCCGCCGCGTAGGACCACTCCGTTTGCGTCGGCAGGCGGAAGCCGTCGGCGCTCCAGTCCACGTAGATGTTAAACTCGTTGTTGTAGTCGGCGGGATAATACCGGTCTTTGACGCCGCGCAGAACCTGGGTTTTGGAGGCGTCGGCATAATAACACGGTGTGTAACCCTCCAGTTCCGACAGGGCGTTGCACCAGAGAACGGCGTCATACCACGTCATATCGGCGGCGGGTTCCTGGGCCGTGTGGGAGAATGTTGCGTAGTCCATGCTCCCCATGTCGCCGTCCCGGTCGAAACAGTAGCCGGGATCGAGGTCGAAGCAGAACTGGTTGCTGACAGCCCACTTCCAGACTCTTTTCCACAAAGCATATGACACCTCCGTTTCACCCATGGAAAATCCCGTGACAGCGCTTCCTCCGTAAGTTCCCGAAGGAACGTCCGCCATGGCGGTGTAATAACTTGCGGCCGCGGGACGCGATACCTGGGCGTAACACTCGAAGCTGTGCCATTTCACGCCGATGTTTTCAGATTGCAATGTGTCCCTGCACAGGTAAAATCCCACCGCCGTCACATCCGTGAAAGTATGCGGGGCGTAGGAAGCTCCCGCCGCGTCGAATTCAATTTGATAGGGTTCAACGGGATCGTATGGCGCCCAGTTCGTGGTGTTGGGAGACAAGACATAAGAAGTGTGGGTCGGGCTGCCGCGGCCGATCTCCGCCTGATAATCAGCGAAGGTTTTTTCCGAAATATAAAACTGCGTCCCGTCCCGGGCCACCCAGCGCCCCGCCTCGATGCCGTCGTAATACCGGGAAATATGGGGCGCAATCTTGCTGTCGGCGTCGAACGTCACCGTATAGGCGTCCCCGCCATTCAGGAAGTCCTCTTTTTTCCAGAACCAGAACCCATAAGCTTTCACCAATGGCAAATCCGTGTGCGTCACCATCATGTTGTAATCATCCCGCCGCTCGTGGTTTTCGTTAAGCAAGCCTTCGGTCAGCCCTTTATCGGTTGCGTCGGCGAAGTAGGCCGTCAAACCGCCGTAAAGGATGGCGCTGGGCGCTTCCGTGTCATACTCGTTGCCGTCGGGATTGATGGGCGCGCTGAGGCTGAAGTCCCAGAAGGCCACGCAGTCGTCACTGGTCTGGCTGTCCCCGTCAACATCAATGGCGATTTCGGGATGCTGGGTTACGGAGGTGTTGCGGTAAAAGCCGCTGCCCATGTCCCCGCCGTAATCCACGATGCGGCACGAGTCGGCGAAAGCCGAGGCGCCGAAAAGAAAAAGAATGAGAGAAAGGAAATGAGAATGTGTTTGCGTTTTCATGACTTTGACCTTGAAGGGCGGTTTAGGGTTAAAAATGAAGGACAGGGCTATGAGGAAGCCCATCATCGGTAATTATATCATAAAAGGAGTTGACGGTCTATTCGATTATACGAATAATATATTCAAATTCGCGACATCATGACCCGCGTCAGGAAAATAGTTTTTTTTCACCAACAAGGAGCTCAAAAGTGACCGCGACGAGATGGTGGGGGCCTATAGCTACCTGCACTTGCATTCGGCTTGGACGATGCTGGAACTGCCCCAGCACACCGATATGTTTCATAATGCCCGGGACTGGCGGCCGGACGGTTGCCTGGGCCGGGTCGGGCGTGGCGATTTGGCCCGGGGAGCGGCCGGTCTCGGCGTCCCTTTCGTAAATCTTTACGGCAGCCGTCCCCTGCATGGATTACCCCAAGTCGGATATGACGACTTTCAGATCGGCCGGATGGCGGCGGAACATCTGGCGGAGCGCGGTTTTACCAACTTCGCTTTTTACGGCCTGCCGGTCGAGGGCACCGTCACCGAGCGTTGGAGCGGCTTCCGGGACACGCTGAAGGAAAAAGGCTTCAAGGCGGGAGCTTTCAATCCTCGCCGCGAATACCCGCCCGTAGCCCTTCAAGTTCCCATGGTTTGGGCTCAATCGGAATCCGTCCACCGCTGGCTGGCATGGCTGCCAAAACCTGCCGCCATTTTTGCGCATAACGATATGCTGGCCAGCTGGATTGTGGACGCCTGCCGGAATCTGGGCTGTCATGTTCCCGATGAAGTCTCCATCCTGGGCGCGGAAAACGACGATACCTTTGCGCTGAAAACCGCTCCCAGCCTTTCCAGCATCGCGGTTCCCGCCGAAGTGGCTGGTTTTGAAGCCGCCCGGTTGCTGGACAAATTAATGGCCGGTGAAAAACCGCCCGGCAGTCCGCTTCTATTTCCACCCAAGGGAATCGTCGTCCGCCATTCCACCGACGTGCTGGCCGTCCCGGACCACCGTATCGCGAAAGCCATGCATTTTATACGAGAACATTGTTGCGAGGGCATCGGCGTGGATCACGTGGCCCGCCAGGCGGGATTGAACCGGCGGCTGCTCGAACGGCTGTTTCACCGCTATTTCAAAACCAGCCCCTTCCAAATGATCCGCCGCCGCCAGGTCGAGCGGGTCAAAGAATACTTGCGCCAAACCGACATGACCCTTGCCGCCATCGCGGAAAAGACCGGTTTCACCAGCGGCATGAGTTTAAACACGGATTTTCTCAAGCGAACCGGAACGACCCCGGGCACATACCGGAAACAATTCCGCCTGCAATAACTCCGTCAAGCCCGCGCATCCGCCCGAAGGAAGCTGCGGGTTTTTCCGGCGCCACTCAGGCCCTTCAGCGGCCTTGAGGTTGTTTGGGTTCCGGCAGGCGGAGGTTTTCAGCGGCGGCCAGGGCGGCGCCCAGCATCCCGGCACGGTTTTTGAACCGGGCAAAGGCGATTTCCGCCCGGCATTTGAGGTGGGGGGTGATTTTGGCGGCTTTTTTCACGCCGCCGCCGCCGAGGATGAAAAGCTCCGGCCAGAACAGTTTGTCGAGGTAAATCAAATATTGGTTGAAGAGCTTGGCCCACTGCTTCCAGGAAAGGTCTTTTTTTCTGCGGGCGGGTTCGGAGATGATGGTTTCGGCGTCGCGGCCTTTCCAGATGAGATGTCCGATTTCACAATTGGCCAGCAAGCGCCCGCCGGTGAATATGGCGGATCCGATGCCCGTGCCCACCGTGAGGACGATAACGGCGCCCCGGCGGCCCGCGCCGGCTCCGAACCGCATTTCCGCCAGGCCCGCGGCGTCGGCGTCGTTGATGATCCAGGCGGGGCAGCCGGTGGTTTCTTCAATTAACCCGGCGAGGTTCAGGCCCACGAACGCGCCATCGAGGTTGACCGAAGTGTGGACGACATTGCCGAGGATGACACCGGGAAAGCCGCAGCCGATGGGGCCTTTCCATTTAAAATGGCCGGCGATTTCCCGGATGACTTTCCCCACGGCTTCCGGCGCGGCATTCGCGGGGGTGGGCAGGCGGAGGCGTTCTCCCAGCAATTTCCCATTGGCCGCGTCCACCCGGATGCCTTTGATGCCGGAACCGCCGATGTCAATGCCTAGGATTTCCATGGGGTTTGCCTTGGCGCCGGAGTTTCTTTAATTTTTCGCGGATATTCAAATAAAAAAGCGGGCGCTCCGGCGGCCGGAAAATACGGATTGTCAAACGCGCGCTTTTTTTTAGGTTTGAAGCCAAAAGATGGCCGGATTCGACGAGAACATCGTGCGGGAATACTTCGAGCTGCACGGATTTCTGGTGCGGCAATTGCGCAAGTATCAAGTGCAGGCCCGCCGGAAGCTTGCGGAAGAGGAGATAGATCTGCTGGTCTATAATCCGGGCTATGAAAAAACGGCCCGGCAGCCGGATTTTTACCTGTTTCCGAGCGAGATGCCCTTTGTCCGCCGCGCGGTCGTGGCGGTTAAAGGCTGGCACACCACCCAGCATTTCACGCCCCGGATGCTTCAAAGCAGCTCGGCCATCTTCAGCTTTCTGGAAAAGAGCGTTCTCAAGGAAGCCGAAAAGCTTTTCAAGGACAACGGGCTGGACTCCGGGGAGAAGGGGGAGCTGCGGAAAATCCTCGTGCTGCCCGGCCTGCCCACCCAGGAGCCTCACCGGTCGGAGAGCGTCAAGCTGCTCAAGGAACGCGGTGTGGACGGCATCATCTCTTTCCGCTCCATGCTGCTGGACATCATTGACAAAGTTGAAACCAACCACAATTACCAGAAATCGGACACCCTTCAAACCTTGCGCATCCTGAAGAAATACGACCTGGTCAAACAGCCCCAGCTGGAATTGTTCAAGGCCTGAAAAACCGGAGAAACAGTTTTCGCCTCAATCCCGAACCGGAATGATATCTCCGAGCGCCGAAATATCCCCGGAAGCTGAAGTTGCCCGAGACGCCGCCGCGGGGCCGTTTGCCGTGATTGAGGCGGGGGTGAAGATCGGCGCCGGATGCGTCATCGGGGCGCACGCCGTCATCAAAAAGGGGTGTGTCCTGGCCGAAAACGTGACGGTGGACTGCCATGCCGTTATCGGCGGTCTGCCGCAGGACTTGGGTTTCAAGCCGGGAACGCCAAGCGGAGTGAAAATAGGCGCGGGCGCCGTGCTGCGCGAAGGCGTCACCGTCAGCCGGGCCACCAAACCGGAAGGCTGGACGGTTATTGGCGAGCGCGCTTATCTGATGGCTTATGCCCACGCGGCGCACGACTGTGTTATCGGGGCAGACGCCGTGCTGGCCAACAACGTCATGCTGGCGGGGCACGTGGAGGTCGGGCCGCATTGTTTCCTCGGCGGGGGCGCGGCCATCCACCAGCATGTGCGCGCGGGCGAGAGCGTGATGCTCAGCGGCCTGTCGGGCGTTGGGCTGGACGTGGCGCCCTATCTGACATGTGCCGGGCGCAACAGCGTTTCCGGTTTCAACCTGGTGGGCCTGAAGCGGCGCGGCTTCAGCCGGGAGGTCATTGGCGAGTTGAAACGCTGTTACCGGGAAGTTTTCGGGCGGAAAGGCAAAATGCCGGAAATTGCCGCGGCCGCCCTGCGTGACGGTTTGGCCCGGACCCCCGAGGCGCGTCTTTTCCTCGAGTTCTTCACTCTCCCCAGCCGCCGCGGCTTTCTGCGGCCGAAACAAGCGCGCAAAGAAAACGGAAATGAATAGCGGCAAAATCGCGGTGACGTGCGGGGATCCGGCGGGAGTGGGGCCTGAGGTTATACAGAAATGGCTCCGGGAGCATCCGCCGGGCCGGGACGAGCTGATTTTAATCGGTCCGGAAAACTGGCTGGCGGAAGTTCGCGCGGAAGGAGATGTGGAAACCAGGGCGGCGGGGAAAAAGGATTTCCGGATGACACCGGGCGCGCCCTCGGCGGAGGGCGCGAAAGCGGCTTGGGACGCCTTGGAGGAAGCGGCCCGGGGCTGCCGTGAAGGGCGCTACCGGGCCGTTGTCACCGCCCCTGTCAGCAAAATTTGGATGCGCCGGGCCGGTTTCGGTTATCCGGGCCACACGGAATTTTTCGCGGACCGCTGGGGCGGCGAGCCTGTCATGGGATTCATTGGGGAGAGGATGAAGGTCGTGCTGGCCACGTGGCATATTCCGCTGGCGGAAGTGTCAAAGCGCCTGACTGAACCGGTTGTGACGCGGGCGGCCGAGCGGGCCGCATGGCTGGCGGCCGCTTATGGAGCGCGCGAGCCGCGCATCGGCTTCTGCGGGCTCAATCCCCACGCGGGAGAAGAGGGGATGATGGGAACCGAAGAAAGGGACCGGCTCGATCCGCTTCTGGCCCGGCTGCGGGGAAGGTTCCCCGGCCTGTCCCGCTGCCAGCCGGCCGACACGGTTTTCCACCGGCAGATCCAAGGCGAGTTTGACGTTGTAGTGGCTCTCTACCACGACCAGGGGCTGGGGCCGTTGAAAACCCTGGAATTCGACTCTGCCGTCAACGTCACGTTAGGCCTGGCGCATGTTCGCGCGAGTCCGGATCACGGGACGGCCTTTGACATCGCCGGCCGGGGAAAGGCCTCGGCGCGGAGTTTTCACAACGCGGTGGCGGCGGTCCGCCGGCTGGCCGGGCGGGATCCCCGGCGCGGAGTTTTTGAATAAAGCGCGCCCGCGGCAACCGGAGAAAATATCCGCCTTG
>CAZYUX010000152.1:0-6764 GCA_964650745.1 uncultured Puniceicoccaceae bacterium
ACGTCTTCAAGGCCGGGTTCTTTCTCGAAGGCCAGCAGGGCGCTGTGCCGCACCATGTGGGCGCACGAGCCGGAAGGGATGATAACCGGCTTGTCCCCGCGGAAGACTTTCACCATGTGGCGGACGACCTTGCGCGCCGCGGCCCAGTCCCCGGCGTTAAACGCGGGCTGGCCGCAGCAGGTTTGCCCCGGCGGAAATTCGATCCGGCAGCCCAGACGCTCAAGAACCCTGACAGCGGCGCGGGCGGTCTCATCGAAGAAAGCGTCGCCCAGACAAGTGACCATGAAAAACACGTCCCGGCCAGGCGGCGTCTGTCGCGGCGGCATTAACACGGCCTTATGCAATCCGCCTCAATGGCGGCATGGCAATCCTAAAATCCTATTATGGCTCGGCGGGTTTTGACTTTCTCACGCAAACAGCGGAAGCGGATTTTTCCGCTTGATCTTTGCGGCCATGGGGCTATTCATCTCCCTTCATGAGTTCTGAAAAAAGCCCGCCTGAAAGGCGTTCCAGGAACCCCCTGGAGTTCACCTGTATGGACACCGATATTCTGTCGCGCTACGTGACGGACACCGGGAAAATCCTCCCGCGCCGCATCACGGGGTTCACGGCTCGCCAGCAGCGCCACATCACGAGGGAAATCAAACGCGCGCGAAATCTGCTGCTGATGAAATAAGCCCGCGCCGCGCTCACGCGGGCCGGGGAATGGAAAGGCTTCCGGCGTGATCACCGTTTACGGGAACCGGCCCGGCGACATGGAAACGTTGGGCTGTCTGCTGCGCCAGGGGGAAACGGCGGCGGTGCCGACGGAAACGGTCTATGGCCTTGCGGCCAACGCCCTGGATGAGGAAGCCTGCCGGCGCGTCTTCGAGATAAAAGGCCGGCCGCTGATTGACCCTTTGATTGTGCATGTAACCGGCATGGCCAAGGCGGAGGAGCTGTCTTTTCCGCCGGACGCGGCCCGGCGCCTGGCCCGGCGGTTCTGGCCCGGACCTTTAACGATGGTGATGCGGAAGAAACCGGCCGTGCCGGATTTGGTGACGGCGGGTCTCCCCACGGTGGCCATCCGGGCGCCCCGCCATCCCCTCATCCGGGAACTGATGCGGCGAAGCGGGCTGGCTTTGGCCGCGCCCAGCGCCAATCCATTCGGTTGCCTGAGCCCGACCAGCGCGCGGATGGTGCGCGATATGCTGGGGGGGCGCGTCCGGCATCTGCTGGACGGCGGGCCGTGCGAAATCGGCATCGAGTCCACCATCGTTGACCTGACAAATGCAGCCGTCCCCTCCCTGCTGCGCCCCGGCGCGGTGACGCGGGAGATGCTCGAAGAAACACTGGAAACGGAAATCGTTTTCACGGAAAAATTTTTCCGGCCGGTCGCGGGAACCGCCGCGCCAGCGCCCGGAATGATGGAAAGACACTACAGCCCCCGCACGCCCTTGTTTTTATTCAATCATGGCGGAACCGCTCCGCGGCCGCCGGGCGGGCGGGCCGCCACCGTCTATTTCCGCCGCCCGCCGGAGCGTCCCCCGGGTGGGGGGCGCGACTGTTACTGGCTCACGGAGGCGGGTGACATGGAGGAAGCGGCGCGGAACGTTTTCGCGCTGCTGGGCAAGCTGGACCGCGGCGCTTACACGGCCATCCTCGCGGAGGCGGCGCCTGACGAAGGGATAGGGGCGGCCATCAACGACCGCCTGCGGCGGGCCGCCCGGCCGGCGGCTGAATAAGACGCATTCTACACCGTTTCCTTCGCCGCCGGCTTGTCCGGTTTTTTTCCGCTCTTTTTTCCAGCTTCTTCTTCGGGCTTTTCCCGGAGATGGCTGTCGAGGTAATAATGCTGGTAGGAGCGGTCGTAGTAATGTGAGTAATAGTATCCCGCCACCCGCGAGCTGAGGTTGTTCATGATCGCGCCTAATATCGGCACGTTGGACTCGCGCACGCGGCGGATGTTGAGCCGGGCCGTTTTGCGTTTGACGATGTTGAAGCGCACCACATAGAGCACCCCGTCCATCAGGGGCAGGATGTTGAGCGCGTCGCTGACCGGGGCAAGGGGCGGCGAGTCAATGATGATTTTGTCATAGCGCATGCGCAGCTCGTGGATCAGGTTTTCAAAACGCTTGTTGGTCAGCACCTGAGTGGGGTTTTTCGTGCGCCCGCCGGTGGGGAGAACATCGCAGTTGGGCTGAAAGTTTTTCTGGATGACGTCGCTGATGTCCATCTCCTCGTTTTGGACGTATTGCATGACGCCGTTTTTGTTGTCTATCTCCAGGGATTTGGCGATGTTGGGCATCCGCAGGTCGCCGTCCACGATGATGGTCTTTTCGCCGTGGGCGGCGTAGGTGAGGCCGACGTTGGAGGAAATAAAAGTTTTGCCTTCGCTGGGGACGGTGCTGGTGACGAGGATGCACTTGGCCATCTTCGTCTCATCGTTCAGGTTGAGGGTGGAGTGGATTACCCGGAAAGATTCAAGCGCTTGCTTGTCTTTTTGCCGCACTACAATCTGGGCTTTTTCCGTGTCCTGAAACTTGCGCAGGGCCGGGACAATGCCGATCAGCAGAAGGCCAAGGCTGGATTCAATGTCGAACGCGGTTTTGACTTTGTCGTCCAGAATGGAAACCAGCAGCACCAGCCCGATGCCCAGCCCCAGCCCGCCGGCGACTCCCATGGCGAGGTTGAGCGGGATGTTGGGTTTGTAGGGGTATAACGGCGGAGCGGCTTTGTCCACCACGCGGACAATCTGCGCGTCGTTGGTGGCCTGGGTCATGGTTTGCTGCATGCGGCTGTAGAGGTATTCATACATCTGCTGGTTGACGTCCAGGTTGCGCAGCAGGGAGTTGTAATCGACGCGGATTTTATGCAAGGCAATGATTTCCTCGCGTTTTTCCTCGATGCGCTGCTTGGAATTCTCATAGTTTTTCCTGGCCAGCTGGTAGTTGTTATGTATGGCTTCGGCGGCGTTGCTAACGGCTTTTTGCAGCTCCGTTTTCACTTCGTTGTAGGCCGTGCGCGCCTCGATCATTCTCGGGTGTTTATGCCGGTATTTTTCCGCCAGCGCGGCCAGCTCGATTTTGGTGCTGGAATACTTGGACAGCAATTGCCCCACTTGGGTGGAGTCGGCTATAAAATGCAGCTCCCACAAGTTCCGCCCCTCTTCGCGGGCCTGCTGGATCATCTTCCATTTGCTTTCGGCTTCGTCCAGATCTTGCTTGGCGTCCGTCTGCATCGAGTTGAGCTTGATCAGCTCCTGGGAGTCAATGTCCGTGGCCTTGTCGAAAGAGACACTTTTGTATTTTTCCTTGAAGGCGGCGAGCTGCATCTCCAGTTCCTCCACCTTGTCGCGCTGCTGGTCGGCCCGCAGCTTCAGGTCCTCGACCGCTTTCATCGAGCCTTCCATGCGCAGGCTGGTGTTGTATTTGATGTATTCCTCCGCGAAGAGGTTGGCGATCTCGGCGGCCATGTCAGGGTTGGGGTGGCTGAACTGAATGGCGACCATCAGGGTCATGCGCAGGGGAACAATGCTGCGGTTGTTCATGAGAATGCGCTCAGGGGTTATTTGCCCTTTGAAAGAAAAAGAAAAGTCCGACGCGTAGGGATCCATGAAACGTTTCAGCTCCTTGCCGCGAAGCCGGTCGCTGACGCGCCGTATGATCTGGCCGCTCTCGAGGATTTTTATTTGAGTGTTGAAATCCTCCGTGTTGCGGATTCTCAAATCCACCACTTCCTCGAATTGAAGGCTTTTGTCCTGCTCGCGCAAGACCTGCACCATGGCCGTGGCCCGGTAAACTTCCGTGCTGTTCAGGGTGTACAAAACCGTGCCCAGCAAGACCACGAAAAAAGTGACAATGATCCACCAGACGCGCTCGCGCAACATCAGCAGGTAATCTTTCACCCCGCGGGTGGGAGCCAGCGAGGTGTCGGAATAACCGGAATAATATCCTTCTCCATAGTAATACCCCCCGTAAGCTCCGTAATAGCCCCGGGAGTCTTCTCTTGGGTCGTTTTTCTCGCTCGGCATGGCTTGCGCGGGTGAATGATTTCCAGGGTTTTGGCCGGATCCGCCGTTTGAAACCCTTGTTTTCAGAAAATGCGTTCCGGAACGATAATCGTGTCCCCTTTCTGGACTTTAATGTCTTTTTTTTCGGGGTTCTCCATGATTTGATTCACATCGACCTGGAAGATTTTGGTTTCCCCGTCCGGCATAATCCGTTTGACGGTGACCTTCCGGGGGTTGCCCAGCCGGGTGAAGCCGCTGGCGGCGGCGATGGCCTCGACAATGCTCATTTCCTGTTCCGGAGGCATCGTCACAACACCCGGCCGGTTGACTTGGCCGATGACCTGCACACGCCGCTGCGCGTAAGCGGTGACGCGCAGCTGGATTTGCGGCTCGACGTAATAGTCTTTATTATAAGCTTCGTAAAGGCGGCCGCGCAATTCGGAAACTGTCATGCCCTCCACTTTGACATTGCCGAGAAAGAGGAAATTAGCCGTCCCGGCCGCGCCCACGCGCAATTCCGTTTCCGTGTCCGGCTCGTCGTAAATGGCAAAGAACAACTCGTCTCCCGGTTGAATGACGTAGTTTTCCATGCCTTTCCCGCCCCCGCCATCCGGGCGGGGGAGGTTTTCCGCGGCGCGCGCGGGCATGAGGAACGCCATCAGAATAATGACCGCCCCCGCCGCCTTCCACCCCTCCCGGCTGGGGCGGGTTTGGCTCCCTCTCACCTTTTTCATGAGCTTTTTAATACCGCAAAGCAGCGGTAAAATGAATCATGTTGTTCTGGTAACTGCTCCCGTTGAACTGGCCTCCCGAATCCGAGTCGTTGTTCTGATAGGTGTAGCCGGCGGACATCCGCACGTATTCGTTCACATTGTAAGAGACGGACAGCCGCGCGGTAAAAGTGTCGTCCTCCCGTTCATCGTCATAACCGCTGTGGTATTGGGTGTTGTTGTAATTCAAAGCGGCAAGACCGGAGAGGCGGGGGCTGAAGCTGTAAAGGGCGGAAAGCCCGCCGCCAAAGTCAACGCTCGACCCGCCGCTGCCCGAGGTGCGGTAGTCGCGGTTGACGGTCGCCTTCAGGGTCACCTTGGGCGTCGTTTCCCAGACAAAATCCGACAGAAGGGACAATGAGTTGTGATTTTCGGGGTATTCGCGCTCGAAATCGCGCACTTGGTAGCCCACGCGCAGCTGGCTGTCCAGCTTGGGCGCCAGCTCGCCCCGCAGGCCGATGTTGACGAAATGGTCCTGGGAGTCGCTGATTTTATATTTCACGATATTGCCCGCGGCGTCGAGAATTTGGACGTCCCGCCGCTTGTCGTCGGTCAAATCCACCCACCGGTACCGGTAGCCGCCGCTGACGGCCAGCTTGGGTGAAAAGCTGTAGTAAAAGTCCAGCGGCATTGTCACTTGATAGCGGTCCCGCGTCCACCGGCTTTCAGTGATGTTTCCGTTGCCGTCCTGCATGACGCGCACGTTGCGGGGGAAGTGCTCGTAAAAGAAAATCAGGCCGATGCCGGCCGTGGTTTTTTCCGTCCAGTTATATTCAAGGTTGGCGCCCATGCTGGTGTGATCCCGCTTGATGATATCGCCCTCGGGGTTTGTAAAAGCGTCGTTATGATAGAGCTGATGCCACTTGGCGTGGCTGGAGAAGTTGATCTTGACGTCGCTGTAGCTGGCGGTGGCGCTGAGCTTGGCCAGTTCCGTGTTCAGGTGGGAATTTCCGGCGTAGAGCCAGATTTCTTCGCGGGCCAAAAACTTGACTTTGCCTTCACCTCCCGGTTTGCCATACCGGAACTCGAGCCCGGGCGAAAAGACAAAAATGAAGTCTTCCTCCAAATCATTGCTGACAAGGTCTATGTCGCCGTCACCGTCCGCGTCCACATATTGCGGAGCGGACAAGGGATTTCCGGCGCTGTCCAACACGGGATTTCCGGCGGCGTCCACGACCGGCATGACCGCCACGTGAAACCGCTCGTCGTCATCCCAGAAAAGGTTGGTTTGATACTTGATGGTGCCCGTGCCGTCGAAGAACACGTCCACGTCGTCCCCGATTTGGAAAAGCGGCGAGCCGGCCCATGCGGCCGCGCCTGTTAACCCGATTGCCAGACAAAGAAAGATTTGATTGGTAAGTTTCATAATCCTGGTGTCGTTTAAGAATTTTGCCGGTTTGTCGAAATTAAAGGCTGAAATTAGCAGTCCGGCCCGCAGTTTGGCAACACAAATCTTCCGCGCCAACTGAAATTGTTTATCGTCTGTAACATGGAAACGTTAAATGTCAACGGCCGGGGAGCGTAAACCGCCTGCGGCGGCGAGCCATGCGGGCTTCGGCCCCGGCCCCGTCAAGCTGAAAAATAGATTGCCAAGGGCCTGTTTTTACTTTTGATAAGCGGGCGTTGATCGAATCCATGGGAAGCCACCACAAGAAAGGAAACCAGGAGCGCACGGTTTTTTTGGGGTTCGCCAAAATCTTCCCAGCCGGCGGCAGATGGAATTTGCGCCTGCTGTGGCCGCGCATCCTGCTGGCCCTCGCCTGCCTGGCTCTGGCGGGGTGGATGGCGAAATCGGTGGCGTTTTACTATTTCTTCCTCTACTACAAGAACTACCCGGAAGTGAAGCTGGCGGACATGCTTTTGTTTCCCTTCAACTACCGGGAGCACCAGGTCAAAATGGGGGATTACAATATCCGGGAAGCGGTAGAGGCTTTGAAAAACAAAAATTACACGGATGCCTACTTTCTGTTGCGGGCCGGCGTGCCGCGCAATCCCGCCAACCT
>CAZYUX010000153.1:0-6699 GCA_964650745.1 uncultured Puniceicoccaceae bacterium
GTAAATCCGCGTCGCCGGGGAGAGCGTCAGCATGGCCCGCCCAGCGCCTCCACCACCCGGCGCAGCAGGCTCTTGTCACAGCCCCGCCCCCGCCGGATCGCTCTATGCCTTCCGTCATCCCCAGATCATACCAAACTCCCCTTCTGCCCGCAAGATGCACTTCCCCGAACGCTTACAGAACATCGGTCAGGTATTCATGGGGTTCGATGCCGCGCCGGCGCGCATTTCTTGGCCGCCGCGGGGGCAGAACAGGATGTATCACTAATCAGGCCGCGTGGCTGCGGATGAAGTCTTGGATTGCCGTTTTCTCCGCCCGGAGGGGGTGCTTGACGGGGCGCCGTTCTTTCAAGGCATCGAGGGCGGGGGCGCGGAGGTCTTCCCCGGCGGCCCGGCGGATCACCTCTGGAAATTTGGCGGGGTGGGCGGTGGCGCAAACGATATTGGTTTTGTCCGGGCTCACCGCCTTGAAGGCGCAGGCGGTGTGGGGGTCCGCGATGTAACCGTATTTTTGATACACATGGCGGATGATGCTTTCGATCTCCGCGTCATCCGCTCTGGATGAGCTGAAAACGCCTCGGTTGAATTGTTCGAAAACATAACGCCCGGTCTCCTTGAATGCCGACATGACAGCGCGGACGCGGGCGGGGTCGCGCCCCTCGGCGTAATAGAGGAAACGCTCGAAATTGGAGGCCACTTGGATGTCCATCGAGGGCGCGTGGCTGGGGCGGACGGCGCCCAGCTCGTAGATGCCGGTGGTGAAGAGGCGGTGGAGGACGTCGTTCTGGTTTGTGGCGATCTTGAATGACTGGACGGGCAGGCCCATTTGCCGCGCCATCCAGCCTGCCAGGACATTGCCGAAATTGCCCGTGGGCACGGCGAACTCCGCGTTGACGCGTTTATCCGCGGGCAGGCGCAGCCATGCGTAAATATAATAAACACACTGGGCCAGAATACGGGCCAGGTTGATCGAGTTGACCGCCGAGAGCCGGTAGCGCGCCTTGAAGTCCAGGTCCCCGAACGTTTCCTTGAGCGCGCGCTGCGCGTCGTCGAACGAGCCATCAATGGCCAGCGGAAAAACGTTGGCGGCGCCGGTGCAGGTCATCTGGCGCTCTTGCAAAGGGGAGACCCGCCCGTCGGGATAGAGGATAAAAATATGCACGCCCTCTTTGCCCAGAAGGCCGTGAATGGCTGCCGCTCCGGTGTCACCCGACGTGGCGCCCAGAACGTTGAGTTTTTTGCCCGCGCGGCGGATTTGCTCCTCGTAAAGATTTCCCAGCAGCTGCAGAGCGAAGTCTTTGAAGGCCAGCGTGGGGCCGTGGAACAGTTCGAGAACCCAGAGGTTATCCTCCAGCTGCCGCAAGGGCGCGGTGTCCGGGTGGCTGAATTTCGTGTGGGAAGCGGCGGTCAGCCGGTCAATCGTTTCCCCTTCCATGTCCGTGGCGAAAAGGCGGAAGAAAGCCGCGCACAACTCCGTGTAAGAAAGCTTTTCCCATGCCGCAAGCCGGCCGGAAATGTCCGGCGGTTCCTCCGGCAAAAAGAGCCCGCCATCCGGCGCCAGGCCCGCCTCCACCGCCCGGGTGAAGGACACCGGTTCGCATTGCCCGCGTGTGCTGATGTATTTCATCTTATGTCCCGGTGAATTCAACCGCCGGATTCGCGGCGAATAAAGTTAAAAATCGCGGCCTGCAAAAAGAAATTGCCTCCGGTTGCTGTCCTCGAATTGAAAGACGAATAATCCCGTCCGCCATTTCCGTTTTGTCCGCATGCCTTTGGTTAACAGGGCGGCGGAGCGGTGGTGGCGCGCTGGATGAAGGCGGGCTGGATGATTTGCGGCCGTGAGCGGCGGGAGCGGGGGCATTCCACGGAGCGCAACAGCAAGCCGGCGGCGGCGGACATCATGCGTTCGGTTTGCTGGTCCACCGTGGTCAGGGGAGGATGCGCATAAGCGGTGACTTTCAAATTATCGAAGCCGATGATGGAAAAGTCTTCCGGAACCCTGCAACCCCGTTCGCGCAGGCGCTTGACCGCTCCCAGGGCCAGCGCGTCATTGAGCGCCAGCAGCGCCGGCGGCGGCCGGGGCAGCGCCAGCAGCCGCTCCGCCAGCTGCCAGCCATAGCCGTAATCCTGCTGGGAGTTCCCCGGAACCGCCAGCTTGTGAACGTCCCGCCGGAAAGACAGTTTGAGCCGCCTGGCTTCCTTGCGCAGACCTTGGAGGCGGGCCTGGCCATAAGGCACATCCGCGCTGATGCCCAGCAAGCCGAAAGAGCGGTGTCCCAAGTCATGGAGGTGCTTCAGGCATTGCCGCATCGCCCCTTCGCGGTCCAGATATACTTGCGGGAAGGGCAGCGGATAAACCGGGTCAACCGCCACGACCGGCAGGCGGCGGGCCGCCAGCAGACGCACGGCGGAGCTTTGGGCCGCCAGTGTCGATCCCACCAGCGCCACACCGTCCACCCTGAGCGAAAGAAAGTGCCGGATAACCTCTTCCTCGAGGTCCGCCCGCCCGCCGGTAAGCTCGAGCAGCGCCCGGTAGCGGCGCTCCCGCAGCAGGTGTTGCAGCATCGAAGTCTTTCGCGCCAGGACGGGAGATTCCAGTTCCTGAAAACAGATCCCCACCAGCCGCGTGCGCGACCCGCGCAAACCCCGCGCCATCGGGCTGGGCGAGAATCCCGACTCGTCCATGGCCCGCAAGACCCGCTCCCGCGTGGCCCCCCGGACACCGGGATGATTGTTCAGCACCCGCGACACCGTCCAGCGGGACAGGCCCAGGCGCCGGGCCAGGGCCGACGTCGTCTTGATTTCAGCGGCGCGCTCTTTTCCGGTTGACATGGCGGGCAGATCCTACACGTGTAGGTTTTTCATTTGCCCGTCAAGGGCAATCCGCCGCGCCACCCGCAATGCGATACCGCGATGCCATTTGATTCTCCCGTCATTCTCGGATTAAAAAAAACCTTCGGATTCGGAGACCGCCTGGGCTTGGCCGGGCCCGGGCATGTTGCCGCCGCGAAGAACCACGATTTCGCGCCGGTCTTCGCCCAGCAGTCCGTCCGCGAACTGGAGCGGACGCGCCGGATGCCGGAGGAAGTTCTGGATGCCGCCCGCAAGGCGGTTGCGCAAGCCCGTTACAACCGGCCATGGGGGGCCGACGCCGATCACCTGAAAACTCCGGAAGACATCCGGCGCATGGCCGCCGCCGGCTGCACTTTTTTCACGTTCGACCCATCCGCTTTCGTCATCAACGGGGCGGACACCATGAGCCAAAACGATCTGGCCGCGGAAATCTCCCGGCAGGAGCAAGAAGGATTTTACGGCGGGGAGAAAGCGGAAGACTTGTATTTGGGAAACGAATACGAACCGGACACGGGACGCGGCTTGTCCTTTGACAGGGAAACCCTGCTCCGGGCGGCGGTCAAATACGGGCGGGCGGCGGCTCATTGCGGCGCCCTGGCGGAAGCCCTGGCTTCCGCTTGTCCGGACCGCCCTTTTGAAATCGAAATCTCCGTGGACGAAACCAGTTCGCCCACCTCCGCCCTCGAGCACCTCTTTTTTGTGTTAGAGATGAAACGCCTCGGAGTGGTCATTGTCAGCCTGGCGCCGCGGTTCGCGGGCGAGTTCGAAAAAGGGACTGATTACAAGGGGGATTTAAAACAATTCGAAACCGCGCTGGAAGAACACGCGGCTATTGCCCGAAGCTTTGGGCCGTATAAAATAAGCGTTCACAGCGGCTCCGACAAATTTTCCATCTATCCCGCCCTCGGGCGGGTCTGCGGGGAACTGCTCCACGTCAAGACCGCCGGGACCAGCTATCTCGAAGGCCTGCGCGTGGCGGCGCGGCAGGCGCCGGAGCTTTTCAAGGAAATTATCCGCTTCAGCGCGGAGCATTTCGGCGAAGACAAGGCGAGCTACCATATTTCCGTTACGGAAGAATGGGTCAAAGGACTGAACCTGGACGCCGCTTCAAACCTCGAAGGCCTGTTCCTCGATCAAGACGACGGCCGGCAGCTGCTTCACGTGACTTTCGGCTCCGTCCTGACTGCTGGGCGGCGGCCCAACGGACAAACCTTCAAGGAAGCGTTAACGGAAGTCCTGCAAACCCATAAAGACCTGCACCACCAACTGCTGGAAAATCATCTGGGCAAACACCTGCAACTCCTGACCGCGGGATAATACAACTATCCAACCCTTCAGCCATCATGAGAAAGAAACGCTATTTCGAGGTGGGCCTCGGCGGCCGGGCCGCGAACTTCGTGGAGCGCGCGGCGCGGGATTATCCGGACTCAACGGAATTCGCCGGCTTTTGCGACATCAGCCAAGTGCGGATGGACTACTACAACCGGCGGCTGCAAGAGCAGTATAATTACGCCCCCGTTCCCACCTGCAAACCGGACGGCTTCGCCAGTCTGGTAAAAAAAACCAGCCCGGACCATGTCATCGTCACCTCGATGGACAGCACCCACCACGATTACATCATCCAGGCGCTGCGGCTGGGCTGCGACGTTATCACGGAAAAACCGATGACGGTGGACGCCGGGAAATGCCGGGCCATCCTCGATGCCGTCAAGGAGACCGGGCGCAAAGTGCGCGTCACCTTCAACTACCGCTGGATGGGATGGAACACCCGCGTCAAGGAAGTCCTGAACGAGGGCGTCATAGGCGATATCAAAAGCGTCAACATGGAATACCTTCTCGACACCAGCCACGGAGCCGACTACTACCGGCGCTGGCACGCCCGGATGGAAAACTGCGGCGGGCTCCTCGTCCATAAGGCCACTCACCACTTCGACCTGGTCAACTGGTGGGTGGATTCGATTCCGGAGGAAGTGTTCGCCTTCGGAGACCTGGTCTTTTATGGAAAGGAAAACGCCCTGGCGCGCGGCGATGAAAAACTCACCCGCTACCCGCGCTACACCGGCTATCCCGAAGCTCAAGACGACCCTTTCAAAATCGAGCTGGACAAAGACCCCGCGATGAAAGGCCTTTATTACGACGCCGAAACCGAAACCGGCTACCTGCGCGACCGCAACGTCTTCCGCGGCGGCATTGACATCTATGACTCGATGAGCCTCAACGTCCGCTACCGCAACGGCGTTCTGCTCACGTATTCATTAAACTCATACAGCCCCCGCGAAGGCATGAGAGTGACGTTCAACGGGAACCGCGGGCGCCTCGAATATTACGAGCTGGGCCCCTCGCACATCAACCGGGGCCAGAGCGAGGTGCTGCCTGAGAAAGAAAAAGAAATCAACAAGGGCGACTTCCGGGCCACCGTATTCCCCCACTTCAAACTGCGCTATGACGTCGGGCCGCCGCCCAAAGCGAAAGGGGGCCACGGCGGCTCGGACCCGCGGTTGTGCGAGCAGATCTTCAGCGCCAATCCGCCGGAGGAAAAACTCGGGCGCAACGCCGGCCACGAGCAGGGCGCCGCATCGATTCTCGCCGGCATCGCCGCCAACATTTCGATTAAGGAAAACCGCCCCGTCAAAATTTCCGGCCTTCTCCCCCTTAAACCTGATGCCTCCCGGCTTTCGGAGCTGGTTTGATGGCCGCCCCCGAATCTTTTTGCATTCCAGCCCCGCCGGACGGGGCGGAAGTGAATGATTTAGCTTGCGCTCCATCGCGGACGCTTCCAAGCTGGCCCATTATGGGGCGCCGATCCCGGCCAGCCGGAAAAGCGGTTCAGCCGGTTTCTAAACAAAGCGATGAAAGACAGCCGCCAAAAGCGGAGATGCCTGCTCCTGGCCGCCGCGCTGGGAGCCGGAACGCTCCTGGGAGCCGCGGATGAAGAGGAATCCCGCGAAACCTTCAAAGAGGAGGCGCTTCAGGAGCTTGCCCGCCACCGCGAGCTGATGAAAGAAGAGGAATCCGCCGCGGAGACGGAAACGGCTTCCCTGCCGAAAAACCAGGCCGCCGCTCCCATGCTGCCGGAGGCCCCCCCGCTTGTCGTTAAGAGCCTGCCGGAAGAAATGAAGGAAAAAGAAAAGCTTGAATCGGAAGAAAAGAGATGGCTCCTGGCCACCGTAGAAAAAGTCTCTGGAGAGAGCCTGCTGGACGCCGGTCTGGAAGAGGACGAAATAGCGGCTGAACCGTTCGGGCGGAAAACGAAGCTGATAGATTTAATCGCGGCGGAAGAAATGAAAAAAACGCCGCCGGATGAAAAAACCGGCAAGATCAAAGCCGCAAAGATCGGGGGAACAGCCGGTTCCATGTGGCAAGATGATTTTACGCCGGGGGAAATGCCCGCGCGGAAGGACTTCCCGGTTTTTGAGCCGGGCGCGGCGTTCAAAACGCAAGCGCGGCCGCAAGCTCCGGCGCCGGCGGGCAACAACCCATATTTAGAAAACAAAACGCCCGCGCCGCCGGCGGAATCCTGGTTGCCGGTTTTGCCAGCCGGACCGGAACCGGGCGGCTTTTCGGATGCTTTGCGCTTGCCGCTTCCGGCGGGTGAAAAAAGCCTGCCGCCTGCCGGATTTGAGCCATTCCGCGCTCCGGCATTCGCTCCGCTTCCGTTTGCGGCGCCTCTTTCCCCTGCCCGTTCAGCGGCTGGTTCCTCCGCCCTGTTCCCTGAAATATCTGTTCCGCAGAAACCGGCGCCGCGGCTCGGGGAACCGGATGACTTCGAAAAATACCTCCCGCAAATGAAGCGCTTTTAAATATCGCCCCAGAAATGAAACCTTATGTTTCCTCTTCGGCGGCAAGGAT
>CAZYUX010000154.1:0-1855 GCA_964650745.1 uncultured Puniceicoccaceae bacterium
GGATGTCGTCCGCGGAGTTCAGGAGGGTGTCGCCTTCGCGGATGAGGCGGTGGCAGCCGCGCGCCGATGCCTGGTCAACCCGTCCCGGCACGGCGAAAAGCGGCCGGTTGTATTCGCCGGCGAAGCGGGCCGTGATCATGGCCCCGCCATGCAGGTCCGATTCGACGACGATGACGGCGTCGGCCAGTCCGGCCAGGATGCGGTTGCGCTGGGGAAAGGTTTGTTTGGCGGCTCTGAAGCCGAAAGGGAATTCGGAAAAGATGGCGCCGGATGCCGCGATGCGGCGGTAGAGGGCGAGGTTTTCCGGAGGGTAGATGATGTCCAGGCCGCAGCCGAGGACGGCCGCCGTGCGGCCGCCGGCGTCCAGGGCGCCATTGTGGGCTTCGCTGTCGATGCCGCGGGCCAGTCCGCTGACAACGCAAAATCCCATGCGGGCGAGTTCGGCGGCCAGGTTGCGGGCAACGCCGCGCCCGTAGAGGGTGGGGCGCCGGGTTCCCACGATGGCGGCGGCGGGGCTGGCGGCCCGTTCCAGGCCAAGCGCATAGAGGCCGATGGGAGGGTCGCTGATTTGCCGCAGGAGGGGGGGGTAGTCTTCGTCACGAAAGCTTATAAAGGCGGCGCCGTGTCTGGCCAGCGAGTTTTCTTCTTTCGGCAAGTCGAAAAGGGAGCGCCATTTCGCGATGGTGTCGGCATTGGTTTTGCCGATGCTGCGTGTTTCGAGCAGGCGGGCGCGCGGAGCGTTCAGAATGGCGGCGGCGTCGCCTCCGAAGGTTTCGAGCAGGCGGTTGAGCCTCACCGGTCCGATGCTGGGCAGGCCGTTGAGGATCATCAGGGCCTGTCTTTGCGTGGTTTGGTTTTCCTGCCGGGCCGGTTGCATTTTATTCCCGGAGCGCGGGGCTGAGGCGGTCCAAGATTTCCGTGGTGTTGACGGCGGTTTGTCCCCGGTCGCGGGCCAGGGCGTCCGCCGCTGTTCCGTGCCAGCAGACGGCCTGGCAGCAGGCTTCGTAAAGGTCCGCCCGGGGCTGGCCCGCCAGCGCGCCGGTGATTCCGGCCAGGATGTCGCCGCTGCCGCCGCGGGCTAAAACCGGGCCTCCGGAAAGGTTGCGCGTGACGCGGTTTTCATCGCAGATGCGCGTGCAGGTTTCCTTAAGCACGGTTACGACCCGGTTTTTGTAGCAGAACTCCTTCAGCGCGGCGCTGGTGATGTTCCTCCTGCGCTGGGTCATGCGGATGTATTCCCCCGCGTGGGGTGTCACCGCCACAGGGCCGAAGTCGGCGGCGCGGTTAAGGGAGCCGGCCACCACTTCGGGGTAGAGGGCGTCGGCGTCGAGGACCATGGGTTTTGGAACTTCGCGCACGAGGCGGCTGAGCAGCATTCGGGTGTCTTTGTCGATGCCCATGCCCGGCCCCGCGACCATGGCGGTGGCGTGTTCCATTCGGCGGCGCAGCAGTTCCATTCCCGCCGAGGTCCAGCCGGATTGGCTGCTCTCCGGCCACGATACCCACATTGCTTCCGGCAGGATGGTTGCGAAACGCGCCCCCATTCCGCGGGGGACAAAGGCGGTGACGCGGCCCGCGCCGGCGCGCGCCGCCGCCTTGGCCGCCATGAGGATGGCGCCCGGCATGGCCCGGGAGCCGCCCATCAGGAACAGGTGGCCGTAGTCGCGCTTGGTGGTGTGGGCGGGGCGCGGGCGCATCAGGGGATCGAGGACCGAGGGCAGAAGCACGCGCTCGGCATTCCGCCATTCTTCCGGTTCTTTTCCGGAGAAGAAACCGATGTCCAAGTACCGGATGCGGCCGGCGGCTCTGGCGTTTTCTTCTTGGAAGAGCGGGGCTTTCACGCTGCCGGCGGCGT